>CAIJIT010000001.1 GCA_903820745.1 uncultured Burkholderiales bacterium
ATAAGGCCTGCGCATTGTGAGGCTGAATCGGGCCTCGTGCAAAAAACTTTTGCAAGGATTTTTGCAGATGGTCCGGGAGCCGGAGTCATTCAGCAGAACTGTCGACCGTTCGGGGAGCACCGGGCGGCCGCTCAGTAGGAGCAGGCGGCTCCATCGCCTGCATCCGGCGGGGCCGGATAGGTCGGGGCCTTCTTCCTGCTTCGCAGATCCGGGTCGGACGCAACATGGAAAAGGCCCAATCGCGAGCCTTCAATCAGATGA
Organism: uncultured Burkholderiales bacterium; assembly: GCA_903820745.1. Taxonomy (GTDB): domain Bacteria; phylum Pseudomonadota; class Gammaproteobacteria; order Burkholderiales; family Burkholderiaceae_C; genus Paucibacter_A. The sequence goes on from CAIJIT010000001.1 coordinate 262, forward strand.
CAAGCCATTGAGCCTTTGCGCAGCGGGGGAGCTGCCTGCCTGAAACCTCGCGCTGTTCAAGGCGCGCGGCGTTTCATCCGAAGCTTCAGAAAGTTTTCTTGACCGACACCACCAGGGCGCTTCTGGCCAGGTTCTTGTTGCCTGGCCCGACATAGGCGTTGTTGTCAGCGCCGATGATCGCGCCGCTCAAGCTGAAGCCGTGCAATTCCTTGGTGATGCCGATCGAGTAATCGGTGTAGTCGAACTTGCTGCTGTTCTTCACGCTCTGGTGGCCGATATGCGGCACCAGGCTATAGCCGTCACCGAGATCGAAGGTGGCTGACAACTCGGTATAGCCGCTGGACTTGCTGTTTTCAAAGCCGAACACATTGCCGGTGCTCTGTGAGTACTTGGCAGTCAAGGGGCCATAGGTCAGCGCGCCGTAGAACTCGAACGTATCAGCACTCGGCTTCAGGCCATTGCTGGGGTAGACATAGCTGAGCAGACCGACGTCGAGCACCAGGTCCTTGGCGATTTCCTTCTTGTAGCCACCAAACAGGTCGACCTCGACTTTGCCACCGCCGCCGGCGTCCTTGATCCAACTGATCGTCGACGCCCAAGCGCCGACATAGAAGCCATGGCCGAATTCATAGTCCGCTCCGCCTTGCAGGGCTGGCTTTGAATTTGTCTGCGAAATGCCCCGATAGCGATATTCACTCGCCACGCTGAGGTTGTATGACAAGGCGGCGCCATGCTCTTCCTCGGCCATCACCGGCATTGCACCTACGGTCAAACCAATGGCTACTGCGGCAAGAATCGATTTCATGTTTTTTCCTGATTAAAACGGTTGAGTTCAGATTGGCAGTTTTCGGGGCTAGCCGAAATCCAGCCCGAGCTGCCCAAGCCGGCCTGAACGATACCGCTCAAATTTGATCACGAAACATCAGTTCGAGCAGAAAAAAGGTGTCGCCGCGCTTGTTCCGGTTCTACTGCCAGAGAAAAATTGTCTCGAATAAGCCACATTAATTGGGCAAATGGTTAAAACTGTTTATTCGATGAATTCTGCGGAGCATTCGAACAGATTGTTATGTATCGGGTCCGAGACTCCGTCACCTTCAACCTGCTTGGCGCCGACTGTTATTACTCATTTTCATGGGTTTTCATGTGTTTTTTCAGCTATTTTCTATTAAACTATATTATCTTAGTACACTACTACGCCAAAAATGACAGAAGCAACAGGCCATCAATCGGTTCGACTGGCATTTTTGCCCAGGCTGATCTTCGGCGCACGCTGGTTGCAGTTGCCGCTTTACCTCGGTTTGATCCTGGCTCAGGCTGTTTATGTGTACCAGTTCTGGCTCGAACTGCTACACCTGGTCGAAGCGGCTTTCGGCAACCACGAAGCCCTGGTCACCCTGGTCAAGAGCACCGGCTATCAGGCCGCCACAATCCTCGGCGGGGTCGACGGCAAGACGATCATCGGCTACGAGCCAATCAGCGGCCTCAATGAAACCATCATCATGTTGGTGGTGCTGGCGCTGATCGACGTCGTGATGATCAGCAACCTGCTGATCATGGTGATCGTCGGCGGCTACGAGACCTTCGTCTCGCGGTTGCATCTGAAGGGCCACCCCGACCAGCCGGAATGGCTGGACCAGGTCAATGCTTCGGTGCTGAAGGTCAAACTGGCCACCGCCATCATCGGCATCAGTTCGATCCATCTGCTCAAGACCTTCATCAATGCCGCCAATTACACCGACAAGGTGTTGATGTGGCAGACCATCATCCACATCGCTTTCCTGCTTTCTGCCATAGCCATCGCGATGGCCGACCGGATCATGCATCCGCCCAGCAGTGGCGCTGCGCATTGAAATCCGGCTGGGCGACCTGCGCTTGCAGCGGCCCGCCGGCCACCCAAAGACCCCCAACGAGCTTGTTTGAATCATGAAAATCACGGCAAAACCCTGGATCATCGCCGTCTTGATCTTGTTGGCATTGATCGTCTCGGCCTTCATCGGAATATCTTCCTACAAGACCAAGACCGACCATATCGTCGAGTTGTCGGAAACCCGCTTCCACAAGTTCGAGGTGCTCTTCGAGGAGTTGATCAAGGGACGCTACCGGGCGATGGGCCTGGCTGCCGATGTGCTGCTGCAAAGCGACCGGATCACCGAGCCCTTTGAAAAAGGCGATCGCAAACGTCTCGGCGACGAAATCGACGATTTCTTTGAATCAGTGCACAAGAAGCATGATGTCGAGCAGATCAGTTTCTACACGGCGCCGGCGATCCTGTTCTATCGCGCCCACCATGCGGAAATGGCGCAGCAGGACATGTCCAAGGTCCGCAAGACCGTTGTGTCTTCGATCCTGCGCCAAGAGCGCTTGATGGCGGTGGAAACCGGCACCGGTGGCATCGTCGGCATCCGCGCGATCGTGCCGGTCTTCCATGAAAGAAAATTCTACGGGGTGATTGAATTCTCCAGCAGCTTTCATATCCCGCTGGAGCGAGCCGCTGCGGCCTCCAAATTGGGTTGGGCGATGAGCCTGCACAAAGAGACCTGGCAGAACGCCGAACGCCCGAACAATGACAAGACCGACATCGAGAAAAAGGAAGACATCTACTTTGATTATTCCGACTCGAATACCCAGACCTTGATCCGCGATGCTGACTTCGACCCGCGCGCCAAGGAATTCATCATCGCCGACTCTGGTGACAAGAAAATCTTTCTGCACACCATCAAGATCCCGAATTTCCAGGGCGTTCCGACGATCACCGTGGCGGTCACCGATGACCTGACAATGCGCTTCGAAGCCGCTTACATCGCCTCGATGATCCAGTTTGCAGTGGCCTTTGTGGTTCTTTCACTGGCCTTCGTGCTCATCTATGTGATGCTGGATGCAGTGAAATCCGGACTGCTGGGCTCCGCCGGCGCCGACCGCAAGAGGATGGAAAAGCAGATTGAACTCGGCAATGCTGCGCTTGACAAGGTCAAGGAGATCGAGAACATCAAGCGACGCTTCTTTTCCAATCTGATGTCGGCGATCAGCGAACCGCTGCTGGCCATCACCGGACAGCTGAAAACAGCTGCCCGCGACATCGATGGCGGCAATCCGGCCGGCAAGCCTTTGTCCTTCGCGCTGAACGAGGCCGAGCAATTGCGTTGTCTGGTCAGCGATTACGAAAAAATCGAGATCTTCCGGCAGAGCCTGGTTGCCGATGCGTCGACCATCCTGTCGATCCCGGAGATTGTTGATCAGGTCGGCAAGGACAGCGCCCTGCATCAACGCTTCCCCCAGTTCAAGGTCATCGCGCAGATCAGCGGGAATCTGCCCAGCACCCGCGGCGACAACGACCTGATGGTGCGCGCCTTGAGCAACCTGGTGGCCTATGCGGCGCAGCAATCGGGTCAGGGCGAGGTGATTTTTACCGCCAGCCAGGACGACGACCAATGGCTGCTGCTGACATTGACAGGCTCGGCTTTCGCGGGCACGAGCGCACCGAGCAACGCCTTGCTCGACGAGTCGAGGCAGTTCCTGGCGCAGATCGAGCATGGCTCGGGCTCGGTCGGAAACTACAAGAGCCTGGTCGGGGTGGTACTCGCGAAACTGATCCTCGAGAACTTTGGCGGCAGTCTGGATGTCGGCGGCAGCGATGCGACGGGCTTTGTCCTGCGCCTGCCGGCCAATCAGCAGTGATCCGCCGGCATCTGTGGAGATCAAATTGAAACAAAGCTACAAGGGTCTGGTGGCGCTGGCCATCGTGCTGTTCGTTTTCAGTCGACTGACTGAAGGTTTCATCGTCCCGATCGCCTATGTGAGCGGTGCGTCAGAAGCCCTGGTCTATCAATACATCATCGGCAGTTGCTCCTTCGTTCTGACCTTGCTGGCCGCCCGCCTGATCAAGCAGGAGTTGATTCACGGCTATATCGAGCGCAGCCTGAATGCCAAGGTGCCGGCCTTGATCGGTGGCATCAGTACAGGCTTCGTGATTTTTTTCGGCATCTGCGCCATCTTGTCGCTGGTTTTTGACCGCAACATCTCCGCGCTGATCGCCACCCTGGCAGGCTCGGCTTGCTTGCTCGGCTTTGCTCTGAAGGATTTTGCCGTCGCCTTGTTCGCCGGGATCACCCTGAACCTGGAGAAAAGCTACCGCGTCGGCGACATCATCAAGGTCGGTGACAAGCAGGGCACCGTCGACCAGATCACCTGGCGCAACACCATTCTGGCATCGGCCGATCGCACCACCATCATCCCGAATATCAGCCTTCTGAAGCAGGTCATACAGAATCTGAACAAGCCAGAGTCGATTTCGAAGCGATCGGTGGAATTGTTGATCGATTACGACGTGTCGGTCGAAAGCGTTGAGCGCATCCTCTATGCCGGCGCGCTGGGTGCCATTGGCGTCACCCATGCCAAACCGCCGACGGTTTTTGCCACTAGGATGCTGCCTGATGGCGTGCAGTACGAGGTCATTTTCTTCATCGCCAACAGCGGCGACGCCAAGAGATCCGAGCATGCGGTGATCAAGAACATCCTCGAGTCGATGCGCAAGGCCGACATCATGGTCGCAATGCCCAAACGCGGCTCGGTCGAGGGGGTGATGCGCAGCAAGATCTCGAACCGCTCGTCCGACTTGTTCTATCTGCTCCAGCAGGTGCAGATTTTGCGAGATTTCCCCAGGGAGGTCTGCATGCGCATCAGCGAGTTGCTGATTGCAAGGCGCTATCCGGTCGGAGTGAGCGTCGTGCAGTTCGGGGAAAGCCGCAACTCGCTGTTCATCGTTGCCGAAGGCATCGTCAAGAGCTCAACCGCCGACCAGGACGACAAGCTGATCGAAGAGAACTTCATCGCCACCGAGTTTTTCGGTCGTCGCAGCCTGTTCGGTTTCCTGCCGCAAGGCGCGTCGGTTCATACCCAGGCCGACACCCTGCTCTACGAGTTCAACCAGTTCGCCTTGCAGACCTTGTTGAACGAATATCCCGAACTGATCCAAAGCTTTGCCAATAACCTGGCCCATATCCGCTGGAAGCGCTCGCAGAGCAACAAACCCGGCGAGCTACCCCGTGCTGATGAAATCCAGCATCTGGTCGAGCTGTACCGCGGCCAAATCGAAGCCAATTACGGGGGCAAGCTGGCGGCTTTGCTGGCTTGAGTCCCTGCCCCGGCCTGGTGTCAGCTCATGATGCCGATCTGCCCGGGCACGAACTCATGGTCACCGAGGCCGAGTAACTCGCTCTTGCTGGCTCGTGAAGGCGATCAGGTTGGCGCCGCCGGCAATCTGCCCGGTCGCAGATAGCGGGTCGAAACCGGGCGTGTCCATGAAAACGAAGTCGGCTTGCTTGACCGGTTCGGCAGGGTGATAAACCGCCATCAAGGGGCCGGGCCGGGGCCCGCCCTTCATCGACGAGCCGAGCGACTTCTCGAAGATATTGGCCAGGCCGTCGATCTGGTTGCCGGGGCTGACCTGGCCTTTGATGAAAGCAGTCATGTCAGCTCGTTGTTGATTTGAATTTGATCGGGTGCGCGGCAAACCTCGCCCTTCAGGGCGGGGTCAAGAGCGCGGACGGCGAAGCCGTCCGGTTGGGTGCGTCTAGTGTGGTGTTTGCTGCTGTTCGATGTACTGCCGGATAACGTCAATGGGTGCGCCACCGCAGCTACCGGCAAAGTAGGAAGGCGACCATAGCGCGCCGCCCCATAGCTTCTCGCGGATGCTCGGGTAGTTCTTCTTCCGAATCATGCGGCTAGAAACGCCCTTCAGGCTGTTGACCCGATTGGAAACGCAAACCTTGGGCGGGTAGTTCACCAGCAAGCGTACAGGGTC
>CAIJIT010000002.1 GCA_903820745.1 uncultured Burkholderiales bacterium
ACCTGCTGGGGGTGTGAGAGTTTGCATGATCGTGATGTGAACGCTGCTCGCAATATCCTGTCAAAGTTCAGAGCCGGCTGCGGACATGCAGCCCCTGTAGAGGGAATCCCCGCCCTTTAGGGCGGGGAGGATGTCAAGGCAATTCTCCTCAAGGTTCCGGCCAGGGCCGGTTGTGCAGTAATCCAGGCTTCCTGCTCATGCAGAAATTCGGCATGGGCGCACTGCAACTGTTTCCAGGCATCGAGCAGAGCCTGGCCTGCAAGTGTCAACTGGCTGCCGCCGCCGCCCCGGCCGCCGGTGCTGCGGGTCAATAAGGCTGCATGGGCCAGGTTGGCCGCAGTTTCGAGCAAAAGCCAGGCGCCCTTGTAGCTGTAGCCCGCGGTGCTGGCCGCACGGCTGATCGAGCCGGTGGCCGCGACCGCTTCGAGCAGCGCAAAGAACCGTGCATCGAGCCGGCCGGCCAGACGCAACTCGCCGCTGAGAATTCTCGCCTCAGCCATCTCTGCCTGGGTCGAGCAATTGGCCGATGCGGCGGCCTTGCGGATGCGGCATTTGGCCGGGTTTTGCGGGACTGAAAAACTCACTCGCTGCGCCGCTGGCCAAATCAATTTGACGCATGACCTGGCCCTGTTCGATCACCAGCGCCTCGTCGGCCAGCGCCAGCACATCGTCGACATCATGGCTGATCATCACGATCGGGATCTGCCATTGTTCACGCAATTGCTTCAGTTGTTCGCGCATGCCGCGCCGCAGCAGCGGGTTCAAGGCGGCAAAGGGCTCGTCCAAAAGCAGCAATTCGGGTCTGCAGGCCAGCGCACGGGCCAGCGCAACACGCTGCTGCTGACCCCCTGACAGATCGGCCGGCCTGGCTTCGGCCAATCCCTGAAGGTCGAAGCGCTGCAACAGCGTTGTGACCCAGTCCTGGTCTTCGCGGCTCAAGCGTGGCTGGCGCCAACTGCCCAGACCGAAGCCGATGTTGGTGCGTACCGACAGGTGCGGAAACAGGGCATAGCTCTGGAATAGATAGCCGATACGGCGCTCGGCAGGCGCCAGGTTGATGCTTTGCTGCGAGTTGAACAGGCTGCGCCCGCCGATGCGCACATGGCCGCCGTCGGGGCGCAGTAGGCCGGCCATCGCCTGCAAGGTCAACGATTTGCCGGCGCCTGACGGCCCGAACAGCGCCAACACCGGCGCATCCGAGCTGAAACTCACCCGCAGTTCGAAGCGGCGCTGTTTGTCCCGAAGGCTCAGTTTCAAGTCGACATCGATCATGGTCTGGAAAACCCGTGGTTGATCAAGACCTGCTGCGCCGCAGCCGATTGCAGATAGTCGACGAATTGCTGCGCCAGCAGCGCTTGCCGCGCCTCGCGGGCGACTGCGACAGGATATTGCGCAGCGCTGGCGAACTGCTCGACGATGCGTACCTGACCGGCCATCGATAGCGCGTCGCTTCGATAGACGAATCCGGCTTGCACTTCGCCACGCGCGACATGTGAGAGTGCCTGACGAACATTCCCGGCCTGCACATATTTCGGCAGCAGTTTCTCCCATAGGCCGGCCTTTTCCAGCGTCTGGCGGGCATAGCGGCCGGCCGGTACGCTGGCCGGGTTGCCGATTGCGATGCGACGAACGTCGTTTCGAGTCAGATCGTTCAGATGCTGCAACGGCAATCCCTCTTGCGTCGGGACGATCAGCACCAGTTGGTTGGCGCTGAAGTTGCGCCGGCTGCCGGGAATGATCAGCTGCTGGCGTTGCGCGCTGTCCATGCTCTCCAGGTCGGCGCTGGCGAACAGGTCGACCGGTGCTCCCTGCGCGAGTTGCTGAACCAGCAATGCCGATGCAGCAAAGTTCAGGCGCAGATGGATACCGGGGTGAGCAACCTCGAAGTTGTGGCCGATCTCGCGCATCGCATCGCCCAGGCTGGAAGCGGCCGAGATCGTCAACTGCTGCGCGTTGGCCAGCAAGGGCCAGGCCATGAGCAAGGTCAAGAGCCAGCGCATCGGCAGGTCAGGCGCGGCTGAAAAGCCGCCGTGACAAGATCAATACGGCCATCGCGATTGCCGAAGTCAGCAGCACCAGCCACAGGGCGGTGTCATCGTTGCCGCTTTGAACCGCATCGTAGATCGCCATCGAAGCAGTCTGGGTTTGTTTTGGAATCGAGCCCGCAACCATCAGAGAAGCGCCGAATTCGCCCATCGCCCGGGCAAAAGCCAGCAGGCCTCCGGCCAGAATGCCGGGCCAGGCCAAGGGCAAGGTGATGCGCAGGAAGACGCCCCAGGGCGTTTGCCGCAAGGTCCGCGCTGCAGCTTCCAGGGTCGGGTCGACCGCGCCAAACGCAGCCCTGGCTGACTGCAAGACCAGCGGCAAGGCCACCAGCGCCGAGGCCAGTACGGCGCCATGCCAGCTGAAGATGATCGAATACTCGAAATGATCATGTAGCCAGCCGCCCAGCGCGCTGCGGCGCCCCATCAGCACCAACAGGCCGTAGCCGACGACGGTTGGTGGCAGCACCAGGGGCAGCATGCAGGCCGCCTCGAGCAGGCTAGAACCGGCAAAGGGCCGGCGAGCAAACAGCCAGCCCAACGTCACGCCGGCGACCAAAGCCAGCAGCGTGGCAACGCCGGCCACTTGCAGTGACAGCAACAGCGGAAACCAGTCGAGCGTAGAAAAGGCAGTGAGCATTCGTTATGTAATCAACGACATAACGATCATAGCCTTGTTCAAACCGCAGTTTCTTGCCTGGCCTTGTCAGCGCTCGGGCCGGGTTTAGCCGGTGGCGATTCGCATCGCCAGATGGGCCAACGCTTCTTCGACCTGGTCAACCAGTACCAGGCATAGGTCGCCTGGCTCAAGCCTGGCCAGGGCCATGTCGATGGCGATGAATTCGCCCTGGATTTCAGCGATGAAGCTGGTTCGGCTGGCGCCTTGCAGACCTTCGCGCAACAGCGCCAGCACCTCGCCATCGGCACGCCCGCGCTGGCAGGCATCCTCAAACAGGATCACCTCGTCAAACGCCGCGCCGAGCACCTGGGTCTGTTCGATGATGTCGTTGTCACGCCGGTCGCCGGCGCCGCTGATCACCACCGAACGCTTTTTGCCCGGCAGCGCCTGTACCGCAGCGACCAGCGCGCGCATCGCATCGGCGTTGTGACCATAGTCGGCGATGACAGTGGCGCCGCGGTAATCCATCACATTGAAGCGGCCAGGGGCGTTGTCCGCATCGTTGGCAAAGCTGGCCAGACCGCGCCGCACCGTGTCCCAGTCCAGCCCGACACCCCAGGCCGCGGCGACGGACGCCATCGCGTTCTCGACCTGGAAGCCAATGGCTCCGCCGCGGGTGATCGGAATGTCGCGCAAGGCGATGTTCTCGCGCCAGCTGCCCTGCGCTGCGACCAGCATTTCGCCGTCGATGAAGACACAACGCTTGCCCTGTGCGCGGTGTGTTGCCATCAGCGGATGGTGCCGGTCAGCGGCAAAAAATATCACCTGGCCCGGACAGGTCGATGCCATATTGGCGACCACCGGATCCGCAGCGTTGAGCACGGCATAGCCGCCGGGCGCGACGTTCTGCACGATCACGCGCTTGACCAGCGCGAGTTCGTCCACGGTGTTGAGAAAATTCATCCCCAAGTGGTCGCCGGCGCCCAGATTGGTGACCACCGCCACCTGGCAGCGGTCGAATCCGAGGCCTTCACGCAAAATGCCGCCGCGAGCGGTCTCGAAGACGGCCGCTTCGACGTCAGGGTGCATCAATACATTGCGCGCGCTCTTCGGCCCCGAGCAGTCGCCGCTGTCGGTCTGGCGCCCGTCAATGGTCACGCCATCGGTGTTGGTCATGCCGACCTTCAGGCCGCAGGTCGTGAACAGATGTGCGATCAAGCGCGTCGTTGTCGTCTTGCCGTTGGTGCCACTGACGGCCACGACCGGGATGCGGCCGTCTTCTTGCTTGTTCGGTCCGGCGCCATAGAGGTGCGCGATGATGGCTTCCCCGACATTGCGGCCCTTGCCGTAGGAAGGCGACAGGTGCATGCGCAGACCCGGCGCAGCATTGACTTCAACGATGCCGCCGCTTTGTTCTTCAAGCGGGCGCAGGACGCTTTCGGTGACGATGTCAACGCCGCAGACATGCAGACCGACGACCTGTGCGGCAGCAATCGCCCTTGCGGCAACTTCTGGATGCACATCGTCGGTGACATCGGTGGCGGTGCCGCCGGTCGATAAATTGGCGTTGTTGCGCAGGATCACGCGGCGGCCTTTTTCGGGCACCGACTCGGGAGTCAGGCCCTGCATTTCCAAGCGGGCCACCGCGATCTCGTCAAAGCGGATCTTGGTCAGCGAGGTCGCGTGACCATCGCCTCGTTTCGGATCGGCGTTGACCCGATCGACCAATTGTTTGACTTGATGCTTGCCATCGCCGATCACATGTGGCGGGTCGCGCCTGGCTGCGGCAACCAGTTTGTCGCCGACCACCAGCAACCGGTAGTCGCTGCCCGGCAAAAATTTCTCCACCATCACATGACCGATTTCTTCGGCGACGCGGTAGGCGGTTTCCATGTCTTCACGCGTGTTGACATTGACGGTCACGCCCTTGCCCTGGTTGCCGTCCTGTGGTTTGACCACGACCGGCAGGCCGATGTCTACCGCCACCTGCCAGGCTTCGTCGATGCTGTCGACCGGTTGACCGAGCGGCACCGGCACACCCGCTGACTGCAGCAGGCGTTTGCTCAAGTCCTTGTCCTGGGCGATCGATTCGGAAACCGCGCTGGTCGCGTCGACCTCGGCCGCCCAGATGCGGCGTTGCTTGGCGCCCCAACCGAACTGCACCAGGCTGCCCTGTGTCAGCCTGCGGTAGGGGACGCCGCGCGCCACCGCGGCATCGACGATCGCGCCGGTGGAGGGCCCGAGCCGTACATCTTCATCGAGTTCACGCAGTTGCGCCAGGCTGGCATCGGCGTCGAAACTGCCATCGTCGCGCGCAGCCTCCACCAAGCGGCAGGCGGCCTCGAAGGCAAGCCGGCCGACATCTTCCTCGCTGTACTCGACCACGACCTGGAAACTGCCCGGCTCGCTTGTCACATGGGTGCGACTGAAAGTGACCGGGCAGCCGGCTTGCGCCTGCAAGGCCAGCGTGGCCTGTTCCAGCACATGGGCCAGGGAAATCAGCGGATGCTGGGTGCTGGCCGGGCGCAAGGCACCGATGCTGGGGAAGATGGCGCGCAACCTGGCTTCAAAACCCGGCAGATTGGTGATCGACTGCTCGATCTCATTGCAGTGAACAATCGCTTCAATGGCTGTATGCCGGCTCCACATATTTGGGCCACGCAAGGCCCTTGTGCGAGAAACTTCCATAGGTCAAATTCCGGTTTCGTTCAAGGATTGTTCTGGCTGGGCTGCGTTGCTTTGATTCAGGCCTTGGTCTCACCCGGCAGTGCCGGCACGAAAGTATCCATGCCGGCTGAAATCAGCTCGGGTGAAATATTCAGGGCCCAGGCTGCGGCGACCGCCGCCAACACTGTGGAGGCATCGACTTCGGCGCTGATTGTTCTCTTGCTGACCGCAAAGCGGCGCAGCAAGGCGTCGACATTGGCGCCCGAAGTTTCCGATTGCCCTTGCGCCAGCACGGCCGCGCCGCGTTGCAAAAAGACCGCCCTGCCGCCCTTGGCCCGATGCTCGGCCATTGCCGGCAACTTGCCGTCGACGGCGTAGAGAATCACTTCGCCATCGCTGAGTTCGGCCATTTCGGGCAATCTTGGCACCGCCGCGTTGAGCACGGCAACGCCTTCGCCGAGCACGACATCGATCTGTGTGCGCAGCACCTTGTAGAGCTGGTCTTCGTTGTGCACATCGAATTCGGCCAGTGATTCAATGCCGTCCATGTCGGTGACGACGCCGACCAGACAGCGGTCATAGGACAGACCATCGCGCAGCACCGAGGCAGCGCTGTTCTCGATCACGACCGCGTCGATGCCGCGGTTCATCAGCAGCCGATGCGCAGCGTCCCAGCGCGCACTGTCCTTGCGTTCGACGCGACGGGTGCCCAGGAACAAGCCGTCGCGGCAGGCCAGCCCGACATGGCGACCGTTCAAATGCAGCAACCAGGCGACCAGCCGGGAGATCGTCTGTGTGCCGCGCGAGCCGGCCACGCCGATGATCGGAATGCGGCCGTTCTCTTCCTCGGCAAACAAATGGTCGATGATCGCCTTGCCGACGGGTTGGGGTTTGCCTTCGGCGGGCTTCAAATGCATCAGCAGGCCCGGGCCGGCATTGACTTCGACGACGGCGCCGCCTTGTTCATGCAAGGGACGGCTGATGTCCTCGGCCACCACATCGACACCGGCGATGTCAAGGCCGACGACGCGTGCCGCCAAGGCCACTGCATGGGCGACTTCGGGGTGCACTTCGGCAGTGCAATCGATCGACACATTGCCGTTGCGCTGTATCAGTACGCGGCGACCGGCCTCGGGGATGGCGGTGACGCTCAAGCCCTGGCGTTCCAGGTCAAGCAGGATGACGCCGTCGCTGGCAGCGTTCAGGCGGTTCAGCGGGAACTCTTCGGTCTGCCCGCGCCGCGGGTCGGAGTTGATCTGCAACTCGACCAGTTCGAGCACGGTCGACTTACCGTCGCCGAGCACCCAGGCGACTTCGCCGCGCGCGGCAGCGACGAGTTGCCCACCGACGACCAGCAAACGGTGTTCATTGCCGCGGATATAGCGTTCGACCAGAACTTCGCTGCCATGGCGCTGGGCAACGTCGAAAGCGGCCAATACATCGTCGCGCAGTTTCAGATCCAGCGTCACGCCGCGGCCATGGTTGCCGTCGGAGGGTTTGACGACAACCGGCAATCCAAGTTCTTCTGCAGCGTCCCAGGCCTCTTGAGCCGATTTGACCGCCCGGCCTTCGGGTACCGGCACGCCGCAGGCCTTCAACAGGGTCTTGGTCAGATCCTTGTCGCCGGCAATGCCTTCGGCGATCGCGCTGGTCATATCGGTCTCTGCCGTCCAGATGCGGCGCTGGCGCGCGCCATGGCCAAGCTGCACCAGATTACCGTCATTGAGGCGGATATGCGGAATGCGGCGGTCGGTGGCTGCGGCGACGATGGCCGCGGTTGACGGACCCAGATAGCAATCATCGAGCTTGTCGCGGACCCGGCTGACCGCCGCTTCGACTTCGAAGGGCAGGCTGTTGATCGTGGCCATCAACAAGGCATGGCCTTCAGCCAGAGCACTGCGAGCGACCTGTTCGTCACGGGCGCGGAACACCATGCGGTAGACGCCGCGAGTCGAGGTGCTGCGGGTCTGGCCAAAACCGGTTGGCATGCCCGAGAGGTTGAGCAATTCGATCACGACATGCTCGAGGACATGGCCGCACCAAGTGCCTTCGACCAAGCGCTGCATGAATCCGCCGCGCTCGCCCACGCCGCAATGGTGGTCACCCAGCGCCGGCAAGGCTTTGGTGATGCGGTCGGTGAAACCGTCGAGCAGGTTGGTCGGCAAATCCTCCAGTTCGCCCAAATCCAGCCAGACCTCCAGTACCGGACGGTATGTCCACATATTCGGGCCGCGCAGATAATTGACGCGCAGCAGCTTGATATCGTTTCTCATGGGTAGCTTGCCTGTTCAGGGCCGGATGCATTGACGAGGAATGAGGCAGGGCGTGATTGTGCGCCCAGTTCGGCATCAGTCAGGTGGAACAGTATGCCGATGGCAAAGCAGCTCATACGGTGCGACCCGAGCTTGCGCAGTCGCAGTATTTTCGCTGGCTGTTTCTGGGGCAGTTTGACGAATTGACCGGCCGATGCACGGTCTTGAGTGAAAATCGTCCCTCAAACATTGCCAAGGGCCGATCCCGGCCTCCTGGCTGAAAAACATAATGCACGATCATCATCTCGTCGAAACCCCTCAGCATCCTCAGTTGGCCGAATGCCAAGCGCGCTTGCTTGAAAATGAAAACGTCCTGGCGACGCTTGAGGTTGACCTAGATTCGAAAATGCGCTTCGGGCGCGACTTGCTGGTCCTGACGAATCGACGCATCCTGGCCTGGAATGGCGATGCCAAGGCCTGGCTTGAATGGTTGTTGCGGCCTGGCTTGAGCTTGAAACAATCGGATCATGGCGGGATCGGCCGCCTCGAATTGCTCGATGCGGAACGCCGTTTGGCGCATTGGCGGTTCACGCTGGCGATCAATGTGCGGGCGCAACGCTGGCTCGAACAGTTCGAGCGCCAGCAAGCGCATCTGGCCGGACAGACCCTTAACGAGGGCGACGAGGTCTCGCTGTGCCCCGCCTGCCAGGCACCATTGCCGCTTGAATCCGAGGTTTGCCCGGTCTGCGCACGCGAACTGCACACGCCGCCATCGACCTGGGTGCTGCTGCGCTTGTGGCGCTTCGCAAGGCCCTATCAATGGCAGTTGATACTTGGCTTCGTGCTGACCTTGCTGTCGACTGCCGCGACGCTGGTGCCGCCCTACCTGACCATGCCCCTGATGGACGATGTGCTGATTCCGTTTCAGAACGGCAAGCATATCGACCCCTGGTTGGTCAGCGCATATCTGGGCGGCCTGGCAGGTGCGGCGCTGGTCGCCTGGGCGCTGGGTTGGGCAAGAACCTATTTGCTGGCCTTGGTCTCGGAGCGTATCGGCGCTGATCTTCGCACCGCGACATTCGACCACCTGCTGCAGCTGTCACTCGACTATTTCGGCGGCAAGCGCACCGGTGATCTGATGTCGAGGATCGGTTCGGAAACCGACCGGATCTGCGTTTTCCTGTCGCTGCATGCGCTCGACTTTGCCACCGATGTGTTGATGATCGGCATGACGGCGGCGATCCTGTTCTCGATCAACCCGATGCTGGCATTGGTGACCTTGACGCCGCTGCCCTTCATCGCCTGGATGATCCATATGGTGCGCGACCGCTTGCGTACCGGGTTCGAACGCATCGACCGGGTCTGGGGCGAAGTCACCAGTGTGCTGGCCGACACGATCCCGGGCATCCGCGTGGTCAAGGCCTTTGCACAGGAAGCGCGTGAGGCCCAACGTTTTCGTGAAGCCAATGCCAACAATCTGAAGGTCAATGACAAGCTCAACAAGATCTGGAGCGTCTTCACCCCCGCCGTCTCGTTGCTGACTGAAATGGGTCTGCTGGTGGTCTGGGCCTGCGGCATCTGGCTGGTTTCCAATCAGCAGATTACTGTGGGCGTGTTGACCGCCTTCATCGCCTACATCGGTCGCTTTTACGGGCGCATGGATTCGATGAGTCGCATTGTCTCGGTCACGCAGAGGGCAGCGGCCGGCGCCAAACGTATCTTCGACATCCTCGACCATGTCTCGAACGTGCCCGAGCCGGTCGATCCGGTCAAGCTGGCTGTGGTCAAGGGCGGCATCACGATGCATGACATCGGCTTTCGCTATGGCAACCGCGCCGTTATCCGCGGGCTTGATCTGGAAATCAAACCCGGCGAGATGATCGGTCTGGTCGGACATTCGGGATCGGGCAAGAGCACGCTGGTCAATTTAATCTGCCGTTTCTATGACGTGACCGAGGGATCGATCCGGGTAGACGGTGTCGACCTGCGACGCTTTGCCGTGTCGGATTACCGCCGCAATATCGGCCTCGTGCTGCAGGAACCCTTCTTGTTTTTCGGCACGATCGCTGAAAATATCGCCTATGGCAAGCCGCAGGCGACGCGTGAAGAGGTCGTCGCGGCCGCGCGTGCCGCCCATGCGCATGAATTCATCCTGCGCCTGCCGCAAGGCTATGACTCGTTGGTCGGCGAGCGCGGGCAGGGGCTGTCGGGCGGCGAACGTCAGCGCATTTCGATTGCCCGCGCGCTGCTGATTGACCCGCGCATCCTGATTCTCGATGAAGCGACCTCGTCGGTCGACACCGAAACCGAGACTGAAATCCAGAAGGCGCTCGACAACCTGGTGCTGGGGCGCACGACAATCGCGATTGCGCACCGCCTGTCGACGCTGCGCAAAGCCGATCGCCTGGTGGTGATGGACCGCGGGCAGGTGGTCGAAGTCGGCCCGCATGACGAGTTGATGGCCAAGCAAGGTGCTTACTGGCGGCTTTATGAAGCGCAGGCGCGCCGCGTCGATGCTGACGCAGATGATGAAGCAGCCGACGATGTCCGCATCATGCCGCCCAATCTTTCCGCCCATACGATCAACGCCTGAGCCTGCCCTTCATGACGCAAACGATGTTGACGCTGCCATTTCAAGCGCTGTCGCGCGATGCCTTTGGGCGTCTCCTGCTGACCGATGCCCAGGGCTTACTGCATGAGGGCGTGGTGCCGGTGCGCGCACACCCGATTTCAGCACCCGACGAAGGCCTGTCCCTGGTGGGGCAGGATGGCCATGAACTGGCCTGGATTGCGCGCTTGTCGGCGCTGCCATTGCGCGAGCGCGAATTGCTCGAAACCGAGTTGGCCAGCCGGGATTTCATGCCGACGATCCAGCGCCTCAAGAGCGTTTCAACCTTTTCGACGCCGAGTCATTGGACTGTCGAGACCGACCGCGGCGAAGCGCAGTTCATTCTGCGCACCGAGGAAGACATCCGCAGCCTGGGATCTGGCCGTTTGTTGATTGCCAGCAGCCATGGGCTTCAACTGCTGGTGGCCGATCGCTTCGCGCTCGACAAGTTGTCGAAAAAACTGCTCGAACGGTTCTTGTAAACCGGTGTCAGGCGCCAGTTTGGGCGCGGCGCGTCATTGCGGTTGAAATCCGCTGGCCTTGATGATCCGCGACCAGGTCGCCGTGTAAGCCCGCTCGCGGCTGGCAAGCTGAGCCTGGGTCATGAAGCCAACCGACAAGCCCATCGCGGTGAGTCGCTCCTTGACCTCCGGGATGGCGATGACTTTGGCGAGCGCGGCGGAGAAGGGGTCGAGCAGCGCTTTCGACGTCCCTGCTGGGGCGAAGAAGCCATAAAAAGGCAGTTCCTCGAATCCGGCCAACCCGACCTCACCCATCGTTGGTACCTCAGGCAACGTGGCCTGGCGTGACGAGCCCATCACGGCCACCACGCGCAGCTTGCCGCTGCGGTGGTTTTCGATGAAGTCCGGGATCGAGCCGATGCCGGCGGCAATCTGGTTGCCGAGCATGTCGTTGATCATCGGCGCGCTGCCACGGTAGGGCGCTGCAATCAGGTCGATCTGGAACTTCTCGCTCAGTACCTTGACCAGGAATTCGGGCACCGAAGCTGGCGCAGGCACGCCGATCGCGCCCTTGCCGCCACCGGCGTTCTTGACCCATGCCACATAGTCCGCGACTGACTTGGCCGGCGTGCCGCTGGAAATTGCCAGCGCATTGGCGAAATTGGCGAAGCCCGCCACCGGCATGAAGTCCTTGGCCGTGTCAAAGCCAGGAGTCTTGACGACCAGAGGCAGGATCGAGACCGTGTGGTCATGGGTCAGGAAAAAAGTGCTGCCGTCAGGCGCTGCAGCTTTCAAGGCCTGCGCGGCCAGCTGACCCCCCGCACCGGGCTTGTTTTCGACCAGAACCTGCACGCCGAGTTCATCCTTCAGGCGATCGGCGAGCAGACGCGCGATCGCATCGGTACCGCCGCCGGCAGGAAAGCCGACCAGCAAGCGGATCGTCTTGCTGCTCTGTGCCGAGACAGAAGGGGTCAAGGGAGCGCAGGCGACAGCGCCCAGCCATTGCAAGGTGCGGCGGCGGATCAGTGATTTCATGGCTTCTCCCGGGGTCGATGATTCGGATGGAGCATTGTGAAGCAAATCGAAAGCTGCCCGCCAAAGAAGCCACCACCGCGCCGCCAGTTGCCGGAAAATATCCGGCAGGACTTACGTTTACGTAAACGTCAACCGGTAAACTGCGGGGCTGTTGCTGTCAGAAGCCAGCTTCTGACCCCATTCGAATCGGAGACTGCGATGAATCTGCCCGGCCTGAATTTTCAACTTGGCGAAGAGGTCGATGCGCTGCGCGACGCAGTACAGCATTTTGCTCAGCAGGAGATCGCACCGCGCGCGGCCGAAATCGATGCCAGTGACCAGTTCCCGATGGACTTGTGGCGCAAGATGGGCGAGCTCGGCGTGCTCGGCATTACCGTTGCCGAGGAATACGGCGGCGCCAATATGGGTTATCTGGCGCACATGATCGCGATGGAAGAAATCAGCCGAGCTTCGGCTTCAGTCGGCTTGTCCTATGGAGCGCACTCGAACCTCTGCGTCAACCAGCTCAAGCGCAATGGCAGCGAGGCGCAGAAGCAGAAATACCTGCCCAAGCTGATCAGCGGCGAGCATGTTGGTGCGTTGGCGATGAGCGAGCCGGGTGCTGGCTCCGATGTCATCAGCATGAAGTTGAAGGCCGAAGACAAGGGCGGTTATTACCTGCTCAACGGCAGCAAGATGTGGATTACCAACGGGCCTGACGCCGACACGCTGGTGGTCTATGCCAAGACCGAGCCCGAGCTGGGTGCGCGCGGCGTGACTGCTTTCTTGATCGAAAAGGGCATGACCGGTTTCAGCGTGGCGCAAAAGCTGAACAAGCTTGGCATGCGCGGCTCGCATACCGGCGAGTTGGTGTTCAGTAATGTCGAGGTGCCGGCGGCCAATATCCTCGGCCATTTGAACGGTGGCGCCAAGGTCTTGATGTCAGGGCTCGACTATGAACGCGCCGTGCTGGCCGCAGGGCCGATCGGCATCATGCAGTCGGTGATGGACAACGTCGTACCTTATATCCATGACCGCAAGCAATTCGGTCGCAGCATCGGCGAATTTCAGCTGATCCAGGGCAAGGTCGCCGACATGTACACGGTGCTGCAAGCCGGCCGGGCCTTTTGCTACACGGTCGGCAAGAATCTTGATTTGCTGGGCCTGGAACATGTCCGCCAGGTGCGCAAGGATTGCGCCTCGGTGATTCTGTGGTGCGCCGAAAAAGCGACCTGGATGGCCGGCGAGGGCGTGCAGATTTTCGGCGGCAATGGCTATATCAACGACTACCCTCTAGGCCGCCTCTGGCGAGACGCCAAACTCTATGAAATCGGGGCGGGCACGAGTGAAATCAGGCGAATGTTGATTGGGCGTGAGTTGTTTGCGGAGACCATGTGAAGCAAGGGCCGCCTATGGCAATCAAAGGCGATGAACAGCGACAATAGTCAGCATGAGCATAGAACTTCAAGAGTTGCTGGACAGCAACAAGCAATGGGCCGACGAGACCGAGATCCGCGAGCCTGGATTCTTTTCGCGCCTGTTGAAGCAGCAGACGCCGCAGTACCTCTGGATCGGTTGTGCCGACAGTCGCGTGCCGGCCAATGAACTGGTGAATCTTTTACCGGGCGAGCTCTTTGTGCACCGCAATGTGGCCAATGTGGTCGTGCATTCGGATCTGAATTGCCTCTCGGTGATGCAATACGCGGTCGACGCCTTGCGGGTCAAGCACATCATCGTCGTCGGACATTCGGGCTGCGGTGGCGTCAGGGCTGCCTTGCTCGATGTGCGTGTCGGGTTGGCGGACAACTGGCTGCGCCATGTGCAGGATGTGCGCAATCACCACCAGCAATGGCTGGATCAGCTCGACCTGCAGCAGCGGGTCAATGCGCTGTGCGAATTGAATGTGCTTGAACAGGCCCGCAATGCCTGCCAGACCACAGTAGTCCAGGATGCCTGGGCACGCGGTCAGGAGGTCGTCGTTCACGGCTGGGTCTACGGGTTGCACAACGGCCTGCTGGAGGATCTGCAGATCACGGCCGCTGCGTCAGAACAGGTCAGCCCGGCGTTTCAGCGGGCCTTGCAAGCAGTCAAGCGGCGCTATGAAGACCAGCGCTTGAGCAGCCAGTCCTGAACTGCCCGGGCTTGAGCGTCGATGTTCCCCCAGAAGCTCAACGACCCGCGTGCCTTCCAGATCGCACAGGCGATGCTGGAAGGCTTCAACCTCCATTACCGGATCTTTCGTGAAGCCTCAGCCGCTGCCAAGCAGCGGTTCGAGCAGGCCGATTGGCATGGCCAGCAGCGGGCCCAGCGCGAGCGTATCGAGTTCTACGACCTGCGCGTTGATGAGGCTGTTGCAGCGCTGGAGCGGGCCTTCAAGACCAGCGCCTTACCGATGCAGGTCTGGCAGCAGGTCAAGCTGCATTTCATCGGCCTGTTGATCGACCATCATCAACCCGAGTTGGCCGAAACCTTTTTCAATTCAGTCTGCACCCGCATCCTGCATCACGGTTATTTCCATAACGACTTCATCTTTGTGCGCCCTGCTGTTTCGACCGAATACATCGAAAATGAGGAACCGGCCGCCAAACCAACCTACCGCGCTTATTACCCAACGCGGCAGAACCTGGCCGAAACGCTGCAACGCGTCATCACCAACTTCCAGCTTGAGGTCGAATTCGAGGATCTGACGCGAGATGCGGGTTTTGTGCTGGCAGCGGTGCACAAAGAGCTCGGCGATTTCCGCTGGCGCACCAATTTCCAGATCCAGGTGCTCAGCTCGCTTTTTTACCGCAACAAGGGCGCTTACCTGGTTGGAAAGATCATCAACGGCTTCGAAGAAACTCCGTTTGCCCTGCCGATCCTTCATGGGGCGACGGGGCAGCTGTACATCGACGCCGCGTTGTTCGGTGAAGACGATCTGCTGATGCTGTTCAGCTTTGCGCGCGCCTATTTCATGGTCGACATGGAAGTGCCCAGCGCCTATGTGCAGTTCCTGCGCTCGATGATGCCGCGCAAGCCGCGCGGCGAAATCTACAGCGCCATCGGCCTGCAAAAGCATGGCAAGAATCTTTTCTACCGCGACTTCCTCTATCACCTGCGCCATTCAAGCGACAAGCTGCGTATCGCCCCCGGCATCAAGGGCATGGTGATGCTGGTGTTCGACCTGCCTTCTTACCCATTCGTCTTCAAGCTGATCAAGGACTTTTTCCCGCCGCAAAAAGACACCTCACGCGAGCTGATCCAGAGCAAATACCTGTTGGTCAAGCAGCATGATCGGGTCGGGCGCATGGCAGATACGCTGGAGTACTCGAACGTTGCCTTTCCGCGCCAACGCTTTGAAGAGGAATTGATTGCCGAGCTGCGCCATTTCTGTCCAAGTTTGATCGAGGAAAAGGGCGACTATCTGGTGCTGCGCCATGTCTACATCGAGCGCCGCATGGTGCCGCTGAATATTTACCTGCACGAAGCCAACCCGGCACAGATGGAACATGCGGTGATCGAATATGGCAATGCGATCAAGGATCTGGTGGCGGCCAACATCTTCCCTGGCGACATGCTCTGGAAGAATTTCGGTGTGACTCGCCACGGCAAGGTCGTTTTTTACGACTACGACGAAATCGAATATCTGACCGATTGCAATTTCCGACACGTGCCCGAACCTCGGACCGACGAAGAGGAAATGTCAGGAGAAGTCTGGTACCGGGTCGGCCCGCGCGACATCTTCCCTGAAACCTTCGGACCGTTCTTGCTCGGCCATCCGGGCGTGCGAGAACTTTTCATGCGCCACCACGCCGACCTGCTCGATGCCGGCTTCTGGCAGTCATACAAGGCGAGCATTCTGGCCGGCCATGTGCACGATGTTTTCCCCTATGACGAGCACAAGCGCTTCAATTCAACCCAGGGCGGCGCGGTCGGCAGCTCGGCGTTGATGGAGTCGACCCGCCATTTAGATCTGCCGGTTCAATAAGGAGCTTTTCAATCATGTCTGATCCCGTTGTCATCGTTTCTGCCGCACGCACGCCGATCGGTGGTCTGCTCGGCGATTTCGCCAACTTGGCGGCCTGGGAACTGGGGGCCGTGGCGATTCAGGCCGCAGTCCAGCGCGCTGGCATTTCCGCCGATCTGATCGATGAGGCCTTGATCGGCAACTGTCTGATGGCGGGTCAGGGCCAGGCGCCGGCACGCCAGGCGGTGCTCAAAGCCGGTCTGCCGCAATCGATCGGCGCGGTGACGCTGTCGAAGATGTGCGGCTCGGGCATGCGCGCCGCGATGTTCGCGCATGACGCCTTGAAAGCCGGCAGCGCCGAGATCATGGTTGCCGGCGGCATGGAGAGCATGAGCAATGCGCCGCATCTGATGCATGCGCGCAAAGGCATCAAGTACGGCGCAGCGCAAATGTTCGACCATATGGCGCTGGACGGTCTCGAAGATGCCTATGAGCGCGGCAAGGCGATGGGTGTTTTTGCCGAGCAATGCGTGGCCCGGTACGGTTTCAGCCGTGCGGCCCAGGATGCCTTCGCCGTGGCATCGACCGAGCGCGCAAAGCGTGCCAATGAAGATGGCAGCTTTGCCTGGGAAATCGCGCCGGTGACGGTCTCAGGCCGAGGTGGCGACGTTGTGATCAGCCGCGACGAACAGCCGTTCAAGGCCAAGCTCGACAAGATCGCGGGCCTGAAACCCGCTTTTGTCAAGGATGGCACGATCACCGCAGCGACTTCCTCGTCGATCTCCGATGGCGCTGCCGCGATGCTGATGATGCTCGAAAGCCGCGCTGTCAAGCTCGGTCTGCAGCCGGTGGCGCGCATCCATGGCCATGCGGTGCATGCGCAGGCGCCCGAATGGTTTGCTACCGCGCCAGCCGGCGCGATTGCCAAGCTGCTGGCGAAGAATGGCTGGGGAGTCGGTAGCGTCGACCTCTGGGAAGTCAACGAGGCCTTTGCCGCCGTCACGATGGCGGCGATGGCCGAGTTCCGGCTGCCGCATGAGAAAGTCAACGTCAATGGCGGCGCGGTGGCGCTCGGCCACCCGATCGGCGCCTCGGGCGCGCGCATCATCGTCACCTTGATCGGCGCCTTGAAGCACCGCGGTCTGAAGCGCGGCGTCGCCTCGCTCTGCATCGGCGGCGGAGAAGCGACTGCGCTAGGCCTCGAGATCCTGTGAATCTCGATGTCGCGCAGTCGGGCGCTAGGCCTGGAAAGTCCTTGAATCTCGATGTCGCGCTGTAGCGCTGGGGCCGCGCAGTCGGGCGCTGCGAACAATTGGTTTGAAACTCAGTAACCCGCTTGCTGCATGGCGAGCCAAAACCGGGACTTACGATGATCCTCTCAGAAGAACACCAGGCCGTTCAGGACGCGATTCGCGCCTATGTTCAAGAACAAATTGCGCCGCAAGCCGCAGCCTGGGACAAGAGTCATCATTTTCCTGCGGTCGAGCTGAAGGGCCTGGCGGCGCTGGGTTGCTATGGGGTCGCTGTGCCGACGGGCTATGACGGCGCCGGTCTCGACTATCTGGCGCTGAGTATCATCATTGAGGAGATCGCCGCCGGCGACGGTGCCACCTCGACGGTGGTCAGCGTCAACAACTGTCCGGTTTGCTCGATTCTGATGGCCTTCGGCAACGAGGATCAAAAGCAGCGGTTCCTGAAACCGCTGGCGCGCGGCGACATGCTCGGTGCTTTCTGCCTGACCGAGCCTCATGTCGGCTCCGAAGCCGGCGGACTGAAGACGACGGCGGTTCGCGACGGCGCTGACTATCTGATCCGTGGCGTCAAGCAGTTCATCACCAGTGGCAAGAACGGCGATCTGGCGATCGTCATGGCGGTGACCGACAAAGCCGCTGGCAAGAAAGGCATCAGCGCCTTTCTCGTGCCGACGACGACGCCTGGCTACCAGGTTGCGCGGATCGAAGACAAGCTTGGTCAGCATGCCAGCGACACCGCGCAGATCAACTTCGAGAACTGCCGCGTGCCGGCCGCCAACCTGCTTGGCATCGAAGGCCAGGGTCTGAAGATCGCCTTGTCGGGCCTGGAAGGCGGACGCATCGGCATCGCCAGCCAGGCGGTCGGGATGGCGCGGGCGGCGTTCGAAGCGGCGCTGCAGTACAGCAAGGACCGCAGCAGCTTCGGCCAACCGATCTTCAAGCACCAGGCGATCCAGTTCAAGCTCGCCGACATGGCCACCCAGATCGAAGCGGCGCGGCAGTTGATCCGCCATGCCGCTTGCCTGAAGGACGCCGGCCTGCCTTGCCTGAAGGAAGCCGCGATGGCCAAGTTGTTCGCCAGCGAGATGGCTGAAAAAGTCTGCTCGGACGCGATCCAGATCCACGGGGGCTATGGCTATGTCAGCGACTTCCCTGTCGAGCGAATCTACCGCGATGTGCGCGTCTGCCAGATCTATGAGGGCACGTCCGAGGTGCAGAAGATCCTGATCGGGCGCGCCCTGGCGGCTTAGCGCGAGCCCTCAGGCTTGGGCTTTCCAGCGCTTCAGCAGCAGCGCGTTGCTGACGACCGAGACGCTTGAAAAAGCCATCGCCGCACCCGCCAGCACCGGGTTCAACAGGCCGAAAGCGGCCAGCGGGATACCGACGACGTTGTAGGCAAAAGCCCAGAACAGGTTCTGCCTGATCTTGGCGTAGGTGTGGCGCGAGATTGAAATCGCGTCTGCGACCAGCGCAGGGTTGCCGCGCATCAAGGTGATGCCGGCTGCCGCCATCGCGACCTCGGTGCCGCTGGACATCGCCATGCCGACATCGGCGGCAGCCAGCGCCGGCGCGTCGTTGATGCCATCGCCGACCATCGCAACGCGCCGCCCGCCGGCGCGCAACTCGGCGACGATGCGGGCCTTGTCGGCCGGCAGCACTTCGGCGTGCAGCAAGTCGATTCCCAGCGCCTTGGCCACGGCGCCGGCACTGCCGTGGTTATCGCCGCTGAGCAACGCTGTCTTGATGCCCATCCGGTGCAGGCGCTCGATCGCTGCAGCAGCAGAAGCTTTGACTGCATCGCCGAAGGCCAGCAGGCCGATCAATCGCGGTGGATCCTCGAGCGCGGCCAGCCAGGACAGGCTGCGACCTTCAGCCTGCAATGATCCGGCACGCTGCTGCCAGGCCGACAGGTTGATGCCTTGTTCCTGCATCAAGCGGCTGCTGCCCAGCAGCAGATTCAGCGGGCGACCTTCGAAATTGACGCTGGCCGTCACGCCGCGCCCCGGCATGGCGCGCAGATCCTGCGCAGGCAGTGGCTGCAATGAGGCGGCCGCAGCGGCCTGGCTCACCGCATGTGCCAGCGGATGTTCGCTGCCGGCTTGCAAGCTGGCTGCCAGCAGCAAGAGCTCAGGCGCGCCTTCAATCGCCACCAACTGCGGCCGGCCTTCGGTCAGCGTGCCGGTCTTGTCAAATGCCACCAGTTCGATGCCGTGCGCCAGTTCCAGCGCCTGCGCGTCCTTGATCAGGATGCCGTAGCGGGCGGCCACGCCGGTGCCGGCCATGATGGCGGTCGGCGTCGCCAGCCCGAGCGCACAGGGGCAGGCGATCACCAGCACCGAGACGGCGTTGAGCAGCGCAGGTTCCCAGTCGCCACCCAACAGCCCCCAGCCAAGGAGCGTCAGCAGCGCCAGGCCCAGCACCACCGGAACGAAAACTGCGCTGACCTGATCGACCAGGCGCTGGATTGGTGCTTTGTGGCCTTGCGCGTCTTCGACCATGCGGGCGATCCGCGCCAGCGTCGATTCAGCCCCGATTGCCGTGCAACGCAGCTTCAGCAAGCCCGCGCCGTTGACCGCGCCGCCTGTCACCTGGTCACCCGGCGCCTTGGCGACCGGCAGGCTTTCGCCGGTGATCAAGGATTCATCAGCCTCGCTGCTGCCTTCGAGTACCTGGCCGTCGACCGGGATGCGCTCGCCGGGACGTACCAGCACCAAGTCGCCGAGCTGCAGAGCGGCGATCGGCAGCAGCAACTGCTGGCCGTCACGCAGCACCAGCGCTTGCTCGGGTTGCAGCGCTTGCAGCGCGCGGATCGCCGCCGTGGTCTGGCGCTTGGCCCGCGCCTCCAGCCATTTGCCCAGCAGCACCAGAGTGATCACGACCGCTGACGACTCGAAATAGAGCGCCATCGCTTGCGGCCCCTGCATCAGCAGTTGGTAGACCGACAAGCCGAAGGCGGCGCTGGTACCCAGGGCGACCAACAGATCCATATTGCCGCTGGCGGCACGCAGTGCGGCCCACCCGGCCTTGTAGAAGCGTGCGCCGAGCCAGAACTGCACCGGCAAGGTCAGCGCCAACTGCCAGTAGCCGTTCAGCATCCAATGTTTTCCGGCGAGCATTGCCAGCATCGGCAGCGCCAAAGGGGCCGAAAGCAGTGCCGCGATAAGCACCGGCCAACCGCTGCTCTGCCAGCTTGGTTTGGGTGGCGCTGCGGCCTCGAGGCTGGCCGAATAACCCGCTTTGACCACCGCAGCGATCAGCATGTCCGGCGTGACATTGGCGAGCACCGTGATGCTCGCCGCCTCGGTCGCCAGATTGACTTCGGCGCTGAGTACACCGTTGACTTTTTTCAGCGCGCGCTCGACCCGGCTGACGCAGGAGGCGCAGGTCATGTCGCTGATTCGCAGCCGCAGCTTTTGCTGCTTCAACTGGTAGCCGGCTTTTTCGACCGCAGCCTGCAAGGCCTCGATGCTTGCCGAGCCTTCGACGCTGGCAACTTCGGTGGCCAGATTGACATCAGCCTTGATCACGCCGGGCACAGCCAGCAAGCGCTTTTCAACCCGCGCAACGCAAGATGCGCAAGTCATGCCATCAATCGGTAATTTCCATTGATTGTTCAGTTGGCTCATCGGAATTCCCGAGAAACCCCGCCAGTCATGGCGGGGAGGTAGAGGGGCAGCCCGTGAGGGCTGCTGACGGTGCAGAGCAAGCGCGCTGCGCCTCGACGTAAGCCTTGATGGTTTCCCGTGGCGCACCGCCTGCGCTG
>CAIJIT010000003.1 GCA_903820745.1 uncultured Burkholderiales bacterium
GGGATGACCTGCTGGCCGTCTACTGGTACACGCGGGCATCCGAGCGGGGTGAACCCACCGCATACCTGAGCCTGGCTTCCATCCTGGAGGGCTCCAGCACCGGCACCGATGCCTTGATCGTCGCGGCCAAGTACGCTTTGCTTGCAGCCGACAAATTGCCGGACGGCATCAACAAACTCTTCGCCGGCCAGATCAGAGACAAGCTCGCGCAACAGCTGGATCCCGAGACCTGGAATTTCGCGATGGGCCTGGCCTCGAACTTCAAGCCGATCTACCAGGAGAAAAGCACCATGGGTGACGCACCTGGCCACAAAGCACTGGCGGCGCCAGGGTCGCCATCCATCAATTGAGTGACCAACCTTCCGGGGCAGGCCAGTATGGCGCCGGCGGCGCACTCGAAACCAAGGGCCAGCTGCTGCACCTGAGTGCGTTTCGCCTGTGAGCGCCGGCGCCCAAGATGGCCTTGTGAGCAAGGCTCGTAGCCCGCATGAGGCCCCAGGCCGGAATGCGGGAATCGGCAGCGCCAAGAAACTCCCCGTAATCCGCTACGTTGCGTGCCGAGCAACGGGTCACCGGTCTGAAACTTTTTTTCCCACCTGGTGTCGGATTGAATCGTCCGCCGCCGTGAATATGTAACGCCAGCACCAGCCACCCTTGCTACCATCCGCCATGTCCACACCCTGCCCGTTCTGCAATCTGCCCGCCGAGCGCATCCTGGCAGCGAATGAACATGGGGTCGTCATCCGCGATGCTTATCCGGTTTCCCCAGGGCACAGCCTGATCATCAGCCGCCGCCATACCGGTTCATTTTTTGATCTGAGCGCCGCCGGCCGCACCGGCTTGATGGCTTTGCTGGAGGCGGAAAAAATTCAGCTCGACGAGGAATACCAACCCGACGCCTACAACATCGGCATCAACGATGGCGCAAGCGCCGGCCAGACCGTGCCGCATGTCCATATCCACCTGATTCCGCGCTACGCCGGCGATGCCGCAGATCCGCGCGGCGGGGTCCGGTGGGTTTTGCCGGACCAGGCGAAATACTGGCCATGACTTGCCGCCATCGTCGACAACATGATCGTCGTCCTACTGTAAGCAGTGTGATGCGAACTGCTGCACGAAGCTCCCAATGGCGCTCCTTTAGCCGATGCGTTGACATCGTTCTGCTATCAACGGATGAAACTTCAATCGTCAGATTTAATGTCTGGGCAGAGCCAAAGGAAATCGAATGACCTTGCCCGAAGGGCTCTATGACTTATTGGTCACCGAGCGGTTGGCCGCACAACTCAACCTGAGTTCTTCCGACATTCACCCGCTCAAGGACGGGGGTACAGAATTTTTGGCCCAAGCAATTGCTCATCAGGTAGCGGCAATTCTGGACGACATGGGCGGTGAAATTGCCGAAAAATCAAGGCGGCAACTCGAGTTGGTCAATGAATTGCTTGTCACGATGCGCCACCGACTGGCGGTCAACAACGAGCCGGCCGCGTCAGCCGATGTTGTCGATCTCATCGCGGCACCAATGCGCTTGCTCAAGGCCGTCCGTAGCGATCGCCAGTTTCCTGTCGCACCAGAGATTGGCCTTGCTGCCCCTTGGCTATTCACCGCCGGCAAGGGCTCGCCGTCCTTGCTGCACGAGATACGACGTGAACTCGCATCCTCAGACCAAATCGACATTTTGGTCAGTTTCATCACGGTCTCGGGCGTGCGTAAGCTACAAGACGTGCTGCAGCAAATCACCGCCTTAGGGGCATCGAATCAAGGCGCTTCTCGATTGCGCATCTTGACAACTACCTATACGGGAGCAACCGAGGCACGAGCACTGGACGAACTGGCGCGACTTCCTGGCTGCGAAGTTCGCGTTTCGCTCGACGGGCGCAGGACGAGATTGCATGCGAAGGCATGGCTGTTCCACCGAAAAACTGGCTTTGGTTCTGCCTATATTGGCAGTGCCAATTTATCCGGTGCAGCGCTCACTGGAGGATTGGAGTGGACTGTCAAGCTGACTCAACGCGCTCAGCAAACTCTGTTTGAACGTGCAAAAGCCCATTTCGAGACTTTATGGGCCGACGCTGAATTTCAACGGTATGACCCTGACAACGTTGATCATCGCAAGGCGCTGACTGACGCGCTGGGTCGTGAATCTTTTCATAACGGTGAATCAACACCAACGATCAGCTTCTTCGACCTTCAACCCAAAACGTATCAGCAGGACATGCTGGAACAACTTGCCGCTGAACGATCACAAGGGCGATGGCGTAATCTTGTCGTAGCGGCAACCGGCACCGGCAAGACCGTTGTCGCAGCATTCGATTACCGCAACAGTTGCACGCTTGCCGGCGGGCGGCCACGCCTGCTTTTCGTAGCACACCGCGAAGAAATTCTCAGGCAAGCACTGCGAACATATCGCGAGGTCCTGCGTGATCCAGAGTTTGGCGAGATGCTGACTGGGAACCATAACCCTGAACATTTCGACCACCTTTTCTCGACCATCGATAGCTTAAGCAGCCGCAATTTGGTCGACATGGTTGGTGCCGAGCATTGGCACACTGTCGTAATCGATGAGTGCCATCGACTTGCTGCCGACCGCTTTGATGCATTTGTGACCGCCGTGCGTCCAAGCCTATTGCTTGGTCTGACCGCAACACCAGAGCGCAGCGACGGGCAACCAATTTCTCAGCATTTTGACGCTCGCCCTGACGGCAGTCCGGCGGTCGAGCTGAGGCTATGGCATGCGCTCGACTTGCAATTACTGGCGCCATTCGAGTATTACGCCTGCGACGATACGACAGACTTCGCCGAAGTGCCCTGGGACAAACCTGGCGAACGTGAGGCCGTAGACAAGTTAGTCACCGGCAATGATGTCCGCGCCAGGCTGGTGGTCAACGAGTGGCGTCGGCTCGCGTCGGCTGCAAACCGCTCGCGGGCCTTGGTATTTTGTGTGTCTATCGCCCACGCAGAATTCATGACCGCTTGGTTGAACAAAGCCGGCCTGCCTGCGGCATGTGTCGTTGGAACGACTTCGCCTGAGGAACGCCGCCGAGCACCCCTGCGACTGATGAGTGGTGAGCTTTGCGCATTGGTTACGGTCGATCTCTACAACGAAGGGATTGACCTACCCATGGTTGACACCTTGTTGCTGCTGCGCCCGACCCAAAGCCCGGTGCTTTTCCAACAGCAAATTGGTCGTGGACTACGACTGGCTCCGAAAAAGGAAAGCTGTCTTGTCCTGGATTTCGTCGGGCAGCACCGTACTGAATTTCGCTTTGACCGGCTATTGGCAAGTCTGACCGGCTTGTCGCGTCGCGAACTCGTCGAAAGCGTGGAACTCGGTTTTGGAAATCTTCCTCCCGGATGCCACATTCAGTTGCAGAGGCAGACAAGAGAGCAAGTGTTGCAAAGCCTACGCGCATTCACTTCGCAAACATGGCGCCGCCTTAGGGCTGAGTTACAGGCCTATGCCGCGTTGCGCGGCCGAGCCGCAGTGCGCTTGACAGACTTCTTGCACGACCAAACCTTAGAAATAGAAGACATTTACCGCTTGAATGCTGGCACTGGTCGCAGTGGCTGGACCGCCTTGAAACGCGATGCCGGCTTGATTGTTGCGGACCCCGGTCCCGAAGAAGCCTATTTCAGTCGACGTTTTGGGGCGTTATTGCACGTAGACGACCCTCAGCGCCTGGACCTCATGGCAGCGGTCGGTGCTCAAAAATCTCAACCAGAGGCAATACATTCGAAAGCGGGATTGGGCTTGCAGATGCTCGCCTATCAAGTCGATGGACGCAACGACCAGACTGCTGGTTACGCCGCGTTTATCGATCGGCTTACCAAGCACCCCTTGGTTTGTAATGAACTGGCCGAACTAACTGCGGTGCTCCAGTCGCGAGCCCGATTACCCTTCCAACCTATCCCTGGCCTTGAAGATGCACCCCTGTGCCTGCACGCGGGCTATGGCTCCCGCGAAATTTTGACCGCCGTGGGCTGGCTGAACGCAACGCGGCGCACGCCATTCCAAGCAGGCGTTCTGCCGCTTATGCAGCGCAAGACCGAGTTGCTGTTTGTGACATTGGACAAGAGCGAGGGTTACCACGAGAGCATTTCCTACCGAGACTATGCAATCAGCGCTGATCGCTTTCACTGGCAAACACAGAACAGTGCCGGAGCCACCACCAACAGCGGCAAGCGCTATCTTGAGAGTCCCGGCAACGGCTGGAAATTCCAGCTTTTTGTTCGTCAGCAGCAAAATGATGCTTACCGGGCGTGCGGACTCGTGACGTTGGAATCAGCTGAAGGTGACCGGCCGATGAGCATCGTGTGGAAATTGGACACGCCACTGCCCATCCGCCTATTTAGAGAGTACAGCGTTCTGAGAGGTGTCTGATCCCGAACTCCAAAAATCGCCCCCCGTGGTCGACCCTCACAGGCTGCCGGCAATGGCTAAGTTTCAAGCTGCAAAAATATCCCAGGTCTCCGCGCTGGCGGACTTCACGACGCGCACTCTTGGCCGCATAGGGAAGTCAGCTTCACCTGGGCCTGGCATTAGGAGTTTGCGCAGCTGTTTTGTTAATACATTGGCTACAGACCTGTCCTCAGTGGGTTGATCCTTTAAGACGTTCAGCGCCACTTTCACAAAATTTCCGTAGAAAAATTGTCCATTGATCCGGACTGGATGCCACCCATCAGGTAAGCCTCGGCGCTGCCCAGCCGCTCCGAACATGATGCAAAGGCTGCGCTCTCTGGAGTTGATGCCACGGCCATCTCCTGCCGGAACAATATCGAACACATATTTTCCAGGGCCAGGACGAACCCAGTAGCTCTGCAATTGCGCGGTGGCACGATCTCGAATAGCGTTGACCATCATCTCTGCGGCGTTGCTTTTTGCAACTGGCATTGGGCCGATGTAGCGCAACATCCGGTCTTTGTCGTTCCAAGAAAAATAAGGGGCCGGATTCGTTTTATTGGCCGTGGTCCACGCCCCAATGGGATTACTCAGCAAATAGCTTTGCCAAGTGGACTCTTGGACCGCTTCAACATTCTCAACAGCCGTACCGACCACATCGCTGCGATGGGCTTGTGCACTGAAATAGTCTCGAAAGGAGCGAATCAAATCGCTTATATGAATGCCGTTAAGCCAACTGTCGTGGCGGCACATTGCAAGAATGACGACCATTTTGTACGACTTGGTCATCTGTGTTTTTTCAAGATCCCTGAGGAAATCTCCGATTTGACCCTCGAGCCAAAGCGCATCGTCTGTCAGAAGTTTTCCGGCTTGGAGAATCCAATTCCAGCGGTCAACTCCAAGTGCTGTACGAGCTGTGCTCAACGGATAGCGGCCAAGGCGCTGAAACTCTGCAAGATGCGGCGCTCTGGCCAGCCGTTCAGCAAGATCCGCAAGATCGTCCAGCACCAACTGTTTGAGTGGACTGGCGCAAGCAAAGGAAGCCTGCAAGATGGTAAGCGCGATGGGTTCAATCGCGAGGGTAACGCCGTCTGGAACATTGCCGGGTCTTACACCATCATTGAGCCAATGCTTTACTGCGGTCAGCGCCGTCTTAGGGTCAACATTTTGCGTGAGATCTTGGCCTGCTAGAAATGCTAGTTTGAAATGTGCATTTCTGTAATTTCCGATGAAGTCAAGGACGGTGAGATAGGGCTTGAGAGAGTGCAAACGCAATCCCCGACCCAGTTGTTGAAGAAAGACCACCATCGACTCAGTAGGCCGGAGAAACATGACCAGATCGACCGCAGGAATGTCGACCCCTTCATTGAACATGTCAACGGTAAAGAGAATTGTCAGTTCGCCAGCGCCGAGTTGACGCACGGCAGCAATTCGATTGGTCGAGGCCGGCCCCGAATGTACGGCTGCTGCGCCGATACCCGCCTTGCGAAACTGCGCGGCCATAAAGTCAGCATGCTCAATGGACACACAGAATCCCAACCCGGCACGGCAAGCATGCTGGCGGAATTTTTTAATCACTAACTGCGCCCGCTCATCGGTATTGAAACGGACGGTGAGTTTGCAAATGTCATAAGTTTTGCGCGGCGTCAAAAGATCCGCGCTGTAGTCAACCACATCCGCTAGCCCGTAATACCGAAATGGAGCCAACCAGCCAAAGGCA
>CAIJIT010000004.1 GCA_903820745.1 uncultured Burkholderiales bacterium
CCGGCCGGGCGCGCTTCATGCCATGCGACTGCATATAGTCCATGCTGCCATGCCAACCGGCGTCGAGCCAGGCTTGCAGGCCCGGCTCGGCCGAACTCAAATCGACATCGGCCACGCCGATCTGTGAAAATCCGAGCTCGAGCGCCCAGGCACGCAGCTTTGCCATCAGCGCTTGTGCGTCGATCCCCTTGCCTATTTCCCGAGCTTGCGTCATTTGCCCATTCTAGAAACCCACCAGCTGCTTTGGCCCGACGAATCGTACTGCCAGGACTTTGCCCGCAGGCTGGCCCTGGCATTGACTGTCGACGGCCAGCTGCAAAACCTGCATATCGAACTGCATGGCGGCCTCGGTGCGGGCAAGACGACGCTGGTGCGCCACCTGTTGCGCGCCCTGGGCGTCAGCGGCCGCATCAAGAGCCCGAGCTACACGGTGCTGGAAAGCTATTCATTGCCGCAGGGCGAAGTCAATCATTTCGACTTCTACCGCTTCGAAGACCCGCAGGAATGGGAAGACGCGGGCTTTCGCGATGACTTCGCCGCAGCGGCTCTTTGCCTGAGCGAATGGCCCGAAAAAGCGGCCGGCATGCTGCCCCTTGCCGACCTGCAGATCTGGCTCGAGGTCGAAGCCGAAGAAGTCCGCAAGGTCAAGCTGCTGGCGGCCAGCAAGCGCGGTCTGCACCTGCTGCAGCGCTTGGAGGATTGCGCATGAACCCGCGCCGACGCCAAGCCTTGCGGGCGATGGGCTGCCTGGCGCTGAGCCTTCGCGCGCCGGCTGCGCTGGCAGCGGTCAACAGCGCCAATATCGTCGCCGTGCGCGTCTGGCCAGCGCCCGAATACACAAGGGTGACGCTGGAGTCCGACCGGCCGCTGCTGGCCCAGCATTTCCTCACCGAAGCGCCCGACCGTTTGGTGATTGATGTCGAGGGCCTCAGCTTGAGCCCGGGTCTGCGCGAGCTGCTCGGCAAGGTCCGCCCCGATGACCCTTTCATTGCCGGCGTTCGCGTCGGGCAGAACCGGCCTGGCGTGGTGCGCCTGGTGCTGGACCTGAAACAGGCGGTAGCGCCGCAGATCTTCACCCTGGCGCCAGCCGCTGCCTACCAGGACCGGCTGGTGTTCGACCTTTACCCCAAGGTCGAGGCCGATCCGCTGCTGGCGCTGATCCACGAAAAAGAAAGCGCCGAGCGCGAGGCGGCCAAGTCGGTGCAGGATGCGCTGGGCGAGCTGATCGGCCGCATCGACAAACCTGTGGCCGTCGCCAAACCGGCAGCCAAACCGGTGCCGAGCTTGCAAACGCCAGCGCCGCCGCTGGTCTTGCTGCCCGAGCCGGCAGCTTCGGCGCCGATCAGCCAGGCCAAGCTCGACCGGCTGATCGTCATCGCGCTCGACCCCGGACATGGCGGCGAAGACCCCGGCGCTGTCGGCCCCTCGGGTCTGAAGGAAAAGGACGTGGTGCTGGCGGTTGCGCTGCAACTGCGCGACCGGCTCAACAGCAACCCGAACCTGCGCGTGATGATGACCCGCGACGCTGATTTCTTCGTGCCGCTGACCGAGCGGGTGCGCAAGGCCAGGCGGGTGCAGGCCGACCTGTTCGTGTCGATCCATGCCGATGCATTTTTCACCCCGCAAGCGCGTGGCGCCTCGGTGTTTGCACTCAGCGACGGCGCAGCCACCAGCAGCGCCGCGCGCTGGATGGCCGACCGCGAAAACGCCGCAGACATGGTCGGTGGCGTCAATGTCGCGACCAAGGACAGCAATGTGCTCAAGGCCATGCTCGACATGAGCACCAGCGCGCAGATCAAGGACAGCCTCAAGCTCGGCGGCGAAGTGCTGGGCCAGATCGGCCAGATCGGCCGTCTGCACAAGGCCAGGGTCGAACAAGCCGGCTTTGCGGTACTGAAAGCGCCCGATGTGCCGTCGATCCTGGTCGAGACCGCCTTCATCTCCAACCCGGAAGAAGAAGCGCGTCTGCGCGACCCCGATTACCAGGCCAAGCTGGTCGAAGCGCTGGCCACCGGCATCGCGCGCTACTTTGCCAAGAACCCCCCGCTGGCGCGGCACCGCGCGCTGACTTGAGGCTTGCGGGTCAGGCCGCGCGCCTGGACTTCCAGCCGCCGTAGATCGCCAGCAGGCCCGGGATCACGATCGTCGCCCAGATGATCTTTTCCAGGTTCTGCTTGATCCAGGGCACATTGCCAAAGGCATAGCCCAGGCTGGTGATACCGACCACCCAGAGCAGGCCGCCGGTGACATCGTAGAAGGTGAACTTGCGCCTTGTCATCTGCGCCACGCCGGCCACGAAGGGCGCGAAAGTGCGGACAAAAGGCATGAAGCGCGCGATCACGATCGTGATACCGCCCCAGCGCTCATAGAACTCATGGGCTTGCAAAAAAGCCCGGCGGTTGAAGAAATGCGAGTCCTCCCACTTGAACACCCGCGGGCCGAAATAATGTCCGATCGTGTAATTGGTCTGATTGCCAGCCACCGCTGCCAGGCTCATCAAGCCCACCGCCAGCGGCCATTCCAGCAGGCCGCTGCCACACATGGTGCCGACGATGAACAGCAGCGAGTCGCCGGGCAGGAAGGGCATCACCACCAAGCCGGTTTCGACAAAGATGATGGCGAACAGCAGGCCGTAAATCCATACCGGATAGTCGGTGACGAACTGGGCCAGATGCTTGTCCACATGGACGATGAAGTCGATCAAGAAGGCAAGGAATTCCATGGATGCGCATTATGCGGGCTCGCGGTGTCTGTCCTTCTTACAATAGGGGATATGGAATTTTCTTCACCGCTTGCCGCCCCGCGTCGCAGCATCCGCGAACTCCCCGATGAATTGGTCAGCCAGATCGCCGCCGGTGAGGTGGTTGAACGCCCGGCTTCGGTGGTGCGCGAGTTGGTTGACAACGCGATCGACGCCGGCGCCAGCCAGATCCAGCTGAAGCTGATGGCCGGCGGCGTGCGCGGCATCACGGTCGAAGACGACGGCATCGGCATCCCGCTCGAAGAGCTGCCGCTGGCGCTCAAACGCCATGCCACCAGCAAGATCGCCAATCTGGGCGAGCTCGAATCAGTGCTGACGATGGGCTTTCGCGGCGAAGCGCTGGCCGCGATCGCTTCGGTCTCCGAGATGAGCTTGTCCAGTCGCTGCGAGGGCGCAGCCCATGCGCACCGGCTCGATGCCCGCACCGGCGAGCTGCAGCCGGCAGCGCGCTCGCAAGGCACCAGCGTCGAGGTCCGCGAGCTCTTCTTCAGCACTCCGGCAAGACGAAAATTCCTCAAGACCGATGCGACCGAACTGGCCCATTGCCTCGAAGCCTTGCGCCGCCATGCACTGGCCAGGCCAAGCGTCGGCTTTGCTGCCTGGCATGAAGGCAAATTGGTCGAGCAATGGCGGATTGCCAGTGCCGAACAGCGCCAGGCCGATGTGCTGGGCGCCGAGTTCATCGCGGCGAGCCGACCGGTTCACTCGGTCACCGGGCCGGTGCGCATCCATGGTCGGGCCGGCCTGCCCGAAGCCGCGCGCAGCCGCACCGACATGCAATATGTCTATGTCAACGGCCGCTTCGTTCGCGACAAGCTGATCGCCCATGGCATCCGCGCCGCCTATGAGGATGTGCTGCATGGCCAGCGCCAGCCCTGCTATGTGCTGTTCATCGA
>CAIJIT010000005.1 GCA_903820745.1 uncultured Burkholderiales bacterium
AGGTGCTGATCGTCGGTGGCGGCGCGCAGGCGCTGGCCCATGGTCAGGCTTTGCGCGCGCTGTATCCGGATGCCCGACTCTGGCTGCAAGGCCACCGTCAAGCGCCCGGATTTGCCGCTGAATTGCAAGCCGAGCTGCTGGCTTTTGAAGACCAGGCCAGCCGCCGCTGGGACCTCGTCATCGCCGCCACCACCAGTCGCGTGCCAGTCCTGCAAGCAGGGGTTGGCGCAGGCGCGCTGGTGCTCGGCGTCGGCGCCTACCGGCATGACATGGTCGAGTTGCCGCCCGAACTGGTGCGCAGCGCCCAGGTCTTTGTCGACGACGCAGAGGGCGCGCAGGCCGAGGCGGGTGACCTGCTGGCGGCGGGTCTGACCGAAGCCCAGCCTTCGCTCGAAGATCTGGTATTGGGGCAAGGCGCCTTGACTGACGGCCGCACGCGGGTCTTCAAAAGCGTCGGCTGCGCACGCTGGGATCTGGCGGCGGCGCGCTTGGCAGCGCGCGGCGCGTTGGGCTCGGCCTGAAACGCGGTCTCCGCCGGTCCGTGGGGCCATCAGCAGGGCGCAGCTGTCGAAATGCTGCACTGCGGTAGCATCGCTTTCCCTGAGAGAATGTCGGGTTCCGGCACAAATCCTCACTGTCTCGTCGATTGCAGCCGGGCAGATCCCCAACCAA
Organism: uncultured Burkholderiales bacterium; assembly: GCA_903820745.1. Lineage (GTDB taxonomy): Bacteria > Pseudomonadota > Gammaproteobacteria > Burkholderiales > Burkholderiaceae_C > Paucibacter_A. The sequence continues at coordinate 673 of CAIJIT010000005.1, forward strand.
TCGCCAGCAACTGACCGCCATGAATGCACCGCATCCACTGATGCTTGAAGAGCAAGACCAGAATCCGGTGCCGGATGCGCCGCGTCTGCGCGAGATCCCGTACAACTACACCTCGTTCTCCGATCGCGAGATCGTCATCCGCTTGCTGGGTGCTCGCGCCTGGGAATTGCTGACCCATTTGCGCGAAGAGCGCCGTACCGGCCGCTCGGCACGCATGCTCTACGAGGTGCTGGGCGACATCTGGGTAGTGCAACGCAATCCATACTTACAGGACGACCTCCTCGACAACCCGAAGCGCCGTGGCCAACTGATCGCTGCGCTGGAGCACAGGCTGCACGAAGTCGAAAAACGCCGCGACCCGGCGGCCGACGCGCAGCGCGATGACAACGTCGGCGAGTTGCTCAGCGCCGCGCGCGCAGCGGTCAGCCAATTCGATCAGCAGTTTGACGCGGTGTCTTTGCTGCGCCGGCGCAGCACCAAGTTGCTAGGCAAGACCACCGCGCGCGACAACATCAAGTTCGATGGCCTGTCGCGCGTCTCGCATGTCACCGATGCAACCGACTGGCGGGTTGAATATCCTTTCGTCGTGTTGACGCCTGACACCGAGGCCGAAATGGCCAATCTGGTGAAGGGCTGCATCGAGCTGGGCCTGACCATCATTCCGCGGGGCGGCGGCACCGGCTACACCGGCGGCGCCGTGCCCCTGGTCTGGAACAGTGCGGTCATCAATACTGAAAAGCTCGAAGCGTTGCGCGGCGTCGAACTGTTGAGCTTGCCCGGTGTGGCCGAGCCGGTGCCGACGATCTGGAGCGAAGCCGGCGTGGTCACGCAGCGCGTTGCCGATCTGGCCGAGTTGCATGGTTATGTGTTCGCGGTCGACCCGACCTCGGCCGAGGCGTCCTGCGTTGGCGGCAATGTGGCGATGAATGCCGGCGGCAAAAAGGCCGTGTTGTGGGGCACTGCGCTCGACAACCTGGCGAGTTGGCGCATGGTCACGCCCGAGGCCAAATGGCTCGAAGTCACCAGGCTGAATCACAACCTGGGCAAGATCCATGAGGTCGAGACCGCCAGCTTCGAGCTGCTCTATTTCGATGCCACCGGCAGCCAACTCGAGCGCACCGAGCGCCTCGACATCCCGGGCCGCAGCTTCCGCAAGGAGGGGCTGGGCAAGGATGTCACCGACAAATTCCTCGGCGGCCTGCCAGGCATCCAGAAAGAGGGCTGCGACGGGCTGATCACCAGCGCGCGCTGGATCGTCCACAAGATGCCCAAACATGTGCGCACCGTCTGCCTGGAGTTCTTCGGCAACCCGAAGGACTGCGTGCCGGCCATCGTCGACATCAAGGGCTTCATGTTCGCCGAGGCCAAGCGCGAAGGTGGCGCTGTGCTGGCCGGGCTCGAGCATCTCGACGACCGCTATTTGAAGGCGGTCGGCTACAGCACCAAGAGCAAGCGTGCGGCAAGCAGCGGCTCGAATTTGCCCAAGATGGTGCTGATCGGCGACATCGTCGGCGACGACGCCGATGCGGTGGCGCTGGCCACCAGCGAGGTCGTGCGCCTGGCCAACGGCCGCCATGGCGAAGGCTTTGTCGCTGTGTCGGCCGATGCGCGCAAGAAATTCTGGCTCGACCGCAAGCGTACCGCGGCGATCTCCAAGCACACCAACGCTTTCAAGGTCAATGAAGACGTGGTGATCCCGCTGCCGCGCATGGCAGAGTACACCGATGGTATTGAGCGCATCAACATCGAACTGAGCTTGCGCAACAAAATTGCCTTGTGTGACGCCCTGGAAGAGTTTTTTACTCTCGGTAATCTGCCCTTGGGTAAGCACGATGACGTGAAC
>CAIJIT010000006.1 GCA_903820745.1 uncultured Burkholderiales bacterium
GCCCACTCGCGGTGGGTGCGACGAACCACGATGCCGGGGATGTCTTCCATGCACACGCGCGTACCGCGGGGCGCGGAATCGGCGGACTACGGGGTTGGCGGAACAGGTACCAAACTCCATTGCGAGCCACGGCGTCTGAGTCGGCTCGTCGATGCCCGCGCCGAGCACCTTCACGATGTGGTTGCTCTTGATTCGGGCCGCAACACGCGCCTCGTGCTCGAACCGCTCGCGGCTCCTCGCGTCGGCGAGCAACTCCGGCAGCATGATCTTCAGTGCGACCGCTGCTCCAGTGCTCGCCTGCTCGGCGCGATACACCGCGCCCATGCCGCCGGTCGCAATGAGCGCCTCGACGCGGAAGTCGCGCGCGAAGATCGTCCCCGGAATCAACGTGACCAACGCCATCTCCGGCCGACGCTACCGCACCGGCGCTGCGATCACGAGCACCCGTCGCGACCTGACCGTCGCCCGCCTCCCACGCCGCCGACAGCCACCACCACGACGTGAGCCCCGTGTTCCACCGCGATCCGCTCCAGCGCCGCGCACGCCGCCACGCTGCGCACCGGCCGCGGCCTGACGTTCCGCTCGGCGCCCCTTCTAGAAGTACGCCTGCCAGAGCCAGCGTGGCGCCTCTCGAGGGCTTCCGGGCGGCATGACGGGCGTCAGGGGGGCCGGGAGCTGCGTGGAACGAGGAATTCGGTCAACTCTCGATTTCTCTTGACGCGTTGCATTTCCTATCCGCTGATTTGACGGCCAGGGGCGCAAATCAAAAATGCATGCATCGCACAGCTGCCATCACACAGTTGATTCGGGAATCCTGAATGTGACCGTGTCCGGTGGCGGGCCAGTGGGCTTGACGTTCGCCTTGTTGCTTGAAAGCCTGTTGGGGCCTCGGGTGGCCATCACGATCTACGACGCCCGTTGGGCAGACGACGGTTCACGGGTGGTCTGGAAGAGCGATGACCATGGGAACATTCGGCGACAGCAAGTCGTCACCATACAGAGCCGGCATTTCTTGAAACTCCCGCAAGAGATTCAAGATCAACTGTTTCAGCCAGGTCAGTTCTCGGAGATGTGGCCCACTGGGCCTGACTCGATCGATGGGCTGGGCCCACGCAATGTGCGAATCGCGCACATTGAGGACAGCTTGCTTGAAAAGGCCAACGAAAAAGCTGCTCACATCAGATTGGTGCCTCGTCGGTTCGACCCCGCAAGCCCATCCGGTGTTCCTCCAGTTCAGCACGTGTTGGCCATTTGTGAGGGCAGTCGCTCTGATCAAGAGGGAAGTCTCAAGTATTTCGAGCGTTATTTTGGAACTGCTGATCGATCCATTTTTTCGCTCGACGGCCAGCCAGTTCGCGACGTCGTCCTCGGGCTGAAGGTCAAGTCTGATCTTTCCGATGCGGCGGCCGTGCTGCTCACGGTCACGCAGAACCGATTTCTTTTGAACTCGGTGCACGGAGACGGTTTTCTGAACATGCGATTGACGGACGCCGAAGCCGATGAGCTGGCAAGCGCCAACCTCGACGGAACGGCATACCCCGGCTGCATCCAAACCAAGTCCTGTGTGTTTCAAAGAACATCAGAGCCTGGTGTGTTCAAGTGCGCAAAGCATGGCACGGTGTTTTCCCCGCCCACGCAACTCAGGTCTTCCTTGTGGGCGAGAACCCTGGAGGGCTTGAAGTTATTTGGGGTGAAGGAAGAAAACCTGCAGTCCATCACGGCGTTTCGGCTCAGCATGGTCCAGCGTCCTCGGTTTTCTGCGGAGCTGTGCGCTGCAACCCCCACCGGGCCAGCCACGTTTGGCTTTCTGCTGGGCGACACGGCCAATGCAGTGCATTTTTGGCCAGGTCGAGGGCTCAATGGTGGCCTGGCCTCGGCGATTGCGCTGGCCCGGTGCCTGAAGAACCGCTGGCGCGGCTTGCCGTTTCGCGACTCGGATTTTCTTCGCCACGAAGCAGCGATGGCCATGCTCCAGTACCGCCACAAATGCCGAGCTTGGCGCTTCATGGTCCATGCAGATGACCATGGCGTGTACCGGGCGATCAAAGACCTGATTGGCGACACGGCGGTCGACGCGGTGGAACCCGAGGCGGTTCGGCAGGCGGACATGGAACGGCTGCTGCGTCGGATGGGCCAGTTTCGCGAGCGCCTGGCACAGCGTATCGAGGGCCTGCCCAGTGACGAATGGTTGCGCACTCATTTGTCCGGGCTTCAGAGCCGAACGTTGAGAGAGTTGGTTGAAAGTGGCGCCTGGGACAGTTACGGTGGCGGCGGCGAAGAGGTCGAGGTCGACTGGCTCTTGGGTGAGCCCTGTCAAAGCCACCCGCCTTGAGCCTGTTCAAGCCTTGCGCCGGCCTCGGGCATGTCAGGGGTGCTATGTGGAAGGGGCAGACGATGGAAATGCAGATGTGGCACCCGCTGAGCAGGGACGACGACCTGGCCGAGGCACCTCTGGCCGTGACCTTGCTGGGTCAGCCCTTGGTGCTGTGGCGTGATGCCAGCGGCCAACCCGTTCTGATGAAGGACCAGTGCCCGCACCGCGGTGCGCAACTGTCTCTGGGCCGCGTACAAGGCGACAGCATCGAGTGCCCTTACCACGGCTGGCGCTTCGATCCGCAAGGGGCTTGTGTGGGCATACCTGCAGTGCCCGGGTTCAAGCCTCCATCGTCTCACCGGGCATGTGCCTACCCAGTGATGGAGCGCCATGGGTTGCTTTGGGGCGCGTTGGGTGACGCGGCCAGTGACGTGCCCGTGCTTCGCGGTTTGGCCGAGCGTCGCCTGGTCTACGGTCCGTTCGATGTCGCTGTCTCTGCGCCACGCGTGGTGGAGAACTTCCTGGACACCGCCCATTTTGCTTTTGTGCACCGCGGCTGGCTGGGTGAAGCCGGCCATGCCGACGTGTCAGACCATGAGGTCACCCACACCGCCGACGGCCGACCGCTGGTTGAGCACTACCAGGCATGGCAGCCGCGGGCGACCGCCGCCGCCGAAGAGGGCATCTGGGTGACCTACCGCTACGAGGTGCTCAGCCCGTACTGCGCGTTGCTGACCAAGCAGCCAGACGATGGCAGCCCGGGGGACAGCTTCACCCTGTGGACCAGCCCGGTGGACGACGAACACTGCCGAGTGTGGATGGGCCAGTACACGGCAGACACCTCATCTTCAGAAGAGCAACTGCGTGAATTCCAGCTCGCCATCTTTGGGCAAGACAAACCGATTCTCGAATCACAGCGGCCCAAGCGCCTGCCCATCAGCGGCGGTGAAGTGCACTGCGCCGCAGACCGCCTGAGCGCGGCCTACCGCCGCTACCTGAAGAACTCGGGCGTGACCTGCGGCGTGTGTTGAACGCCCTGGCGCCGCAGTTCAGGCAGCGCTTGAAACCGAGACCAAGGGCTGGATGGGCGGCCGCGCCAAACCCGTCGTTCGCCTGCGGCAGTGGCGAATTCGCCGACTGCCGCTTGTGCCGGGCGGTAAACGCGCATTCCTCCTACGCTGTGATCAACCCCGACAGGGCCGAGCGCCGGTCCACAAAGAAACGCCGCAACAGTCTTCACCGCTCGCCAGAATTGACCCACCCCTGCTCTTGAGAAGTGACCCCCTCTCGGATCACTCCCGGCGATCTTGATCGGGATCGGCTTGTGGCTGAAGGCCACCGCGAGGGTGCTCACCGGCGCGATCGCGGCGGGTCGTTGGTGATGGGGATCGGATCGGAGGAGGAGCCGCTACGGCAGCGGCGGAGCGTCGTCGGC
>CAIJIT010000007.1 GCA_903820745.1 uncultured Burkholderiales bacterium
CGAGCTGATTTTTGCTTTCAAAGCCATACCGGGCCAGACAGCGAATTCGTTCGAGCAAAAAAAAATGGGCTGGATGAATCCGCCCAAATCCTGTCGCATGCCTGCTACTTCATGCCTGCCTGCTTTTTGCCGTTCACGTCACTGTCTTGGATCTGTGCTAGCTCTTCACTCCGCTTGTGAACCACCTTTTGGGCCGCTCATCCGCGTCTCAGCGAAAGACTAATTGTACTATGCAAGCACCATTCCGACAAGCATCTGGCCTAACAACCGTCAATGCCATGCGAAAATTCGCCGCTAATTCAATGAACAGGAGCCACTATGGGATTTCTCGCCGGCAAGCGATTGCTGATCACAGGCGTCATTTCGAACCGATCGATCGCTTATGGCATTGCCAGAGCCTGTCACCGCGAAGGTGCGGAATTGGCCTTCAGCTACCAGGGAGAGCGCTTCAAGGATCGCATCACTGAATTCGCAGCAGAGTTCGATTCGACCCTGGTCTTTGATTGCGATGTCTCGGATGACGCCCAACTGGACGCGTTGTTTGCCAACCTGGGCGAGGCCTGGCCTGAGTACGACGGCCTGGTGCATTCGATCGGTTTTGCCCCGCGTGAAGCGATCGGCGGCGATTTTCTTGACGGCATGACGCGCGAGAATTTCCGTATTGCCCATGACATTTCAGCCTACAGCTTTCCGGCAATGGCCAAACTGGCCTTGCCGCGCTTGCGAAGCGGGGCTTCACTGCTGACCCTGTCCTATCTCGGCGCGATGCGTTATGTGCCGAACTACAACACCATGGGCATGGCCAAGGCCTCGCTCGAAGCCAGCGTGCGGTATCTGGCCCAGTCTTTGGGCGCCCGCGGCATCCGCGTGAATGGCCTGTCGGCCGGACCGATCAAGACGCTGGCAGCTTCAGGCATCAAGGATTTCGGTCGCTTGCTGACCCAGTTTGCCGCCGCCACGCCGATCCGCCGCAACATCACGATCGAGGATGTCGGCAATGTTGCCGCCTTCCTGCTGTCGGATCTTGCAGCCGGCGTCAGCGCTGAAATCATGTATGTCGACGGTGGCTTCAGCCATATGGCGGTATCTGCCGAAGGTTGAATCACCGGTCGGTCAGAAAAAAGGGGCCGAAAGGCCTCTTTTTTTTGAGCTGCAATCAGTCGGCTTGTACGCAATCGACGTAATAGCTGATCCGCCCTTCTTCGCTCCTTTCAGCCACCAAGCCATGCACGTCGGTGGCGAAACCCGGGAACTTGGCGTTGAAGGCGCGAGTGAACTTCAGGTAATCGACGATTTTGCGGTTGAAGCGCTCCCCAGGAATCAGCAGCGGGATCCCGGGTGGGTAAGGCGTCAGCAGCGCGGTCGTGATGCGGCCCTCGAGCTCATCGATCGGCACCCGCTCGGTACGCCGCTGGGCAATATGCGCAAAGGCGTCGCTGGGCTTCATCGCCGGTTGCAGGTCCGACAAATACATCTCGGTCGTCAGGCGCGCAATGTCACCCGAGGCATACATCTCATGGATGCTCTGGCTCAGGTCGCGCAGGCCCAGGCGCTCATATCGCGGGTTGGCAGCAGCGAATTCGGGCAGGATGCGCCAGATCGGCGCGTTCTTGTCGTAATCGTCCTTGAACTGCTGCAAGGCCGTGAGCAAACTGTTCCAGCGACCCTTGGTGATGCCGATGGTGAAAAGGATGAAGAAAGAATAAAGGCCGGTTTTCTCGACCACCACGCCATGCTCGGCCAGGAATTTGGTGACGATCGACGCGGGGATGCCGCTCTCGGCGAACTTGCCGCTCATGTCCATGCCGGGCGTGATGATCGTCGACTTGATCGGATCGAGCATATTGAAGCCCGCAGCGATCTTGCCGAAACCATGCCATTTTTCGTTGGCCTTGAGCATCCAGTCGGCCGGCTTGCCGAAACCATCTTCGGTCAGCTTGTCCGGGCCCCAGACCTTGAACCACCAGTCCTTGCCGTATTCCTCGTCGACCTTGCGCATCGCGCGGCGGAAGTCCAGCGCTTCGGAGATGCTTTCTTCCACCAGCGCCGTGCCGCCGGGGGGCTCCATCATCGCCGCGGCCACATCGCAGCTGGCGATGATGGCGTATTGCGGGCTGGTCGATGAATGCATCAGATAGGCTTCATTGAACAGATGCTTGTCCAGCTTGACCGTCTGTGAGTCCTGCACCAGCACCTGCGAGGCCTGGCTGAGTCCGGCCAACAGTTTGTGCGTCGACTGGGTGGCGTAAACCATCGCCGTCTTCGGGCGCTTGCGGTTCTTGCCCATCGAATGGAAGCTGCCGTAAAAGGTGTGGAAAGCCGCGTGCGGCAGCCAGGCCTCGTCGAAATGAAGTGTGTCGATCCAGCCGTCGAGCTTGGCTTTGATCGTCTCGGTGTTGTAGAGCACGCCGTCGTAGGTGCTCTGGGTCAGCGTCATGATGCGCGGCTTGACCGTCTTGACGTCGACACCCGCAAGCAGCGGATTCTTGGCGATCTTCTTGCGGATGGCCGCTGGCGAAAACTCGCTCTCGGGGATCGGTCCGATGATGCCGTAATGGTTGCGCGTCGGCGTCATGAAGACCGGCACGGCGCCGGTCATGATGATCGCGTGCAGGATGCTCTTGTGGCAATTGCGGTCGACCACCACCACATCACCGGGCGCCACCGTGTGGTGCCAGACCATCTTGTTCGAGGTCGAGGTGCCGTTGGTGACGAAAAAACAATGGTCGGCGTTGAAGATGCGCGCGGCGTTCTTCTCGCTCGCTGCCACCGGACCGGTATGGTCGAGCAACTGACCCAGCTCTTCCACCGCATTGCAGACATCGGCGCGCAGCATGTTCTCACCGAAAAACTGGTGGAACATCTGCCCGACCGGGCTTTTCAGAAACGCCACGCCGCCCGAATGCCCCGGGCAGTGCCAGGAGTAGGAGCCATCCTGCGCATAGTCCATCAAGGCCTTGAAGAATGGCGGCGGCAGGCCGCCCAGATAGCTCTTGGCTTCGCGGATGATGTGGCGAGCGACGAATTCGGGCGTGTCCTCGAACATGTGGATGAAACCGTGCAGTTCGCGCAGGATGTCATTGGGCAGATGCTGCGAGGTGCGGGTTTCGCCGTAGATATAGATCGGAATGTCAGCGTTCTTGAAGCGGATCTCTTCGATGAACTTGCGCAGACTCAGCACCGCCGGGTCTAGCTCCGGGCCGGGCGTGAACTCCTCATCATCAATCGACAGGATGAAGGCACTGGCGCGACTCTGCTGCTGGGCGAACTGGCTCAAGTCGCCATAACTGGTAGCGCCGAGCACTTCGAAGCCCTCCTTCTGGATCGCCTCGGCCAGCGCACGGATGCCCAGACCCGAGGTGTTCTCGGAGCGATAGTCCTCGTCGATGATGACGATGGGGAAACGAAAGCGAAGCATGGGCAGAAGCCTCCAGGGGCTGGGACACAAAAATCTGAAAGGCGCGAAGTGTAGGCCCTGACAGCCGTCATGTCTGGATCAATTTTCAAAACCGGCCGGCCGGATCCAGATCAAAAGGCAAGACAGTCGCAGCGCTACACTCATCCCGCATCATGAACCAAGGGAGTGACATGGACATGAATCAAGCCACCGCCTGGTGGATTGCCTGCGGCGCTCTGGTGGCGGTCGAACTGGCGACAGGCACTTTTTACCTGCTGATGTTGGCGCTCGGCTGCGCTGCAGCGGCGCTGGCCGGGCATCTGGGCGCAGCCAATACCCAGCAGATCTTGGCGGCGGCGCTGGTCGGCGGCGCGGCAGTGATCATCTGGCACAAGCTGCGCCCTGGCGGCAAGTCAGGCACAGCAGCCATCCACGACGGCAACCTCGACATCGGTCAGATCGTCAATGTCGAGCATTGGGCGGCAGACGCCTCGGCCGAAGTCCAATACCGGGGTGCCAACTGGCAAGCGCGTTTTGCCGGTCAGGGCAAGCCGCATACCGGCCATTTCGCTATCCAGGCGATCGAAGGCAGCTGTCTGCTGCTCGACCGCGTTGAATCACAACAGGGGAAATAAAACATGGAAGTCGCGCTGATCCTGCTCGTCATTGCAGTCATTTTCATCATTCGCTCGGTCAAGGTCGTACCCCAGCAAAACGCCTGGGTGATTGAGCGCCTGGGGAAATACCATGCCACTCTGACGCCGGGTTTGAATTTCCTCGTGCCTTTCGTTGACCGGTTGGCCTACAAGCATTCGCTCAAGGAGATCCCGCTCGACGTGCCCAGCCAGGTCTGCATCACCAAGGACAACACCCAACTGACTGTCGACGGCATCCTCTACTTCCAGGTCACCGATGCGATGCGTGCCAGCTATGGCGCCAGTAACTTCATCGTCGCGATCACGCAGTTGGCACAGACGACGCTGCGCTCGGTCATTGGCCGCATGGAGCTAGACCGCACCTTCGAGGAACGCGGCATCATCAACAGCTCGGTCGTGCAGGCGCTCGATGAAGCTGCGCTGAACTGGGGCGTCAAGGTGCTGCGCTACGAAATCAAGGATCTGACGCCACCGGCCGTGATCCTGCACGCGATGCAGGCACAGATCACCGCCGAGCGCGAGAAGCGCGCGTTGATCGCTGCGTCGGAAGGCCGTCGCCAGGAACAGATCAATATCGCCACCGGTGCCCGGGAAGCCGCGATCGCCCGTTCTGAAGGTGAAAAACAGGCTGAAATCAACAAGGCCCAGGGTACAGCCGCTGCGATCACTGCCGTGGCCGAAGCAACGGCCGAAGCGATCTGCCGGATTGCCGCAGCGATTCAGATGCCCGGTGGTGACCAGGCCGTGCAGCTGAAAGTGGCTGAAAAAGCCGTCGATGCCTACGCCCAGTTGGCGCAGAAGAACAACACCATGATCGTGCCCGGCAATATGAGCGAGGTATCGGGCTTGATCGCCACCGCGATGGCCCTGATCAAGCAAGTCCCGCCAAGGCAGTAACTGCTGCCCAGTTGCGTAAGCTCGCCGGCCATTCCCCAGTCAACAACATGCCTATCTGGGCTATGATGGCGGGCTTCGGAGAGGTGGATGAGCGGTTTAAGTCGCACGCCTGGAAAGCGTGTGTGGGTTTATCCCCACCGCGGGTTCGAATCCCGCCCTCTCCGCCAGAAAGTAAGCAAAAGCGCGCCTTTGGGCGCGTTTTTTCGATTCCACACCCATGAAACTGCTTTGAAAAACGTTGGGAAACGTATTTTTACGTATGGTGACCGTTGGGCATTTACACAAACTTACAACTCATGATTAGACTGGACCCATTGCCGGGATCACTGAAATCATCGGAATTCCCGAGAAACCCCGCCATTCATGGCGGGGAGGTAGAGGGGCAGCCCGTGAGGGCTGCTTACGGTGCAGAGCAAGCGCGCTGCGCCTCGACGTAAGCCTTGATGGTTTCCCGTGGCGCACCGCCTGCGCTGACGACGCAGTACAAAGGCGACCACAGCACGCCTTTCCAGTATTTCGACGCAATGTCGGGGCGATCTCGGCGCACAAGACCACTTGATGTGCCTTTCAAGGCGTTGACCCTCACTGACACCGACAG
>CAIJIT010000008.1 GCA_903820745.1 uncultured Burkholderiales bacterium
ATGGCCAAAAAGCTCATGGCGGCTGAGTTGGAAGCTTGCAAGAGCCGCTAGCCTATCAGTAAAGCGGACTTGTGCCTCACTGGCACGCCTGGGCCTGCTGCTAGACTTTCGCTCCTGCCTTCGCGAATGCAAGCCCTGACTGAATGACCGAGATGCCCCGCCCGCCTGAGTCTTCATTGCCGATGCCTGGGCAGGCCAGGGCATCTGCGCCAGCGGTCTGGTTGCTGATGGCGGTGGTTCTGGCGGTCTGGTTTCTGACGCTGAGCATCAGGCATCTGCTGCCTTCTGACGAGGGTCGCTATGCCGAGATCGCGCGCGAGATGTTCGCCAGCGGCGACTGGGTGACGATCCGCTACAACGGCTTGAAGTATTTCGAGAAGCCGCCCTTTCATTTGTGGATGACAGCGCTGGCTTATCAAGCCTTTGGCGTCGGTGACTGGCAAGCCAGGCTTTGGGTCGCAATCAGCGGCGCTGCCGGCCTGTTGCTGACGATGTGGGCGGCGCGGCGCTGGTACGGTGACCGGGTGAGTTGGTTCACCGGCCTTGCGCTGCTGGCGGCTCCGACCTGGAATATCGGCAGCCATTTCAATTCGCTCGACATGGGAGTCTCGGGTGCCTTGGCCGGCGTGCTGGCCGGCTTCCTGCTGGCTCAGCATCCTCAAGCGAGCTTGCAAAGCCGCCGGCGCTGGATGTTGTTTGCCTGGGGTGCGATGGCCTTGGCGGTGCTGACCAAGGGGCTGATCGGCCTCGTGTTGCCGGGTCTGGTGCTGGTCGTTTATAGCTTGGTGGCGCGCGACTGGGTTTTGTGGCGCCGCTTGCATATCGTCAGCGGCACGATCCTCTTCCTGCTGCTGACGGCGCCCTGGTTCTGGCTGATTTCGACCCGCAACCCGGAGTTTGCGCAGTTCTTTTTCATCCATGAGCATTGGCAGCGCTACACCTCTTCGGTGCACCAGCGCGGCGCCCCCTGGTGGTACTTTGGACCGCAGCTGATTGCAGGATTTTTGCCCTGGCTGGGGCTGACGCCGCGCATCTGCGCTTTGCTGCGAAATTCTGGCCAGGCCAGGGAATTCAGGCCGGAGTTGCTGTTGGCCGTCTGGGCCGGCGCGATCCTTGTATTCTTCAGCCTGTCGGGTTCCAAGTTGCCCGGCTATATCCTGCCGGTCTTTCCGGCGCTGGCCCTGCTGGCGGCGCTGGCCCTCGACCGGATCGACGCCAAGGCCTGGCAGCGACAGTTGCTCGGCATGCTGTTGCTGGCTGGCGGCGGCTTGCTGGCGACGCTGCTGCTGCAACGCAGTGACGACTATGGGCTGTGGCTGGGAGCGGCTTGCCTGGTGATCCTGCTCGGCTTGCTGCTGGCTTGGCTTTGCAACCGACGTGGCCAACCGGGCTTGAGTATCACGCTGTTTGCGCTCGCCTGGTTCGGCGGCACGACGGTCGGGCTGGCTGGGCATCAGACGCTCGGGCGCAGCAATTCGGGCGTCGACCTGGTGCCAGCGATCGAGGCGGTGTTGACCCCGCAGATGCCGATCTATTCGGTACGCCGGCTTGACCACACCTTGCCCTTCTATCTGCGGCGCACCATGATCATGGTCGAGGCGCCTGATGAGCTTGCTTTCGGCGTCGAGCAGGAGCCGCAGAAATGGCTGCCAACGCTGGCCGCTTTCTCGGCAGCCTGGACCGCCGGTCCGCCGGCCCTGGCGCTGATGTCGCGCGACAGCTATCAACAGCTGAAGGCCCAAGGGCTGCCGATGTTTGACCTGACCGGGGACGAAAAGCGCCTCGTTGTGACCAACTTTTCCGGTAAATCGCCATGACAATGCCCACCTTCTTGCTGATCCTGACCGGCGTGCTGTTGAACGCCGGCGCACAGCTGCTGCTGAAGGCGGGGGTGGCGCCGCTCGGCGCGCTGACGGTTGGCTGGTCGACCTTGCTGTCGACCGCTTTCCAAGTGCTGGGACAATGGCCGATCATCGCCGGCTTGACTTGTTATGTGGTCAGCGTGGCGGTCTGGATCATCGGCCTGTCGCGGGTCGAGGTCTCGATCGCTTACCCGATGCTGTCGCTCGGCTATGTCGTCAACGCGGTCGCCGCCTGGTGGCTGTTCGGTGAAGCGCTGGGTCCGATGCGCTGGGCGGGTATGCTGCTGATCCTGGCCGGCGTCCTGGTAATGTCGCGCAGCTGAATTTCACCGATTGCCTCGAGCCATGAGTTTGCCCGCCTTTCTGCCCTTCACCAAGCCCGACATCGACGCCGAGACGATTGCCGATGTCAGCCTTGTGCTGGCGTCCGGCTGGATCACCTCGGGCCCGAAAGTGGCCGAATTCGAGGCGCAGTTGTCGGCGCTGTTCGGCGGCCGGCCGGTACGTGCTTTCTCCAATGGCACGGCGACGATGGAGGTGGCTCTGCGCCTGGCCGGTATCGGCCCTGACGACGAAGTCATCACCACCGCCATCACCTGGGTCGCCACAGCCAATGTGATCGTGGCCGTCGGTGCCAAGCCGGTGTTCGTCGACATTGATCCGCAGACTCGCAATATTGACCTGGCAGCGGTCGAGGCCGCGATCACGCCGCGCACCAAGGCCATCATGCCGGTCTACTTGGCCGGTCTGCCGGTCGATATGGATCGGCTCTACCGCATCGCCAAGCAGCATGGTCTGCGCGTCATCGAGGTTGCGGCGAAGGCGATCGACTCGCATTGGAACTCGCAGCGGATCGGCAGCTTCGGTGATCTGGTCAGTTTCAGCTTTCAGGCCAACAAGAACATCACCTGCGCCGAAGGCGGCTGCCTGGTGCTGAACAACGCCGCCGAGGCTGAAGCGG
>CAIJIT010000009.1 GCA_903820745.1 uncultured Burkholderiales bacterium
CGCCCCCAGTGGTAAGGCACGGCGCCGCCACCATGCGGAATGATGAACTTCAGCGTCGGGAAATCGCCAAACAGATCACTGGTCAGGCATTGCATGAAAGCCGTGGTGTCGGCGTTCAGATAATGCGCACCGGTGGTGTGAAAGCAGTCATTGCAACTGGTCGATACATGGATCATCGCCGGGATGTCGTACTCGACCATCTTCTCGTAGATCGGATACCAGGACCGATCGGACAGCGGCTTGCTGGTCCAATGCCCGCCCGAAGGATCGGGGTTCAGGTTGATGCCAACATTGCCATATTGCTCGACGCATTTCACCAGTTCCGGAATGCAAGTCGCCGGATCGACGCCCGGGCTTTGCGGCAGCATCGCAGCCGGGATGAAATGGTCGGGAAACAACTGCGCGACCCGGAAACACAGCTCGTTGCAGATCGCCGCCCAGGTGCTCGACACCTGGAAATCGCCGATATGGTGGGCCATGAAACTGGCCCGTGGGCTGAAGATCGTCAGGTCCGAGCCGCGCTCCTTCATCAGCCTCAACTGGTTCTGTTCGATGCTCTCGCGCAGTTCGTCATCGCTGATTTTCAGATCACTGACCCGGGGCATCAAACTGGCATCAGCAATGCCGGCGATCTGCCGCTGGCGCCAGGTTTCCAGCGCTTTGGGCGCCGTTGTGTAATGGCCATGGCAATCGATGATCAAACTCATGTCTTGTTTCCTTTTTGTCATTTCAACAGCGCGGCAGGCACCATCACCTCGCCGCGCATGATCAACCTTGCCGTGCGCAATAGCGCGGCGCTGACGACGTTTTCGGGATTTTCCGGATCAATCTCGAGCTCGACGCTGAATTCGCCAGTGGGATGCTCGACCGAAATCGTCTTGGCCAGTCCGGCCGGCACCATCGCCACACCTTGGGCTGCGCTGCCTTCGAGCACACAAGCGGTGCCGACGGTCACCGCGGCCAGCACGCCGATGGCGTCATGGCAGAGATGCGGGATGAAGCTGCGCGTGCAGATGCTGCCACCGCTGCGTGGCGGCGCGATCAAGGTCATCTTCGGGTAGTTCTTGCTGCTGACATCACCGAGACCCATCGCATGGCCGCAGGCAATCCGCAGCGTCTCGATGCGGGCCTTCAAGTCCTGGTCGGCATTGAGCTGCTCGACGGTTTCGTAACCGGTGCGCCCGACCGCGCTGGCCTTGAAGATCACCAGCGGCATGCCGTTGTCGATGCAGGTCACTTCGATGCCATCGATCAGGTCGAGCACCTTGCCCGTCGGCAACAGGCAATCGGCCACCGATCCGGCGGTATCGAGGAAGTTGATCTTGATCGGCGCCGAAGTCCCGGGCACGCCGTCGATGCGCGCATCGCCTTCGTAGCTGACCTGTCCCCCGGGCGTCTGTACCGTGATGTCGCACTGCATGTCGGTGTTCAGGGTCAGCACGCGCAAGGTCGTCACATCGCCTTGCGCCGGCACCATGCCGCGCTCCAGCGCGAACGGCACCACGGCAGCGAGCATATTGCCGCAGTTGGGTGTGGTGTCGACGCTGTCCTGCTCCGGCTGCAATTGCGCGAACAGAAAATCCAGATCGACGCCGGGTAGCTGGCTCTTGCGAACAATGCCGACTTTGCTGGTCAACGGGTGCGCCCCGCCAAGCCCGTCGATCTGGCGCCGGTCGGGTGAACCCATCACTGCGAGCAGCACGCGGTCGCGCTTGGCCGGATCGGCCGGCAAGTCCGATTCGACAAAATACGGCCCTCGCGATGTGCCGCCGCGCATGAAAAGGCAGGGAATTGGGGATTGCATGGCTGATTCCCGGGTTGATTTGTGGCGATTTTGCCGCCTTTGGTTATTGCGGCCTAGCGGCAGCGGTGACTAGTAGCTATTGCAATCCGGCTTGGCTCGGTTGAGCACTCGCCAGCAGCATGTCCTGCAGCAGGCGTTGTGCCTGCAGAATCAGCGGCGTACTCGGCTTATGCGCCGACCGGGCCAGAAACAAGGTGCTGGTCAGGCCAGGGTTGGTCAGCGGCCTGAGGCTGAATTGCTCCGGCCGGCCGGATGCTGCGAGCGCGGTTTGCCCGA
>CAIJIT010000010.1 GCA_903820745.1 uncultured Burkholderiales bacterium
CCCAACGGTGCCGGCAAGACCACCTTGTTCAACCAGATCGCCGGCGAGATCATGCCCGATTCAGGGACGATCAGCGTCTTCGGTCAGGACCTGACCCATCAGCCGGTGCAAGCCCGAGCCCATGCTGGCGTCAGCCGCACCTATCAGGTCATCACCTTGTTCGCGAAGGACACGCTGGCGCACAACGTCGCGCTGGCGATGCTCGGCGTGAATCGGCAACGCTTCCAGATCTTCAAGGCCTTCCGGTCTGACGATGAGTTGTACGAGCGCGCCTTGCAGATCCTCAGCAGTCTGGGACTGAGCGACAAAGCCCATCTGCAGGCCGGCGAGATTTCCTATGGCGAGCAACGCCGGGTCGAGATCGCGGTGGCGATGTCGCAGTCGCCACGCCTGCTGCTGCTTGATGAACCCTTGGCCGGCCTGTCGCAGGATGAACGGGCGATGGTGCGCGACCTGATCGCGGGCCTGCCGCGCGAGACTGCGATCGTGATGATCGAACATGACATGGACGTCGCCCTCGCCTTCGCCGAACAAATCACCGTGCTGCACCAGGGCCGGGTGATTGTCGAAGGCGACCGCGAGACCGTCGTCAATCACCCCCGAACGAGGGAAATCTATCTTGGAACCTGATGCATTGACCCTGCGTGGTGTCGACGCACATTACGGCCGCAGCCATGTCCTGCATGGCATTGACCTGACCCTGCGCAAAGGCCGCTTGCTGGCCCTGCTGGGGCGCAATGGTGCGGGCAAGACGACCACGATGCTGACCATCGCCGGTCTGCTCAAGGCCAGCGCCGGACAGATTTCAACCTTCGGCCGGCAGGTTGAAAACCTCTCGCCAGAAGCGATCGCCAGAAGTGGAATCCGGCTCGTGCCGCAGGGCCGGCGGGTCTTCGCCAGCTTGAGCGTGCAGGAAAATCTGATCGTCGCGCAGCAGGTCCGCAAGGTCGCCAGCCCCTGGTCGCTGGAGCGGGTCTACGAAATGTTTCCGCAGTTGCGCCAGCGCCATAAACAGCGTGCGGGCACCTTGTCCGGCGGCGAGCAGCAAATGCTGGTGATCGGCCGCGCGCTGATGGGCAACCCCGATGTGCTCTTGCTCGATGAGCCGTCCGAGGGCCTGGCGCCGATGATCGTGCATGAGGTCGCCGCATCGATTGCCAAACTGAAGGCTGAAAACCTGTCGATCATTCTGGTCGAGCAGAACTTCAATCTGGCGATGAACCTGGCCGATGACATCGTCGTGCTGAACACCGGCCATGTGGTGGCTGCTGACAGCGTCGAAGCGGTTCGCGCCAACCCCGAAAACGTGACCCGCCATCTCGGCGTGTTCTGAATTTTTTACTGCTCCCAAACCCAAGAAACCACCATGTTCTTCACTTGCTCCCCCGAATGTCTCGATCCGACCCACAAGCATGGGCAAGCGCGCAGCGCTGCAGCCAGCAGCAGCCCCAAGGCCAAGGCGGCCGTGCCGATCAAGAAAAGCCCGGCCGCCCAGTCGATCGTCAAGGACAGCGCCGGCAAGTCCAAGGTCGTCGACATCCATTGCCATTACCTGAACCCCGAAATCAACCGCAAGACGGCGCACCTGAATGCCGCCCAATATGACCCGACCACGGTGTTCGCCAATGATCTGACGCGCCAGACCAATGTGGCGCAGATGCGCGACCGGGCGCCCAAACTGATGGGCATCGAAGAGCGGCTCAAGGACATGGACCGCATGGGTGTCGACATCCAGGCCGTCTGCCCCGCGCCCTACCATTACTTCTACTTCACCCCGCCCGACGAAGGCGCGGCGCTGGCACGCGAAGTCAACGAAGGCATCGCCAACCTGGTCGCCACCCATCCCGATCGCTTTGTCGGTCTGGGCTCGGTGCCCTTGCAAAATCCTGAAATGGCGGTGGCTGAACTCGAGTACGCGGTCAAGAAACTCGGCCTGCGCGGCGTCGAGATCAACACCAACGTCAACGGCATGAACCTGACCGACCCGCGCCTGGGCCTGGAGAAGTTCTTCGCCAAGGCCAATGATCTCGGCACGGTGATCTTCATGCATCCGCTCGGCTTCACCCAGGCCGACCGTTTGACCAACCATTACTTCAACAACGTCATCGGCAATCCGCTCGACACCACGATCGCGGTCAGCCACCTGATCTTCGACGGCGTGGTGGCGCGCAACCCGAAGATCAAGTTCATCGCGGCCCATGGCGGCGGCTATATCGCGCATTACTGGGCACGCATGGACCATGCCTGGCGTGCCCGCGCCGATTGCCGCACGGTGATCAAGCGCAAGCCGTCGAGCTATCTGGAAAAGTTCTATTTCGACACCATCACTTTCGACCCCGAAATGCTGCGCAACCTGATCGACCGCTACGGCGCCGACCATGTGCTGCTCGGCACCGACTACCCCTATGACATGGGCGAAGACGACCCGCGCGGCCTGGTCGCCAGCGTGAAGAATCTCCCCGAGGAAGAGCGCCGCCAGATCGAAGGTCTGAACGCGATGCGCTTGTTGAAAATCAAGGCCTGAAGCGGCTGGAGCCATCCATGAAGATCGGACTGTTGGGGACGGGGAAAATGGGTTCGGCAATCGCCGAACGTTTGATCGACAGCGGTCACAGCCTGACGGTGTGGAACCGCTCGGCCGACAAGACCGAGGCCTTGGCCAAGCGCGGCGCCACCGTCGCCGCCAGCCCGGCTGAGTTGGTCGCGGCGAGCGAGGTCATTCTGTCGATCCTGACCGATGCTGACGCGATCGAAACGGTCTACTTCGGCGCTGCCGGTGCGATGAGGACTGCGGTGACCGGGCGCCTGTTCATCGAGATGAGCACCGTCAGGCCGGCCACCGAAGTGGCATTGGCCCAGCGCATCGAAGCCCGGGGTGGCCGGATGATCGAATGCCCGGTCGGCGGCACGATCGGCCCGGCGCGCGACGGCAAGCTGTTCGGTCTGGTCGGTGGCGCGACCGAGGATGTTGAGCGCGCCAGGCCGCTGCTGCTGCAGATGTGCCGGCGCGTCGAGCATGTCGGGCCGGTCGGCGCCGGCGCGAGCCTGAAGCTGGCGATCAATCTGCCGCTGCTCGTCTACTGGCAAGCCTTGAGCGAGGCGCTGGCGCTGGCCGCGCCCGCCGGGCTCGACCCGGTGCGGCTGATGGACATCATCGGCGACACCTCGGGTGCACCGGCGCTGCTGAAGTTCCGCGGTCCGGTCGTCGCGACGGCCTTGGCCGGCAAGCCGCTGGAAGCCGCCCATTTCAATATCGACTCGATCCGCAAGGACCTGCGCACGATGCTCGAAGAAGCAACTTCACTCGGCTATGCCTTGCCGACGGCCGCAGCAGCGATGGCCTCCTTCGATGCGGCTGCGCAGGACGGTATGGGATCGCGCGATGGCGCCGAACTCGCCGCCTGGTGGCTGGCGCGGGCAGGATCCAAGTGATCAGTTTCACCCTCAACGGCCGCGCGACAGAAATCGCCGGCGAACCGAACACGCTGCTGCTTTACACCTTGCGCAATGACTGCGATGCCAAGGGCGTGCGCTTCGGTTGCGGGGCCGGCAATTGCGGCGCGTGCATGGTGTTGATCGACGGCGTGGCCCAGCCTTCCTGCACGACGGCGAACTGGGTTGCGGCTGACAAGCAGGTCCTGACTGCTGAAGGCCTGGCTGCCGACCCGATCGGCGCGCTGGTGCTGCAAGCCTTCATCGCCGAGCAGGCCGCCCAATGCGGCTATTGCATCAACGGCATGCTGATGTCGCTGACCGCCCTCTTCAAGCTCAACCCGCAAGCCGATGAAGGCGCGCTGCGCAGTTGTCTCGACCGCCATTTATGCCGCTGCGGCACCCATCTGCGCATCCTCCGCGCGGCACGCCATGCGGCCGAACTGATCCAGGCCTTATGAGCCATCCCGAACTCCCGGCCAGCATCCTCAGCCACCCCAGACTGGGTGACTGGATCCGGATCCATGACGATGGCCTTGAAATCCGCAGCGGTAAGGTCGAGCTCGGCCAAGGCATCTCGGCAGCCTTGATCAAGACCGCCTGTCTGGCCCTGGGTGTCACGCCCGCGCAGGTCCAGCTGGTCGCTGGCGACACCGTGAATTCACCCAACGAGGGCTATACCTCGGGGAGCCAGTCGATCGAGCTTGGCGTGGCTGCGCTGCACCATGCTTGTGTCGCGCTGCGGCAACTGGCTGCAGCCGCCGCAGCCGAATGCTGGCCCGGCGAATTGCTCACTGTCGGGGGCGGGGTTTTCTGCTGCGCTGCGCAGCCGGCCGGTCTCAGCTACCGCGAGCTTGCCGCCGCTGCAGCCGATGCCGATTGGCCGGCGCAGCGCATCGACCATTGGCCCGATCCGCAAAGCGCCGATGCCGTCGTGCTGGCACAGGACGACAGCGCTTTTGTGCGCGCCGACCTGGCGCTCAAACTCAGCGGCGCCGGTTTTATCCATGACCTGGTGCGTCCGGGCATGCTGCATGCCCGGGTCTTGCGCGGCGCCCATGCCTTGAGCCGGCCGCGCCGCTACGACGCTTCAGCCTTGCGCGCGCTGGCCGGCGTGCAACATCTGCTGATTGAAGGCGAATTCCTGGCACTGGCCGGCCCCGACGAAGCCAGCCTCGTTGTGGCTGCCGCAGCCGCGCGACTGCTGGTCGACTGGGAACTGCCTGAGCTGCTGCCTTTTGATGATGCCGAGGTGATTCTGACCGCCTTGCCAGCGGTCACGAGCATCGCCTATAGCGCGGGGCAGGCTTTGCCCAAGAAGGGCGCCAAGCGGCTGGTGAGGCGCTATTCACGCCCTTATATCGCCCATGGCGCGATCGGCACCTGCTGCGCGGTGGCCGAGCCCGCCGAAGGGCAGGGGCTGACCCTCTGGACGCATAGCCAGGGCGTGTTCCAACTGCGGGCCGAGATCGCCCAAGCGCTGGATCTGGCGCCAGCCGCGCTGCACCTGATCCACCAGCCGGGATCGGGCTGCTATGGCCACAACGGTGCCGACGATGTCGCTTTCGACGCGGCCTTGATCGCGCTGAAGTTGAAGACTGCGGTGCGCGTTGTCTGGTCGCGCGAAGACGAGCTCAGCGTTGCCCCGGTCGGAGCGGCCGGCTTGGTCGAGTTGCATGCCGGTCTGGACGAACAAGGGATGATCACCGAATGGCAGGCTCAGGTCTGGAGCCACAGTCACTTGAGCCGACCCGGTTGGGGTGTGGGCATGAATCTGCTCGGCGCCTGGGCCTGCGACCCGGCCAAGCCGCGTCCTGTCCCCACCGATGTGCCGCTGCCAGCAGGCGGTGGGCTGCGCAATGCAGTGCCTGGCTATGACTTGCCGGCCGTGCAGATCAAACACCATTTTGTCGCTAGCGCGCCGCTGCGCGTTTCGGCCCTGCGCTCGCTCGGTGCCCATGCGAATGTGTTCGCGACCGAATCGTTCATCGACGAGCTCGCCGCCGCTGCCGGCGCCGACCCGCTTGATTTCCGCCTGCGGCACCTGAGCGACCCGCGCGCGCGCCGCACGCTCGAGACCGTGGCCGCGCTGTCGGGCTGGCGTGAACGCGGCGCCGGTGGCGAGGGCGAAGGGCTGGGCCTGGGCTTTGCCCGCTACAAGAACCGATCAGGCTATTGCGCCGTCGCCATCGAAGTCCGGGTCGAAGATTCGGTGCAGGTCAGGCGGGTCTGGTGTGCCGTCGATGCCGGCGCGATCGTGCACCACGACGGCCTGTTGAACCAGGTCGAAGGCGGCATCCTGCAGGCGCTGAGCTGGTCACTGAAGGAATCAGTTCGCTGGGGTCAGGAGGGCGTGTTGAGCGCTAACTGGGACGAATATCCGATCCTGACCTTCGCCGAAGTGCCCGAAGTCATGATCGAGTTGCTGGATCAACCCGGGAAGCCCAGCCTGGGCGCCGGTGAACTCGCCGCCGGCCCGGTTGCGGGCGCCCTGGGGAACGCGATCGCCGCGGCGCTGGGGCTGCGCGCAAGGCATTTGCCATTCGCGCCGGAGCGGCTGCTGGCCCTGGTGCATTCGGGCGGTGAATGATCGCCCTTGCTGCATTTTCCGGACCGACTTTGACAGAGATTGCACCCTGACTAACTGGTCAGGGCTGGCGCCCATACGTTGCCGTAAGCAACCCCACCGCCGGTAGCTTCATTCGTCCAACAGTCCGGGTGAATAGAGCCTGGCATCAATGTGTAAAGCAGAACCTACCGTCGGAGGCACCTGCCTGCCACCCTATCCAGATCAATTAGAAAAAAAATAACTACTCTGGCGGTGTTGGCAGTACATTTGAGCGGTGTCATTGACTTCTGGCGCAATGTTGGTGCGTACGGAAAATTTCGCATCCAATTTTTTTCCGAAGTCTACTACCAAAATTTTTTACCGTCTGATTAATAGAAAACTGGACGATGTCAACGGGCAATTCAGTTGCACACCCGCCATGAATTTAATTTCCAGTACATCATAATTATTGGCGATATATGAAACTAAAAAAATTACAAGTTGCAACATATATTATCATCAGCCAGAGCTTTCTCGTTGCGGGCGCCCAGGCTGAATCCTCGCCCGTCGAAGTTGGTCAACCCAATTCGGTAAATTTAAAAATACAAAATCAAGAGAATACAACCAAGTGCAACATTGAGATATCAATTCCCGGGCAACCTCCCTTTGAAAGGGAGGTAGTCTCGCCAAATTTTGAAGTTAAAATTGAAGTTACTCCACAACAAGCAGGCCCAATCACAATTCAATGGAAAGGAAAATATAAATCTCGCGGCTTGTATTCGATAGGCGGATGTTCAGGTTCCGGGTCAACCCAAATTGTTTCCATTTTAGGGAATGATCAGATACGGAAAAAGTGGCAACAACTATTTTCAAGATTAACTGAAGAACAGTCTTACTGCATTAAGATAGGGCTTGATTTAAATAAATTTAAATATCAATCCATAGATTCAAGCGTTAGATTAGATGATCCTGACGATTCAAGTGCAAAGCAACTATTTTCGAAATGCGATTCCTTTGTTTCGACAAGAACAGCATGGTATGGAAGAAATCAGAATTCCTTTACTTGCACGCTTCAATCGAAAATAGAAACAACCTGCGATGGAGTTTATTCCGAAAAGCTGCCTAACGGTGAAATTCGCAGGATAAGTAAAGAGCAGGCAATTATATTACACCTTGATAATAAACCTTGGACTACTGGCGAAGTGGAAAATAGCGAGGCAAAGGTCGCGCGAGTTAGGCAAGAAGAAACTATAGCAGTTAGGCAGACCATTGAAATAGCCACGAAGAAAGACGAAGAAGACCGAGAGTTGAAACGGAAAGCAAGTCCTGACTATAAGAAACAGCAAGCGGAAATTGCAAAACGGCAACTTGCTGAAGAGAAGGAGGAAATTGCTAGATTGAGGAAAGAACAAGCGGAAGCCGCTATTCAAGCTAAGCAGGATGAGAAAGATAGGCTCGTAAGGGAAAAGGAACAGGTGGTCATAGCAAAAAAGCAGAAAGAAGAATATGACCGGAACTTACTTGCTGAAGAAAAAGCAAAGTCCGAGAGGGACAAAAGGGCAAGATTTGAATCAAGTCTGATGAGGCCGCTACTCTCACAACAGGATCCACGAATTTCCTGCCAAAGCAAATGGATTATTGACAGCCGATTTGTGTCTCTCTCATCGAAAATTTCACTGACGGGCTTAACTGAAATATCTTTCCCCATGCTGGCAGATCAAACGACTCCGAATTCGAAGGACCAACAGGCTATAGCTATGTGGGCCGACGAATTCAAAAAGTGCATTAGTGAAAGCTCCAATTTTAGAGGTAGCACTTACCCTAGGGAGTTAAATTTACTATTAGAAAAAGAGGACACTCAATTTCTTGAGGCAGCAGTCGATTTGTATGGCAAGAAGACCAACTATGGAAACTATAATTTAAGAATTCAGAAAATTGCAAAAGAGACCAGTAGTAGTCTCGATTATTTAACTCAGCAGATAAAAAATCAAAAGGCAGAACGGGATGAGGCAACTAGGGCGCGGGGCGCGGCTCTCAGGGATGCACAACAACGTCAAGATCAGCAACGACAAGCACAAGACCAGCAGCGGCAAGCAGACCAACGGCGGCAAGAACAAAATGCCCAAGCTGAAAGGGCAAGAGTGATGGCAGTGCGGCGTCAATGGGAGGCGCGATGCGATTTTGATAGAAAGAATGCATATGAACAATACATGAAGTCAAAAGAAAACAGCTGCAACATAAATTCTCGAGGGCTTACCGCCTTGTGCGCCGTTGGCGTTATTACAAATGCGCAAAATTATGCTCAAAGCGCCTTTGATTCGTGCATGAGCGGTGCCCCTAGCTGATTTTTATAAAACCGCATCTTCACTCGACGAAAGTCAAAATATTTCGGATGTAGCACATGAGAATTAATATTTTAATGCAGTCTCTAATATGCATTTTTGTTTGCATTTTTTCTGGAAATATCTTTGCGCAGTATGATAAATTTGGCGCTATAGATGAAGCCAATAGACTGATCGCCTCTGGGGACTGTATTGGCGCAGACATTTACGCAAGAAACAATTTTCAACGGCCAATGGTTGACACTGTGCTAGGCATGATTCAATTGGATTGCAAATTTGATAAAAAATCAGCAATCGAGTATTTTAAGGTCGCGGCGAGAGGAAAAGAAACAATCGCTGTTGAGCTCCTGGGTAGTTTAGGAGAAAGCACCGCTGAATTTAATATAAAGAACTCAGGCACAGTCAATAGATACCTCAATGACGAACCGAATTCTGCGCTTCCTTTGCCGCCCTCTCATCTACTTTCAACATTACCTCAACCTCGCGCTCGCCCGCAACCGGTTATAATAATTCAACCAACTTTTAATGCCGCAGCATGCATTCAAGATGGCGGCGGTACATATTGCCCATATTATCGAAGATAATTTTATAGATTGCAAATATAAATACGGCAAGCTTCTAGAGCGCGAGATAATTCAGCAATTAATTTTTAAAATGTAAGAAATTATAC
>CAIJIT010000011.1 GCA_903820745.1 uncultured Burkholderiales bacterium
CCCGCTATGTCAACGGTCATCTGCTGGTGATTGACGGCGGCATGACCGCCACCTTGTAGCAATGCAAACTCGGCCTGGTGATCCTGATGAAGGATCCAGGTGCGGAATGATCCACAGGAAAAATATGCAACCAGCCCTCATCCGTTGCGCCGTCATCCTGGGCCTGTATGGCTCGATCACTGCAATGGCACAAACGGCCGCCCAGCCAGCCGCGCAAGGCTATCCGAATCGACCGATCCGCATGGTGGTGCCCTACACGCCAGCCGGCGCTACCGATCTGGTCGCAAGGCTGGTCGCCGACCGGCTGACCGCCAATGCAGGCTGGGCTTTCGTCATCGACAACAAGCCAGGTGCGGGCGGCAATATCGGCCTGGACCTGGTGGCCAAGTCCAAACCTGATGGCTACACGCTGGGGCTGGCGCAGACCGCCAACCTGGCGATCAACCCGGCGCTCTATGCCAAGATGCCTTACGAAGCATTGAAAGAATTCACGCCGATCGCCTTTGTCGCGATGCAACCGGTGGTCGTGGTCGTGCGCAGCGAATCACCCTTCCGGAATCTGGCTGAATTGATTGCGGCTGCCAAAGCCGGGGCCTTGACGATGGCTTCGGCTGGCAATGGCACGGTCGGTCACCTCGCCGGTGAATTGCTGGCAAGGCGCGCCGCTTACCGGATGACCCATGTGCCCTACAAAGGCGCTGCGCCGGCGATCACCGATCTGCTCGGCGGGCAGACCGATTTCATGCTGCCGACGCCGCAGGCGGCGCTGCCGTTGATCAAAGGCGGCAAGCTGCGCGCATTGGCTGTCACCTCGGCCAAAAGGCTGCCAGTGCTCGGCGATGTGCCGACCGTGGCCGAAGCCGGTTACCCAGGCTTCGAGGCCAGCGACTGGAAAGTCCTGGTCGGTCCTGCCGGCCTGGCGCCGGAATTGGTCGAGCGCATCCACAGCGAAGTGGAAAAAGCGCTCGGCAAGACCGAGACGCTGGCCCGGCTGCTGGCCGATGGCAGTGCGCCGATGCTGGGCACGCCCGAGCAATTGGGGCAATTCCTCAAGGCCGAACATGCCCGCTGGGGTGCCGTCATCAAGGACGCGGCGGTCAAGCTTGACTGAAGATTGTTGCAGGCCGAGGCCTAGAAGCAAGCAACTGCCCGGATATTTACGGGTCTGTCGGCAGAACGCCTGAGGCGCTAATTGAATCAATGGACAGAGACTTCTCCACCTCGAGGCTTGGCTGTCTCATCTGGACAATCCAAGAGTCAGCCTCAAGCAGCGATCGCGCCGCCGCCATCGAGCAGCACCGTCGAACCCGTGGCAAAACCTGTCGCGGCCAGATAGAGGACTGCTTTTGCGACATCTTCAGCGGTTCCAACTCGACGCACCGGTAGGCGCTTCGCGGTGTCCTCAAACACAGTTGTCCGGGCTTCGATCGTCATGCCGTTCCAGAGGGGCGTGGCAATGATGCCAGGAGAGACACTGTTCACACGCACCGGCGCGAGTTCCAATGCCAGTCCCCGCGCCAAGGCATCCAGTGCAGCGTTGATCGCACCCTGAAGTACCGAGGTGGCCCGAGGACGCACTGCCAAGAATCCCGAAATCAGCGTTAGCGATCCCCCATCGCGAATGCGGACAACCCGTGCAACTCGATAGGCGCCCCAAAATTTGCTGTGCATTGCCTGATAGGCATCACTGAGCGGCAATTTCCGGGCCGGGCCACTTTGCGCCTGAGCCGCCGATACAACTACATGATCCCATGGCTCACCTTGGGCAAAGAAAGCTTCGACCGCAGCGTCATCTGTAACGTCAAGCCTTGCAATGGTGATCGGAACACCAATGGCGTTCTCCGCCGCCTCGAGCTTTTCTTGCGAACGCGAGGCGATGGTTACCTGTGCACCTTGACCAGCAAATGCAGCCGCACAAGCCTGTCCAATCCCGGAGCTGCCGCCGACGATCAAAACTCGATTTCCTCTGAATTCAGACATGATAATTTCCTTGGGGGGTGGATCGACTATGCCAATGGATCAGGATCGTAATTGGGGCTTGCCCCTTTCAGCGGGGGCATGTCCCAAGTGCCCGAGGTGCGGCGCTTGACATCGGCTTGCACGCGCACATCAAGTACGGTCGGGAGCCGACTTGAGAGGGCGGCAGCAATCTGATCCGCCAGATCGGCTGGCCGATCGATTCGAATGCCTTGGGCGCCCATCGATCGAGCCAGCATCGCATAGTCGGGTGACTTCAGTTCTCCGCTTGATTCTGATCGAAATCTGGTGGCGACTTCGCGCCCAAAAAACCCCAGTTGCATATCGCGAATCGACACATAACCGCAGTTGTTCCAGACTAACCATACAACGGGCAGGTCATATTCGACCGCAGTCGCGACGGCGTTGGCGTGCATCAAAAAGCCCCCGTCACCAACGACGGCGATGACGGGGCGGTCTGGCGCTGCCAACTGTGCGCCGAGCGCCCCGGCTACCCCAAAACCCATCGATGCAAAGGCACCTGATTGCAATAATCGCCCCTGGCGGGGAACCTTCCATTGCTGCACCATCCAACTGTGATGAGCACCGATGTCGGCAAGCATGATGGCGTTGTCCGGCGCCACCGACTGCAAGGTCGCAATGCATCGGTCTGGATGAATGGGCTCGTCATGGCTGCCACTCGTGCTGGCAACGTCCGCGTCCCAAAGGCGAACCCAGTTGTCGGTTGTTTCGCGCCAGGCGCCGATGTTGGTTCGGGGGAGGTGGCTGCGTGCTTTGACATGCGCAATCAACTGGTCAAGTACGAGAACGATGTCGCCGACAATGCCTACTTCGGTGGGGAAGTTACGGCCGATTGCAGTTTGATCTCGATCGACGTGAATCAGGCGTGTGGGTGGAATACTGTGAGTCGCCCCGGGGCTCCATGCGCTGCTTGCGCGGTCGCCAAAACGGGTCGCCAGCGCGAGTAGCACATCGCATCCTCGCGACGCGCGATTTCCAGGGTAGGCACCATCACGACCCGTGGGGCCAAGTGCGAGTGGATGGAATTCGTCAATCGCACCCTTTCCCTGAGGTGTCGTTGCGACGGGGATACCCAGTAATTGGGCCAGTTCAAGTAGCTGCGCATCGGCGCCACCGAGAGTGCATCCATATCCCGCCAGAATCAGCGGACGTTCGGCTGCCATAAGGAGCTCAGCCGCGCGGGCAATGCTTTGCGGCGCCCCTTGGCTGCGTAAACAATCGCGATCGATGGCGACATCGCTCGGATCGAGGTTGACGCTGGACTTCTCTTCAAAAACATTGAATGGCACATCGAGATGAACCGGCCCAACCCGCCCCGAAAGCATCGTATTCCAGGCCTGCGGCAGCATGTGCGCCAGCATATCCGGCCTCGTAGCCTGAAAAGATCGTTTCACATAGGGCCGCATGGCTGAGACGAAGTCGGCCTGGTAGTGGTAGCCAAGTTCTTGAAACGGGGCCCGGTTGAATTGCTGCGTGGGCACGTTGCCAGTGATTGAAAAAATCGCCGATGAGTCGGCCATGGCGCAGGCAATCGCAGCCTGAATGCTCACCGACCCTGGTCCGCATGAGGTGAAGGTGGCGATCGGTTGGCCGCTGACACGGTAATAAGCATCAGCCATGAAACCTGCAGTTTGCTCATGGTGGGTCGAGATGATGCTGAGCTGATCCCGCCGTTCGTAAGCGGTGTCCATCAGGCCAACATCGCCATGACCGCAAACGCCGACCAGGAACGGCACGCGTTGCCGAATCAGGTGATCAACGATGAGTTCCGAACCCTTGTTTTCTTGCATTTTTGGTCCCATGGATCAGTCTTTCGTTTCCGACCGAGTGTTTGACACCGACAGGCGTCACAAATTGAAGACGATCAGCCGCTCCTCTGTCATTTCACGCATTGCGTATTCGGGGCCTTCGCGACCAATCCCGCTGTCCTTGACGCCACCATAGGGCATCTGGTCAGAGCGCCAGGTCGAACTGCCGTTGATGATGATGCCACCGGCCCGAATTGAGCGCGCTGCTTGCATTGCATTGGCCAGGGACCGCGTGTAGACGCCAGTTTGAAGTCCATATCGGCTTGCGTTGACGCAGCGGATCGCTTCCGCAAAGCTGGAGACGGGCAGAATATTGAGCACGGGTCCGAAGATCTCGCTCTCAACAACGCTCATCGTCGGGTTTAACCGAGTGAGCACGGTGGGTTGCAACTGGGCCCCATTGCGTTTGCCACCGGCCAACAACTCGGCCCCTTCGCCCAAAGCATCTTGAATCAGACTTTCGATCCGCAGGGCGGAATTCTGGTCGACGAGCGTGCCAATTTCAGTTTGCGGGTCAAGCGGGTCACCCAGCCGCAGCGAAGCAACTTCCTTCAGCGCTAAATTCGAGAAAGTTTCGGCAACGGCCTGATGTACATAGACATTTTGTACCGAGACGCAACTCTGACCCGCCAATCGCATGGCGTTGCGCGCGCAGGTTGCTGCAGCCGTGGCGATGTCCGCATCCTCGTCGATGATCGTCGCGCAATTGCCCCCCAGCTCCAACGCGACCCGGCGCAATCCACTTGCTGCCTTGATGGCAGCTCCGACGCGGCTTGAACCAGTGAACGAGATAAAGTCGGCTCGGGGATCCTTGACCAGAAGAGCGCCAGCTTCATGGCCATGCACGACGTTCAGAACGCCAGGAGGTGTGCCGGCTTGCACGAACAATTCGATCAGGCGGTGAGTGACCCAGGACGATTGCGGTGAGGGCTTGAGCACCACGGTATTGCCGGCCGCGATCGCTGGCGCCAGTTTATGGCAGGCCAGGTTGATCGGGGCATTGAACGGGGTGATTGCGACAATGACGCCGACCGGAAAGCGCAGCTGAATGGCCAATTTCCCGGCTCCAGTTGGGCTGGCATCCATGGGTACATGTTCACCCTTGATGCGCACCGCTTCTTCTGCAGCGATCTCAAGGGTGTCAGGCGCGCGGGCGACTTCGGCGATGGCATCCGCCAGTGCTTTGCCGGTTTCGCGTGACATGACCTGTGCAATCGGATGGACCTGCTCACGCAACAGTCCGGCGACGCGTCTGAGCAAGGCCGCCCTTTCTCGGGCCGGTACCGCTGCAGCGGAGTCACGGGCTTCACAGGCAGCTTTCAGCGCATCATCAACATCGGTTGCGGTCGACGACGGGACTCGGGCAACCAGATCGCCACGATAGGGGTCGTGGCGATCGCTGGCATGCCCACCGTGTCGCCAGTGGCCGCCTATCAGCATCGGTACGTCAAACGGACTGGGCATAAACAGGTGGGCGGTGCAAATCGGAGGCCCGATGATAGGCAGTGCAGCGTGAGTTGGGCAACCGATGATTTCTAATTGACCCGATGAGTTCTTGGAATAGCCTGGCTCGGCGTTCAGAATGCGCTAGGCGTCAGGTACCAGAGGCGGAAGCCTACTGTGGTAAACCGACAGGGACTGACCTGTGCGGGAGCGGGGGAAAGCTGCGTCCCGACCGCAACCGGCTGACCTGTTACCCGGCTTGGCTGGCACTTTGTTCCGTTTCTTGCTAGGTCATGGTGCCAATGAGCCAAGCCCGGAATGTCTCGATCTTGGCCAGATCGGCACGCTCATTTGGGCAGACCAGGTAGAAGCCCATCTGGCGTCTTAGAGCCAGCTCAAATGGGGCGACCAAGCGTCCTGAGGCGAGGTCATCCGTCAGATATTCGCGCTGCCCCATGGCAACGCCCAGACCCGAGATGGCGCATTGGTAGAGCACGCCGAGATCGTCGAAGTCGAGATCATGGGGCTGCGGTTCCCGTTTGACCCCGGCGATCTTGAACCAGTGGGACCAATCCCGGCGGCGACGATTTAGGCGCAATAAAGGGCAATTGACCAGATCGGCCGGAGTCTGGAGGGTCAATTGGTCGCGGAAGGTCGGACTGCAAACGGGTAACAGGTCATCCTTGAGCAGCATGTCGCTGTGCAAGCCGTTCCAATGACCGTAGCCGTAGAGAATTCCCAGGTCGACTTTATCTCGCTGAAAGTCCACCCCAAGAGTCGAAAACTGCAGGCGCACTTCGATATTGGGATGCCGAACGTGAAAGTCAGGCAGTCGCGGTGTCAACCAGCGCACGATGAAGGTGGTGTACCCACGAATGGTCAGTACAGCTTGGGCATTCGGGTTGCGAAGGCTATCCGTCGCTCGCAAGATCTCCTCAAAAGTATGGGTCAGCGTTCTTGAGTAGGTTTTACCTGCGGGGCTCAGTTCGACGCCGTGGGGGGTGCGGTCGAATAACTCGATCCCAAGAAATTCTTCGAGAAGCTTGACTTGACGGCTGACAGCGCCTTGCGTGACATGCAGTTCGTGAGCCGCTTTCGTAAAACTCAACCAACGAGCAGCAGCTTCGAAAACACGCAGGGCATTGAGTGGTGGAACTCGGCGGGTCATTTTCTCGTCCGAAGAAAGTGGTTATTAGATTTTCCGACCGTTTACGTCCGGCGAATCATTGCTGGCTGAAGAGTCGCTTATTGCGGCCGAGATACGACGTCGACGGCCCTCAGCTACGACTGAAAAAGTTGCAAATGCAACCATTGACGACTTGGTCTTCCTGCCTAAATCGGCGCTGGCAAGCAGGGCAGGCAGTCGCCCTTATGCTGACTCCTTATCGCTCGCCATCGAATAACAGCTGAAATCTCCGCCCCGTTCAGACCTTGCCAATCGCGCAATTTGGCCGTCGGGCTGGAGTTCCGACGCTGTCAAGCGATTAATCGGCCATCAATGATATGGGCGCCTCCCGGCGGCATGAGGTTTGATCATGCGGTGCAGGCAAAAAAATCGCTTGGCGGATGGCATTTCGTTCGTGGACATTATAGGTTCTTGTGGCACTTACCTCGTCGCCAATCGATCAGAAGCGGAGACCCTAGACAAAAATGATGCTTCTTGAACATGATGCCAAGATGTTGCTGGCCTCCCGCGGCGTACCCGTTCCGGCGGGACGGCTTTTCCAGCGTGACGATGCAGCCCTGTTTGAGGAAGTTAACCCATTCAAGAACTCGGTCGTCAAGGCTCAGGTCCCCACTGGAGGGCGAGGGAAGGCTGGGGGAATTGCTTTGGTTGAGTCGCCGCAGAATCTGCGCACTGCCCTTGATCGGATCTTCGGCCTGCAGATCAAGGGCCATCCCGTACGAAGTTGTCGAGTTGAGGCTGCAGTATCAGGGATCGAATGCTATTTTGGTCTCATCCTCGAGCCGTCGAGTGGCCAACTCCGAGTTCTAGTATCGGCCAGCGGCGGTGTTGATATTGAAGCTTATGCGTCCGATGGCGCTGTACTGAGCGACAGTGCGGCGTTTGATGTGGCGGCCATTGTTGCCCTGACGGCCCAACTGATCGCTGATTTTCCGGCGCCCCAACGAGAAGCCTTGCTTGAGGCTGGAAAAGTTTTGACTCCTTTGTTCTTTGAGTTCGAGGCCACGATGCTCGAGATCAATCCACTTTTCGTACTTGACCACGGTGCTTGGGTCGTCGGCGACGTCAAACTCGTCATTGACGACAATTCTTTGCCCCGGCAGACGCAAATTGCTCAGCTATTGCAAGCTCGAGCCCCCGATTACCCAGAGGCAATCCTCAAACTGACCCAGGGATTCGACTTTGTGGTTCTCGACGAAGGGGGCGATATTGGTCTGATCACGACAGGGGCGGGCCTGAGCATGCAACTCGTTGATGAAATCATTGCCCGGGGGCATGCCCCGTTCAATTTTTGCGATATTCGCACCGGTCAGTTTCGGGGTAATCCGGCGCGACTGGTCCAGGTCTTGCGCTGGATTTCGGGCGGCTCCAACATCCGTTCGGTACTGATGAATTTTTTTGCCGGGATCACGCATTTGGGTGAGCTTGCCAGATTGATCGTGACCGCACTTGAGCAAGTGCCGGAAATGAAGGCTCCGATCACAGTCCGAATGATCGGCAATGGCTACGAGGAGGCGCTCGCCGTCTTTGCTGATTCGGGCCTGGCTATTCGGATTGAACCCGATCTGGAACTGGCGTTGACCCATGCTTTACAGCCGCTGAGAGGGATGCGGCCATGATTCATTCTGGGGAGCCATTCATCCCGACCGATGTCGGGGTAGTCATTCAGGGAATTACAGGTCGTATTGGCCGCCAGCATGCGCAGTTGATGCGCCAGTACGGCACCTGCATTGTGGCGGGGGTACCGACCTCGGCGAACGTCGAGGGTTCAGGGAATTTGACGCAAAGCGAGTCGGTGGTCGACGGGGTGCAACTCTACCCGTCCTGCACGGCTGCAGTGCAGGGCAGCGGGGCTCGGGCCAGCGTGATTATGGTGCCGCCGATGGGTACGCTGAACGCGATCCGCGAGGCACTCGACGCGGGGATTCATTGGATTGTCACCATTGCGGAAGGCATGCCGATTCACGATGCTGTGCGTGCCCTTGAACTGGTCAGGGCGGCTGGCGCTTGTTGGATCGGACCGTCTACACCGGGTCTGGCGATCCCCGGTCGACTGAAACTCGGGTTTTTGCCTGATGTATCGCTCGCTCCCGGGTCATTGGGCGTGATGACCAAGAGCGGCACCTTGTCTTACGAGGTCTGCAGCAGATTGGTTCAACGCGGACTGGGGCAGAGTTTGTGGGTGGGAGTTGGCGGCGATCCTGTCAAGGGAACCCGCTTTGCCGATTTGCTGCCCTGGTTTCTAGCCGACGCCGGCACGCGAGCGATTGTTCTGGTGGGCGAGATTGGAGGCTCGGAGGAAGAAGAGTTCGCTCAGAAGATGCGTGAATTGAGTTGTCAAAAGCCGGTTTTTGCCCTGATTGCGGGCAAGTCGGCGCCCGAGGGCATCACGATGGGTCATGCGGGTGCCTTGGTATCGGGAGGGACGGGTGGTCTGGAGTCGAAGGTCCACGCCCTCACGGCCGCAGGGGCCAAGGTCTATGAGTCGATTGAGGATCTGGTTGCCGGCGTGGTCCGCTGCATGGCCCAGAACAAATAACGGAATTGCTTATGAAACTGACGCAAGAACAACGTCAAATTGTGGATGCGGTGCGTGATCTCACCCAAGGTGAGATCAAGGCGCGTGCGCAGGGTTATATGGACGGTACGTTCCCCTGGGAAAATATGCGGCAGCTAGCCGCTCTTGGTGTGCTCGGTATGGCGGTTCCCGAGGAGTACGGAGGCCTCGGGTTGCCGGTGTTTGATACGGCCCTTGTCTTGGAGGAGATCGCCAAGGGTTGCTATGTCACTGCCATGGCGGTTTTGGGCGAAGTCGGCGTGCAAACTCGCATCATTTCGACTT
Source organism: uncultured Burkholderiales bacterium (assembly GCA_903820745.1). Lineage (GTDB taxonomy): Bacteria > Pseudomonadota > Gammaproteobacteria > Burkholderiales > Burkholderiaceae_C > Paucibacter_A. Next base: position 9,278 of record CAIJIT010000011.1, read on the forward strand.
ATGCGCCAGAAGCCATCAAGCGCCGATTGCTCCCGGAAGTCTGTACTGGGGACTGCATTCTCGCGGTTTGCATGACTGAACCGGACGCCGGAACTGATGTTGCAAACTATCGAACGAATGTCCAAAAAACCGCCAATGGACTGGTACTCAATGGCGTCAAGACGCTGATCAGTCGAGCCGAGGAGGCCCGTGCGTTCGTGGTTTTTTCACGTATCAACGGCATGCCTGGGCAAAAGGGAATCGGTTGCGTGCTGATAGAGAAAGGTACGCCGGGTTTGCAAATCACCGGCAAATATCACACCATGGGCGGGGAGTACCTCGCTGAGGTGCGTTTTGAAAACTGTGAATTACCCGACGAAAACCTGATCATCCAGGATGATGGCTTCAAGCGCTTGTTGAATGCGTTCAACACCCAGCGTTGCCTGAACCCAAGCATCTCGCTCGGATTGGCCGAGGGATCCTTCGAGGAGTCTGTGCGCTATATGCGCAACCGTTCGGCATTCGGGCACCCGATCGGTGAATTCCAGGGAATGCGCTGGAAGCTGGCTGAAATGTATCGCGACATCGAGGCGAGTAGAGCCGTGCTCTATGAGGCTTGCCGGGCAGCAAATCCGTTTCCAGACGCAACTCAGGCTGCTGTGGCCAAGGTGACATGCAATGAGATGGCTTTGCGCGTGACCAGTGAGGCCGTTCAGATCCATGGGGGTTATGGATTTACTGACGAGTACCCAGTGTCGCGTTTGTTTCGTGGCGCTCGCTACGGCACGCTGGGTGGCGGGACCTCGGAGACATTGCGTGATTTGATCGGTAAGCGATTAATGCGTGATTTTGACGATCACGATGGCATTCTGGGGTTCAGTCGACTCTAGAGCCAGACTTCGGGCCGTTCACAAATTCAAGCTTAAAGAGGTTCCTATGTTTTACGAACTTGCAACGTTGACCCTGCGGCTGGGTACGTTTGCGCAGGCGGTCCCGGCGGTCAAGGCCTATCTCGATTCGCCAGATGCTCACGGTCAGTTGCTGGGCTGTTGGCAGGCCGATATAGGGGAACTCAACCGGATAGTGATTTTCCGGGAGTTTGCAGACGAGCTTGCGCTGCAGGCCGAGCGCCGTCGCGTTTTGCTCTCGTTGGATCCCTTTGGTTGCGCCGAGTTTGCGCCACAGGTTGAATTGAACAGTTATGCCCCTTTCCCAGGGTTTGGCCCAATACAGACGGGCGCTCACGGTCCAATTTACGAGCTTCGCACCTATGAACTGAAGACGGGTGGCTTGCAACCGACGCTCGATGCATGGGCAGCGGCCCTGCCAGCCCGCCATGCCTTTTCGCCCTGTCTAATGGCGATGTATGCACTGGATGGAAAGCCCAGAATTACGTCCATCTGGCCTGTGGCAAGCCTTGAGCAACGCGCAAAAGCACGCGCCGAATCGGTGCAACAAGGAGTCTGGCCCCCGAAAGGTGGGCCAGCCTGGCTGACAACCCAGATGCATTCCACAATCTTTCTGCCGACGCCGATTTCGCCGCTGAACTGATTGGTCTTGCGTCGCGGCAGGGCTCTTGCGAGTCTCTGGCGCTAGATCTGGAATTCGATCAGGAACGGCCCGCGCCTCGCGCAGGCGGCTCGAAAGGTGTCTGCGAAGCCTTCGAGCGTTTGCACGCACGCGGCCTCCACCCCCATGCCTTCGGCGAGTTTCACCCAATTGAGATCGGGGCGTGAAAGCTCAAAGAGATCCTGCGCAGTGGGTCCCGGCTGGGCGCCGACACCCAGCAGTTCGCCATGAAGGATTTTGTAGCGTCTGTTGGCAAAGACCACATTGACAATGTCCAATTGCTCGCGGGCTTGGGTCCACAGCGCCTGCAATGTGTACATGCCAGAACCATCTCCCTCCAGACACACAACCTTGCGCTGTGGGCAGGCAATTGCCGCGCCGATGGCCGTGCAGAACGCCAGTCCAAGCGCGCCGCCCGTTGTTTGCAACCAGTCGCTGGGTGCTGCGTTGAAGGTCGGTCCAAAAAGCCCGTGGCCCGAAGTTACTGCATCCTCCGTCACGATGCAGTTTTCTGGCAACAGGGCGGCAAGGGTTTGACCAAAGGCAATCGGTTCAAAAGCACCATAGCCCAGCCGTGGCGGTGTGCCGCCCTCCGTCATGGGTACGTTGGCGGGCGCGCCGAGTTCGTCAGCCAACCAATGCAGGGCCACCAAGGCATCTTGCTCGGGGCGGGCCAGTACATGAGTCGTGGCGTCATGTGGTGTTGCCAGGCTTGGCTTGCCAGGATGAGCAAAGAATGCGGCTGGCTCGGGAGCGCCAACGAGGATAACGTGGCGGACTCCGGCGAAGGCCTTGACCGCCGCGTCGATCCCGAAGGGTATGGCATCGACGGGTACTCGGCCACGCCCGCGGGCAATTCGACCGACTTTCGTCGGCACTCGCAGGCGTGCCCCTGTGGCATGGGCGATCCGATTGGCAGCCTCCAAACCCTCGGCGCTAAGCGCCTGTCCGGACAAGATCAATAAGGCCGGTTCGCCGCTGCGCAAGGCCCGCGCTATATTGCGTAGCGTGTCTGGTGCAACCTGGGACCGCGTGGGTAGCGACAAAGCCGGGGCAACCACGCCACCATCGCTCCAGGCGCAGTCGGCAGGCACGATGAGCGTCGCAATCTGCCCGGGAGGGCTACGCGCCGCCTGCACCGCTTGTGCCGCATCTCGGCCTAGGAATTCAGCACAAGCGGCTGTCCGAACCCAGTTGGAGACGGCACGGGCCAGACCCTCAATATCGGAACACAAGGGCGGATCGTAGAGACGATGATAGGTGGCTTGGTCGCCAACGATGTTCACCATCGGCGAGTGGGCCCGGCGCGCGTTGTGAATGTTGGAAATGCCATTCGCAAACCCGGGGCCGCAATGCAACAGGGTCGCGGCGGGCTTGTCGGCCATGCGGGCGTAGCCATCGGCGCAACCTGTGACGACGGTCTCGGACAAACCCAGCACACATCGCATTTCTTCGACGCGGTCGAGGGCAGCGACAAAATGCATTTCCGAGGTGCCTGGATTGGCAAAGCAGGTGTCAGTGCCGCTCGCGAGCAGGCTCCGAGCAAGGCTTTCGGCTCCATTCATGGTCGTGGTCCCAATTGTGTGGATTAGTCTGCTCGGGCGCCGGAGGCTTTGATCACGGGGGCCCACCGCGAGGTCTCGGTCCGCAAAATCTCCGCCATGGCCTCAGGCGTGCCGGCAATGATTTCATAACCGAGGGGCTCCAGACGCTCGCGAAACTCTTTGCTGTTGGCCCCCTGAATCGCGGCGGAATTCAGCCGATCAATCACGGCTTTCGGCGTTCCGGCGGGCGCAACCAAGCCATACATCACCGTTGAAACGTAACCATTGAGACCGGCTTCGGCGATGGTCGGCACCTCCGGGAAAAGAGGTGAACGTTTGGCCCCGGTCACCCCCAAGGCTCTCAGTTTGCCACTCCGAATGAGCGGCGCTGCTGCGGGGATGTTTTCGAACATCAGGTTGACATGTCCCCCAAGCAGGTCGGACATCGCTGGCGCGCTTCCCTTGTAGGGCACATGCAACAGATCTACCCCCGCCATCAATTTAAACAACTCGCCTGAAAGGTGAACGGTGGTGCCGCTTCCGCTCGAAGCGTAGGTCAATTTGCCGGGTTGACTCTTCGCCAGGGCAATTAGCTCACTCGTCGAGCTGGCTGTTACCGAGGGATGAACCACCAGCACGTTATTCAGCAGCACAAGAGCGGCGACAGGGCTTAGATCCTTGGCTGGATCAAAGGGCATCTTGGCGTACAGGACCGGGTTAATTGCGTGGATGGCGCTGGTGAACGCTAGCAAGGTGTAACCGTCTGGCGCCGAACGCGCGACTTCGGCGCTGCCCTGATTGCCACCAGCCCCGGCGCGGTTCTCGACCACGACTGTTTGATCGAGTCGCTTGCTCAGTTCTACGGCAATCGCCCGCGCGGTCACATCAAGCGCCCCTCCGGGTGGATAAGGCACGATGATACGAATTGGTTTGCTTGGATATTGTTGCCCCATGACAGCCGAGGGCATGAGGCAGGCAAGCAAAGAAAGCATTGTGGCAAAGCGGTAACATCCAAACATGCCAATTCTCCAGAAAGGTAAAATCAGTCGATCGGTAGAGATTACTGTCAATAGTATATAAGCGGCAGCTTACTCGCAGTTGATATTTCAGCTGAAGGTACGGGTCGATCGGGCCACCATTTTTTCAAAGGCACGGCCTTGAGATGAGCACAAGATTCAGTCGAAATTCGGGCTCAATGATAAATCATGCTTGGCCTATTACTTTTTTTGACGATACCCATGATGAATAATCATGCCTTTGGCGGAAACTCCTGTTTGGAGCGCCGCTTGATTGATTCAAGGACGCGTTGGAAAAGGCAGTACTTTCCAAAATCTGGACAGGCTCAGCCATGACTGTTCGACGATCACGACGAAATTCTCGGAGTCGCCCGAAATCGTAGCCCGATCCGAAGTTTGAGGGCGCAACGTTTGTAGTCTTTCAGATCGACCGGTGGAAGCCGCAGGGCGGCGCTCGGGAATTGGCTGCCGATGCCGGGGCGCTTTCAACCACAAGATTGAGACTCAATCGGTATTGTGCGACAAGCGATGCTCGTGGAATCTGAGAGGACGCTGTACCTGACGCAGCGGCTTCAATATATCGCGGGGCAATCGGCGCGGGGACAAGAAAGCGCTGTTATTGACCTTGCCGAGACAGCATGAGGGCATACCCGTACCGAATGGCGGCTTATTATTTCGCCATCAGCTTGCCAATACTGGAGGTAAAAAGGCCCGGCCCAACCTCTGGGAAAATCACCGCGGTTTTACCGTCGGTGATGGCATCCTCGCAGTCGCGCTCAAAATTCTTGCGTTCAAAGACATGACCAGAGAGTTTTTCGGCGATCTCGACATCAAGACCGAGTCGCACTGCACTTATTGGAACGGACAGGCGTAGATTCTTCCGATGTTTGTGTTCTACGGTTTCACGCAGGACGGCACAACTTCAACCTCCGCAAGCAGTTTGTGCAGTCTGGCTCGGACGTTCACGCCCATAAGTGCAAGTTCCCGGTCTTGGTGATCTTTGAGTATGGATGTGTTTTCTGCAGTCGGTGCCATGCCCTTGTTCCCGTTTAATCTGGTCTTGGAACCGGTTTATAGTTAGACGGAACAACCTGGCTTTATTGCTCCCGTTTTGGGTGTGCGAGCGGCCAAGGCAGAGGTGACCTTGACACATTCCATCCCATCCATCCAAGCTGAACCGGGCCGTTTTGGCAGCGGACAAGCGGTACGCCGCCTCGAGGACGACGCCTTGCTGGCCGGCCGCGGCCAGTTCGTTGACGACATCAGCCCGGCTGGGCAATGCCATCTGGTGTTCCTGCGCTCACCTTATCCACATGCGCGCATCTTGTCGGTCGATACCCAGGCCGCGCAGGCCTCGCCCGGAGTCCTGCTGGTGCTAACCGCTGCCGATCTGTTTGCGGCGGGCGTCAAGCCGCTGGCCGGTACGGTCGGATTCAAGCGTGCCGATGGTTCACCCAGCGCGACACCGACGAGGCTTGCCTTGGCCCATCAGCATGTGCGCTTTGTCGGCGAGCCGGTGGCGGCTGTTGTCGCCACCAGCTTGCAGCAAGCGAGGGACGCTGCTGAAGCGATTCAGGTCGACTATGAAGAGTTGCCGATGGTTGTCGATGTCATGGCGGCGACCGCGCCCGGAGCGCCGATGCTATGCCCGCAAGCGCCGGACAATATCGCGGCTGAAACCCGCTATGGCAACGTGGACGCGACGGCCGCAGCATTTACCGTCGCCCGCCATGTCGTCAGCCTGGACCTGGTGAACCAGCGGCTGGTCCCGCTTACCCTCGAGCCCCGTTCGGCGCTCGCGGCATTTGATGCCGTTACCCAGCGCCTGACGATCCGCATCAGCAGCCAGATGCCTTCGGGCTTGCGCGATTCGGTCTGCAATGCGCTGGGAATGGACAGGGCATCGGTGCGTGTGCTGATCGGTGACGTAGGTGGTGGTTTCGGCATGAAGACCGGCGCCTACCCGGAAGACATCGCGCTGGCCTTCTGCGCCCGCGCGTTGCAGCGTCCAGTCAAATGGCTGGCCGAACGCAGCGAGGAATTCATCGCCGGCACCCATGGCCGCGACTTGCAAAGCCACGCCGAACTGGCACTCGATGAGAACGGCAAGATCCTGGCTTTGCGGCTCGATTCGATGGCCAATGTCGGCGCTTACGCGACCGGCACGGGCGTGGCGATCCAGTTGTTGATTGGCCCCTGGGTGCAGACCAGTGTCTATGACATCCAGACGATTGATTTCCACTTCAGGGCGGTGCTGACCAATACCTCGCCTATCGGGGCTTATCGCGGCGCCGGCCGACCCGAAGCGATCTTCATCATGGAGCGGCTGATCGACGAAGCGGCGCGCCAGACCGGCATCGATCGGCTGACGCTGCGAAGGCGCAACTTCATCCAGCCATCGCAGATGCCCTACAAAAACCCGATGGGCCAGGTTTATGACAGCGGCCGCTTCGAGTCTGTGATGGACCAGGCGCTTCAGCTCGCTGACTGGCAGGGCTTCGAGGCCCGGGCGACTGACTCGGCCCGGCGCGGACTGCTGCGCGGGCAGGGAATCGCGACCTTTCTCGAATGGACCGGCGGCAACGTGCTGGAAGAGCGGGTCACTTTGGCGGTACGCGCTGACGATGGCGTGATCGAGGTTTTCTCGGCCGTCAACGCCATGGGGCAGGGTATCGCCACCTCGCTGGCGCAGCTGGTCGTCGATGCCTTCGGGGTCAGCATCGACAAGGTCAGAGTGGTGCTCGGCGATACCGATCGCGGCGACGGCTTTGGCAGCGCTGGCTCGCGCTCGTTGTTCACCGGCGGGTCGGCACTGAGCATCGGTGCTGATAAAACGATTGCCAAAGCCAGGCAACTCGCGGCCAAGGAATTCGAAGCTGCCGCCCAGGACATCGAGTACAAAAACGGCAGTTTCAGCGTCGCCGGCACCGACCTGAAACTGGGTCTGTTCGAACTCGCAGCAGGCCAGCCGGAGCAGCGTATTTTCGTCGAATCGACCAGCGCAGTCGCCGGTCCCTCCTGGCCCAACGGCTGCCATATCAGCGAGGTCGAAATCGACCCATTGACCGGCAAGGTGGCGGTCGTCGCCTATGCCTCGGTCAACGATGTCGGCCGTGTGGTCAACCCGATGATCGTGCGCGGTCAGCTCGACGGCGGCGCGGTCCAGGGTATCGGCCAGGCGCTGCATGAGCATATGGTCTATGACCCCGAGAGCGGCCAGCCCTTGACCGGTAGTCTGATGGATTACGCTGCGCCGCGGGCTGCGGACACACCTGATTTCAAGACCGAAATGGACCCATCGACGCCTTGTTTGAACAACCCGCTGGGCGTCAAGGGCGTTGGTGAGCTCGGCACCATCGGCGCCACGCCGTCGCTGGTCAATGCCGTTGCCGACGCTTTCGCGAGACATGGCCTGCCGGCGCGTGCGCGCCAGTTGCAGATGCCGCTGTCACCCTCGCGCGTCTGGCAGCAGTTGCAGCAGCAGGGCCAGCAATGACTGCCGTTCTGCCGGCTGTCCCGCGCTCCGCTGCCTCGGTGATCGTGTTGCGAGATGCGCCGCGCGGGCTTGAAGTATTGATGCTGAAGCGTGCCTTGCGCCCAGGTGACCAGAACAGCGGCGCCGCAGTCTTTCCAGGCGGCATGCTCGATGCCGCCGACAAAGGCCATTACGAGCGCTGTCTGGGGCTCGACGATGCCAGCGCCAGCGCCAGCCTCGGTGTGGCGCAGGACGGGCTGCATTACTGGGTGGCTGCATTGCGCGAATGTTTCGAAGAAGCCGGTTTGCTGTTCGCTGTCGACACCGACGGTTCGCTGCTCAATCTGGAACTGCCGGCTGACGAGTTGCTGGGGCTGCGCCATCAATTGCACGCCAATCAGATCGGCATGGCCGATGTCTGCGAGCGCTTCGGCGTCAAGCTGGCGGTGGACCGGCTGGCTTATTACAGCCACTGGATCACGCCGCTGGGCATGCCGAAGATCTTCGACACCCGCTTCTTCATCACCGAGGCGCCTCCTGGGCAGCAGGCAATCGCTGATGCCAAGGAGACGGTCGAGCTGCTCTGGCTGACTCCGGCCGAAGCGCTGGGTCGGGACCTCAAATTGATGAATGTGACCGAGCGGGCTTTGAAGCATCTGGCCGGTTTCACACATGCGGCTGATGCAATCGACTGGGCCCGCCGGCAGGAAAAAGTGCCGACGACCAGGCCGCGCCTCGGGATCTCGAGCAAAGGCCGGGGGGTCGTCAATCAGGACGAATGGGCTTATGCCGAGGTCGGCCGGATTGACCCGACGGGCCATGGCCAGGCCTGCACCGAGTTGATCCCGGGCAAGCCGGTCTGGCTGTCGCCGCGCGTGCTACGCGTCACCGCAGGCAATGGCAACATGATGACTGGCCCGGGTACCAACAGCTATTTCATCGGCGCGCCAGGCAGCGACGACTGGGCCCTGCTCGATCCGGGTCCTGCCGATGAAGACCATATTGCAGCGCTGCTGGCTGCAGCACCTGGCCGCATCAGCCGCATCCTCGTCACCCATACCCATAAAGACCATTCGCCGGCCGCCGCAGCGATCCATGCTGCCAGCGCTGCGCCGCGTTTCGGCCAGGTCGCGCTGCATCCGGAATGGCAGGACAACGAATTCCAGCCCGAACATCGGCTTGCCGATGGCGACCGGCTACTGCTGGGCGCTGGCGTGACGCTGCGCGTGATCCATACCCCCGGTCATGCCAGCAATCATCTGTGCTATCTGCTCGAGGAAGAAAAGCTGCTGTTCACCGGCGACCATCTGATGCAGGGCAGCACGGTGGTGATCAACCCGCCCGATGGCGACATGGCGGTCTATCTCGAGTCCTTGCGCAAATTGCTGGCCGAAGAGCTGGATTGGCTGGCGCCTGGCCATGGTTTCTTGATCGACCAGCCCCATGCGGTGGTGCGCAAGACGATCGCGCATCGTCTGGGTCGCGAAGCCAAGGTGCTGGCAGCCTTGCAATCACTGACGGCTGCCGCGCCGGCCAGCGAAGCCGCGTTGCTGGCCATGGTCTATGCCGATACGCCGGCCCATTTGCATGCGGTGGCACTGCGCTCGCTGCGCGCCCATTTATTGAAGTTGCAGGCCGATTCCAGGGCGGTGCAGTTGGCGCGCGATCTCTGGCAATTCATCGCGGCATGAGCCGACGCGGCGTTGATTTCAGCCAGGCTCATGCAGCGCTGCAGCGTGAGATCGACCAGCAGCGGCTGGCCGGCGTTTCGGCCGCCTTGCTCAAGAACGGCGAGCTGATCGACAGCTTCTGCAGCGGCATGGCCGACCTGCAAAGCGGCGAGTTGATGCGGGCCGACCATATCCACCGGGCGTTTTCCAATACCAAGTTGATTACTTCGGTGCTGGTCTTGATGCTGGTCGAGCAGGGCCTGTTCGGGCTCGACGACCTGGTCAAGCAATGGATACCGGCGCTGGGCCGGCTCTCGGTGCTGCGTCCTGGCGCGGCATCGCTGGACGACACCGAACCGCTGCGGCGCGACATCAGCTTGCGCCATCTGCTCAGCCATCAATCCGGTTTGAGCCACGGCGTATTCGATTCCGGCAGCATGATCTTCAAGGCCTACACCGATTCTTCGCTGCGCCGGCAGGACCGCACGCTGGAGCAAGCGATGGACCTGCTGGCTGGCTTGCCGCTGCTGTTCCAGCCGGGTGAGGGCTGGGAATATGCCCTCGGTGCCGATGTGCTGGCGCGGGTCGTCGAGATCGTTACCGGCCAGAAATTCGGCGACGCCTTGCAAACGCGTTTGTTCGACCCGCTGGGCATGGTCGATACCGGCTTTGTGCTCAAGCCCGAGCAAATGCCCAGGCTGGCTGCGCTTTACCGGGGCGACCTGGCAGACATGACAAAGCCAGGGCTGCAACGGCTGGACGAGACTCCCTGGCCTGGTGCTTACCGGACGCCGGTGCCGCGCCAATCGGCCGCCGGCGGCCTCTTCACCACCCAGGCAGACATGCTGACCTTATTGCGTCAATTGATGCCGAGTCAGCCGAGCCTGTTGTTGCAGCCGGCCATGCTGGCCGAGCTGTTCACCGATCAGCTCAGCGCTGACCAGCATGTTCAGTTCGCCCACCTGGGCCGGTTTCCAAGCCTCGGTTTCGGTCTCGCCGGGGCCTTGACGCGTGAGGGCTCGACGCTTGCATCTGCTTCTGCGGTGGGCGAGTTGCAATGGGGTGGCTTGGCCGGCACCCATTGGTTCATCTCGCCCGCCACCGGCCTGGCCGGGGTGGTGATGGCACAGCGCCATTGGGGCTTCTGGAACAAGTTCTGGTTCAGGTACAAGGCCAGGGTGTACGAGGCTGCGGGCTGAACGATCCGGGCTTTTTTTCAACACAGGTAAACATCCGATGACAACCCTGATCCGCCGGACCATCGGCTTGCCGGTCAATCTCGCCTACCTCGACGTGGGCACAGGCCAGCCGCTGATCTTCGTGCATGAATTTGCCGGCGACATGATGAGCTGGCTGCCCCAGGTCAATGCCCTGTCGCGTCGATTTCGCTGCATCGCCTACAACGCGCGCGGCTACAAGCCCTCTGACGTTCCGGCCGATGCCAGTGCCTATGGCTGGGAGTTTGCGGTCTCGGATCTGATCGCCTTGATGGACTTCCTGAAGATCGCCAAAGCCCATATTGTCGGCCTGTCGATGGGCGGCTACGCGGTGGTTTCGGCGGGCTATCTGCATCCCGATCGCATTCTGTCGATCACGCCCTGCAGCGCAGGATCGGGGTCGGTCTCGCAAGGGCGTGAGGAGATGATCTCGTCCAGCCTGGCCTTGGCCGAGCGCATCGAACGCGAAGGCATGCGCAACGCCGTGGCTGAGTACGCCAAAGGCGATGCGCGTCTGCCCTTTTTCGAGAAGGATCCGCTCGGCTTCGATACCTTCTTTCAGCAGTTCGCCAGCCATGATGGACTTGGCTCGGCCCTGACGCTGCGTGGGTTCCAGGCAAGGCGGCCATCGCTGCTGGACCAGGGTCGGGCGTTGTCGACGATCGGCGCACCGGTGCTGCTGATGCTGGGCGACCGCGACAGCGGCTGCGTCGAGCCGACCCTGTTCATGTGGCGCACCATCCCGGGCGCAAGCTTGGCGGTGCTGCCGAACTCGGGACATTGCATCAACCTGGAAGAGCCTGAGGTCTTCAACCATCTGCTGCTGGATTTTCTCGATCGCGTCGCAGCGGGTGCCGGCCAAGCGAACTGAATCCCGGCTGCGGAAAGCCTTCACGGGCTTCATGGTTGATGCGCTGGCCCGTTCTTGCCAGCGCCTGGTGCCGTCCATAGGCATCGGTTGCACAGGGTTGCGATCCGCCATCAAACTGGGCATCATATTTGGCTGAATTCAAGCGAACAGAGACATGTTCAACAGGAATTTGACCGGTTTTTTTGCCCATCTATATCGCGCTGCCGCTTGTGATGCAGCACTGTTGCGCCGATATCCCAAGCTGGCCTGGTCGGCGCTGGGTGCGGTGGTGGTGCCGGCGCTGTACGCGCTGATCGTGTTGTCCAGCGTCTGGGATTCGAATGCGCGGACCGCGCAACTTCCGGTGGCGCTGGTCAATCAGGACGCCGGGCTGCGCTACGGCATCCGTGATGTGAACCTGGGCGCCGAGGTGTTCGAGGCGATGCGCGCGCATGGCTTGTTCGGTTACCGCGATTTCAGCGATGCCGATGCCGCCCGCCGCGCCGTGCGCGAGGGGCAGCTCGCCTTCGCTGTGCTGCTGCCGCCCGACTTCAGCCGCCGGGCCTTGCTGGGTTCCGAATCGGGTGCCGGGCACTTGATCCTCTACCTGTCCGAGGGCAACAACTACGCTGCGTCCGGATTCGCCAAACGATTCGCTCCCGAGTTGGCACACCGGGTCAACGAGACGCTGAACGAACGCCGCTGGGCGCTGGTGCTTGAATCGACGGCCGGCTCGAAGCGCGACCTGAACTCGCTGCGGCAGGCGGTCGACGCGCTCGCCGAAGGCGCAAACAAGAATGCCTTGGCAGTGCATCAGGTCGGTCAGGGCAGCCAGATATTGGCCGCCGGAACTGCGGAGGCAAGCGACGCCGGCCAGCGCCTTCGGGGCGCCACCGCACAGCTTGCCGTGGAAGCCGCAAAACTGAGCTCAGGCTTGCGGCAGCTCGGCTCCGGGCTGCGCGCCGTCGATACCAAGGCCTCGCTGGAGCGCGATGTACAGGCGCTGCGGCAGGGCGGCAGCGCGCTGCAGCGCGGCCACACCGAGCTCGGTGCCGGGCTGCAGCAGTTGCAAGCCGGTGCGGACTCGTTGCGTGACGGTGTCTCCTCGTTCAAGCTGGAAGCTGGCAATTGGTGGTTTGTCGGGACGGACATCGCCCAAGCGGCTGGAACCCTGCAGACCGGCGCCGAACAGCTCGAGCTAGGACTGGGTACTGCAAGAGGAGCGCAGGGGCGGTTGGCTGATGGCACGCGGCGTTTTGTCGATGGGGCGGACCAGCTTGCCGATGGCCTGCTGCGCCATTCAACGACGATCGGCCAACTGATGGCCGGCCTGCCTGATGACGCCAGCATCAAGAGTTTTGCAGCCGGTGCCACCGAGATTTCTGCCGCCGCGCTGACGCTGGCCGATGGTTTGCAGCAACTGCGCAATGGCCAGGCGCAACTTTACGAGGGCCAGGCGCAACTCGGTAAAGGCAGCGCCGAACTCGCCGCCAATCTACGCCTGTTGCAGGCCTCGCTGCCTGCGGGCAAACCATCTCCAGAAGGCACGGCGGCTGGTCTGGCACATTCGGTGCAACCGGTGTTGGAAATGGTGGCGCAAGTGCCGAACGAGGGTGCTGGTTTCGCCCCCAATTTCGTGCCGCTGGCGCTCTGGATGGGTGCGGTGATGATGGCCTTCCTGTTTCATTTTCGCCAGTTGCCAATGGAGTTGATGGCCGCACCGCGTGCAGCCACTGTCGCCGGCCGCCTGGCATTTCCGGCGCTTCTGACGGTGGGGCAGTCGCTGGTGGTGCTGGCGATTCTGGTGGGCTTGCTGCAGACTCAGACACAGCGTTTGCTGCCGGTGGCCGTCACGCTGGTTTCGGCTTCGCTGTTGTTCCTGTGTCTGATCTTCGCGCTGGTGCACCTGTTTGGCGATGTCGGCAAGATGGTCGCCGTGCTGTTGCTGGTGGTGCAGATGTCGTCTGCCGGCGTGTTGCTGCCGATCGAGCTGACGCCGCCCTTGTTCCAGACCATGCACCGATGGCTGCCGCTGTCCTGGGTGGTGCATGCCTTCCGTGCCAGCATGTTTGGCGCCTACGATGGCGTCTGGATTGGCGAGTGGGCCGCGATGCTGTTCACGGGCGCCGCGGCGCTGGCGCTTTCGGTGATCTTTGGCCGTTGGCAGCCGGTGAAAGCCAGGGCTTATCGCGCGTCGATGGAAGTGGAGCGACGTGCTGCCAACTGCGCCCTGACGCCGGATCCCCAAGCGGGCAGTGGGCAGCGTGCGCAGGATGGCATGCGGCTTGCCGCGCCCGCCGCTGAGGGTTTGCCGCGGCGGGATGCGACTGACTGAGGATCGAAGTCCGGGCTTCAAATATCGGCTCTAATGACAGGCGGCCCTGGCTTGGCCGCTTGGTAATCAAAGAGGCCTGCAGATGGAGTGTTTACCGCTTTCGGGCGTCCGGGTGATCGACGCTACTGCGGTGGTGATGGGCCCCTACGCGAGTCAATGGCTGGCCGACTTCGGCGCCGAAGTGATCAAGGTCGAAGCACCCCAGGGTGACTCGACGCGCCAGACCGGCCCCAGCACAGAAGCCGGCATGGCGGCGATTTTTCTCGGCGTCAATCGCAGCAAGAAGAGCATCGTCATCGACCTCAAACAGGCCGATGGCCAAGCCGCGCTGCAGCAATTGATCGGTAGCGCCGATGTCTTCATGCACAGCATGAGGCCGCAAAAGTTGGCCGCTGTTGGGCTGGACCCGGAGCAACTGCTTGCGGCTTACCCCCGACTGGTTTACGCCGGACTGCATGGCTTTGATACCAGCGGCCCTTATGGTGGCCAGCCGGCTTATGACGACATCATCCAGGGCATGGCCGGCAATGCGGCGCTGATGGCACAGCAGACCGGCGTGGCGCGCTATTTCCCCACGATCGCGGCTGACAAGACCAGCGGCCTGGTGGCGGGCATGGCGATCATGGCGGCTTTGCTGCAGCGCCATGCGACCGGCAAAGGCTGTTTTGTCGAGATCCCGATGTTCGAAAGCATGGTCGCTTTCAATCTGGTCGAGCATTGCTACGGCGAGCATTTCCAGCCGCCCTTGTCGGCCCCCGGCTATCCGCGCGTGCTCGCCGATTGGCGCC
>CAIJIT010000012.1 GCA_903820745.1 uncultured Burkholderiales bacterium
AACGCCTTGAAAGGCACATCAAGTGGTCTTGTGCGCCGAGATCGCCCCGACATTGCGTCGAAATACTGGAAAGGCGTGCTGTGGCCGCCTTTGTACTTCGTCGTCAGCGCAGGCGGTGCGCCACGGGAAACCATCAAGGCTTACGTCGAGGCGCAGCGCGCTTGCTCTGCACCGTAAGCAGCCCTCACGGGCTGCCCCTCTACCTCCCTGCCATGAATGACGGGGTTTCTCGGGAATTCCGATGAGCTGGCTTGGACATCTACAACTTGACTATCGACGCGACGCCGAAGGACGCACGATTGCGCTGGACCGGCATGAGGGTCCGCTGCGCGTGCTGCAGCGGCTCTACCCGGAAGGGCCGGGCATTTGTCACCATGTTCTGGTGCATCCGCCGGGGGGCATCGTCGGCGGCGACCGCTTGGTCATCGATGCGAAGCTGACCGAAGGTTGCCATGCCTTGATCACCACGCCGAGTGCCACGCGTTTTTATCGCAGCGCTGGTGAAGTCGCGGCGCAAAGCCTGCATGCCAGCCTGGCCGCCGGGTCGAGGCTCGAATGGCTGCCGCTCGAAACGCTGGTCTATGACGCTGCGCTGGCTGAAAACAGCATGAATTTCGAGATCGCACCCGGGGCCGAAATGCTCGGCTGGGACATGCTGGCGCTGGGTTTGCCTGCCGCCGGCCTGCCCTTCACCCGCGGGCATTACCTGCAGCATCTGCAACTGCCCGGCCGCTGGTTGGAACGTGGCCGGATCTCAGCCAGTGATCATCAACTGTTGAATTCGCCGCTCGGATTGGCCGGCCACAGCGTGCTGGCAACGCTTTGGTTTGCTGCCGGCGAAGCCTTGCCGACGCGCCGGCGCGATGCCTTGATCGACGCGGCACGCCACTGCTGCAGCAGCCATGAACTGCGTGCGACGGCCGGCTGCACTTCGCCCGAAGCGGGCGTCATCGTGCTGCGGCTGCTCAGCGACCATGTGGAAACTGCTTTCAATCTGCTGACCCTTGTGCGCGCAGCCTGGCGCGAACTGGCCTGGGGCCTGCCGGCCAACCCGCCGCGGATTTGGCGCTCTTGATCGATCTCCCGACAGTTGGGGATTGAAGATTGGCCCGGGCGCGGATGACAGATTTGTCATTTCCGGCTGCGAAACACCCCCTAGGATTCAAGCCGTCAGTGCAGGGAATTCCTCCTGACGGCAAGCTTGCCCCGAGGATTTTTGGCACAACATGATTTACATTAAATACAATCATATGAATAAATTTAGCAAGTTAATCATTTTACCGCTTTGCGTCATCCTGCTTGCCGCTTGCGGCGGCGGCGGTAGCAGCAGCAGCGTGGTCGTGCCGGGCGCACCGTCATTGACCAGCGTGACCGGCGGCAATGCCCAGGCCACGGCAGCATTTTCGGCACCGAGCTCGACCGGCGGCGCCAGTATCAGCGCTTACACAGCGACCTGCACGGCAGGCAGCAGCAGCTTGAACGCCTCCGGTGCAGCCAGCCCGCTGACGGTGACCGGGCTGACCAATAGCACGGCCTACAGCTGCAGCGTGACCGCGACCAATTCAGCCGGAGTGGGTGCCGCGTCGAGCGCGATGTCGGTCACGCCAACGGCGGTGGTGAGCGTGCCGGGGGCGCCGACCTTGACGACGATGACCGCGGGCAACGCCCAGGCCGTCGCCGCATTCACCGCACCAAGCTCCAACGGCGGCGCCAGCATCAGCGCCTACACAGCGACCTGCGCGGCGGGCAGTAGCAACCTGACAGCCTCGGGTGCAGCCAGCCCGCTGACAGTGACCGGCATGACCAATGGCACGGCCTACAGTTGCAGCGTGGCAGCGACCAATTCAGCCGGCAAGGGAGCAACCTCGAATGCGATTTCGGCCACGCCTTCGACTTCGGTTGCCTCCTGCAGCCAGGCGAACAATTTCCCTGATGTCAGCTTGCGCGCCAATTTCATCGACTACAACCAAGATGGCAAGACCGCTTCGGATAGCAATGCAGTCTTGCAACCGAAGGTCACCGTGACCTGCACCAGCGGGGTGGTCAGCGTGGCCAGCAACGGCGTTCCCAATTTTGATTCGGACGGCATCGGCAAACTCGCGACTGATGTCGTGGCCTTCGTCGTGAACCAGGTGACCTGGAAGTTCAGCGAAACGCCGGCAGTCGCAGCAAGCTCGACGGCATTGAACCTGCTCGGGCCGATCGGCGTGATGGTCAACGGTGTGCAGATTTACGGCCCCAATGAAGCGCCACCGGATTACACCGCCGACCCTTACAAAGCCGGGATCCTGAATTTCTGCGGCGGCCATGTGAACCAATACCATTTCCACTCCTTCCCGGAATGCTTCTTCAACCAGAAGACGCTGGGCGGAGTTTCAACCTTCCTGCCGGCCAAGACGCCGGGCGTGGTGATCGGCTATGCACTCGACGGATTCGCGATCCTGTCCCCGTACGAAACCTGCACCAGCAGCGATGCCAGTTGCGTCAATGGGGTCAAGGAAATCACCAGCGCCTACAAATACATCGGCACCGGCGCCTACACCACCGAGAATGCCTGGAACTACAACACCTACCAGGCCAATTACAACGGCAGCACGCTTGACCAATGCAATGGCAAGATTGGCAGCAATGGCAGCTATGCCTATTACGCGACGCGGCAGTTCCCCTATTACATGGGCTGCTACAAAGGCACCAAGACCACCCAATAGGATAGAGAAATGAAACCATGATGGCTTGTGGTGGCTGCGGCGGCCGCAATCTCATCGCTGTCGCAAGCGGGTGCGGCCGAGACCCCGGACCATCTGCATCTGAAGGTTGACATCGTGGTCGCCCCTTCGCAGCCGGGAACGCCGGGCGACATCATGGGTATCTATGCCTTCGAATTGCTGCCCTGCGTGGCGGCCAAGGTCGCCGGCCCGGTCAACACCGGGCTGCTCGAAATGGCGGAAAAGTCGTTCCTGGCCTTGATCCCATCCGCCCAGGCCAACCACCGCGAACATTTCGATGGGCCGGGGGCGCGCGAAGTGATGCAGCGTGTGCCGCTGGATCAGGCCAGAAAGGTGCCGCTGGGCAACATCCCCATCGCGACAGGCTTGAGCTACTGCCGGGTGCGGCTGACCCTGGCGCGCCTGCCATCGACGCAAACCCCGCTGCGCCTGCCCGCTCTGGAAACCAGCGTTTTCATGGCCAGACCGGCCGGACTCGCACCCTTGGCGCTGGGCTATGCCCACCCGTTTGACATGAACCTGGCAAAGCCCTGGAAACCCTCGACCCAATCAGCCACGCTGACGATCACGCTCGACCCTTCTTTGGCCAAGCCGGTGCTGGCCGATGCAGCGCTGGAGATCGGTGTCTTGAACCGCAAAGCGCTGACGGTGATCGCGGAACGGGCAAAGCTTGAACTGCAGGTCGATACCGGGCCTTGATCGCTACGAGCCGGTTCAGATCGAGACCAGCGCCTTGACCCCATCGCGCGGCATGTCGGCGCCGCGCCCACGGGCGACGATCTCGCCGCGCGCCATCACCAGGTATTGATCGGCCAACTGCGCGGCGAAGTCGTAATACTGCTCGACCAGCAGCACCGCCATGCGCTGGCGCTGGCCGTCGACTTCGAGCCCTTCGTCAGCCAACTGGCGCAGCACCACGCCGATGTCCTTGATGATGCTCGGCTGGATGCCTTCGGTCGGCTCGTCGAGGATCAGCAGTCTGGGCGCAGCCGCCAGCGCGCGTGCAATCGCCAGCTGCTGCTGCTGGCCGCCCGACAGGTCACCGCCGCGGCGCTGCAGCATCTTTTTCAGCACCGGGAACAGCTCGAACAGTTGCGGCGGAATCTTCGTACCGGCGGGCTTGCTGGCCAGGCCGAGCAGCAGGTTTTCTTCGACCGTCAGGCGGCCGAAGATCTCGCGGCCCTGGGGCACATAACCGATGCCCCGGCGCACGCGCATGAATGAGGGCTCGCGGCTGATCTCGGCCCCGGCCAGCGCGATGCTGCCGCTCTTGACCGACACCACGCCGACCAGGCTTTTCAGCAGCGTCGTCTTGCCGACGCCATTGCGCCCGAGCAGCACGGTGATCTCGCCCATGCGCGCTTCAAAGCAGGGGCCCCGCAGGATATGCGAGCCCCCGTAATACTGCTGGATCTGCTCGACCTTCAACATCTCATGTCCTATCGGCCAAGGTAGACCTCCACCACGCGCTCGTTCGCCTGCACTTCGCTGAGCAGGCCTTCAGCCAGCACCGAACCTTCGTGCAATACCGTGACCTGCTTGCAGCCCTGGGTCAGCTGATCGACAAAGGCCATGTCATGTTCGACCACCACCAGCGAATGCTTGCCTTCGAGCGACAAGAACAGCTCGGCCGTGCGTTCGGTTTCTTCGTCAGTCATGCCAGCTACCGGCTCGTCGAGCAGCAGCAGCGTCGGGCTCTGCATCAAGAGCATGCCGATCTCGAGCCATTGCTTCTGGCCATGCGAGAGCAGACCGGCCTGGATCTGCGCGGCGCCGAGCAAATGAATCAGCGTCAGGATTTCGGCGATCTGGTCGAGTTGCGCACCCGACAGCCGCGACCAGAGGCTGGCTCGCGGGCTGCGGTCGGCCTGCTGCGCAAGCTCGAGGTTTTCAAACACCGTTAGCTGCTCGAACACCGTCGGCTTCTGGAACTTGCGGCCAATGCCGATGCCGGCGATTTCGTTTTCGCGCAAACGCAGCAGGTCGATGTTCTGGCCGTAGGTGACGCTGCCCTTGTCGGGCCTTGTCTTGCCGGTGATCACATCCATCATCGTGGTCTTGCCAGCGCCGTTCGGGCCGATGATGCAACGCAGCTCACCGAGGTTGATCGTCAAGCTGAGTGAATTCAGCGCCTTGAAACCGTCGAAGCTGACCGTGACTTCGTCAAGATAGAGCGCAACACCATGGGCGAAATCGGGCAAGCCTGGGGTCAGCACGCGGCCGAAGGCGGCTGCGCGTCCGCCCGACGAGTTGCTGGCTTCGACTTTGGCCTGGTATTGCTGACGCTTGACCGCGCCGGCTTCGAGCAGGTCGGGGGTCAAGGACGGCTCTCCCAGCGTTTGAACAGGCCGAAGATCCCGCCCGGACGCTGGAACAACCCAGCGATACCCTGGGGCAAGAACAAGGTCACCGCGATGAACAGCGCACCGAGAAAGTAGAGCCAGATTTCGGGAAACTGCTGGGTGAACCAGCTCTTGGCGCCATTGACGAAAAAGGCGCCGACGATCGGCCCAATCAGCGTCGCGCGCCCGCCCACTGCCGCCCAGATCGCGATTTCAATCGACGCGGCCGCCGACATCTCGCCCGGGTTGATGATGCCGACCTGCGGCACATAGAGTGCGCCGGCAACGCTGCACATCAGCGCCGACAAGGTCCAGATCGCCAGCTTGTAATGCAAGGGGTTGTAGCCGGTGAACATCACACGGGTTTCGGCGTCACGGACAGCTTGCAGCACGCGGCCGAACTTGCTCTGCACGATGAAACGCGCCAGCAGATAAAAGCCCAGCAGGGTCAGGCCGCTGAGCATGAACAGCAGCATGCGGGTGCTGCCTTGTGCCAGCGGCACGCCGACGATACGCTTGAAATCGGTAAAGCCGTTGTTACCGCCAAAACCGGTTTCATTGCGAAAGAACAGCAGCATCGCCGCATAGGTCAGCGCCTGCGTGATGATGGAAAAATACACGCCCTTGATGCGTGAACGGAAAGCGAAGAAGCCGAAGACGAAGGCCAGCAGCGCCGGCGCGATCAGCACCACCAGCATCTGGAAGAAAAAGGAATCGCTGAAGGCCCAATGCCAGGGCAAACTCTTCCAGTCGAGAAAAACCATGAAGTCGGGCAGCTCGCTCTGGTAGTTGCCGTCGCGGCCGATCTGGCGCATCAGATACATGCCCATGGCGTAGCCGCCGAGCGCGAAGAACAGGCCATGCCCGAGCGACAGGATGCCGGTGTAGCCCCAGATCAGGTCCATCGCCAGCGCACAGATCGCATAGCACATGATCTTGCCGATCAGCGCCACGCCATAGTCGCTCAGGTGCAGCCAATGGCCATCGGGAACCAGCAGATTCAGCAGCGGCGCCAGCACCGTGATCGTCAGCAAGGCGGCCAGCATCAGCAACCAGTCTCGGGTCGGTAGCAGGGCTTTGGCGCGAATCAGTTGTGCGGAGGGGTTCATTCGGCGCTCCTGCCCTTCATGGCGAACAAGCCTTGCGGTCGTTTCTGGATGAAAACGACAATCAGCAGCAGCACCATGATCTTGGCCAGTACCGCACCGGCCCAGCCTTCCAGCAATTTGTTCAGCAAGCCCAGTCCGAGCGAAGCGATCACCGTACCGGCGAGCTGGCCCACCCCGCCGGTCACCACCACCATAAAGGCGTCGACGATATAACTCTGTCCCAGGTCGGGGCCGACATTGCCGATCTGACTCAAGGCGCATCCGGCCAGGCCGGCAATGCCGGCGCCGAGCGAAAAGGCATAGGTGTCGATGCGCGCCGTGTTGACGCCCATGCAGGCCGCCATACGGCGGTTCTGCGTGACGCCGCGGACAAACAACCCGAGGCGCGTTCTGGCAATCAGCAAGGCCACGCCGGCCAGCACCAGCAGCGCAAAGCCGATGATGGCGATGCGGTTGAACGGCAGCGTCAGGTTGCCCATCACCGCGACACCGCCCGACAACCAGGCCGGATTTTCCACCGCCACGTTTTGCGCGCCGAACAGCGACCGCACCGCCTGCATCAGCACCAGGCTGATGCCCCAGGTGGCTAGCAGCGTCTCCAGCGGCCGGCCGTAGAGCCAGCGAATGACGCTGCGCTCAAGCAGCGCGCCGACCAGCGCCGCAGCGAGAAAAGAAGCCGGCACGGCAAGCAGCAGATATTGGTCGAAGGCGCCGGGTAGCCAGGCGCGAAAGGCGTTCTGCACCAGCCAGGTCGCATAAGCGCCGACCATCATCAGCTCACCATGCGCCATATTGATCACACCCATCAAGCCGTAGCTGATCGCCAGGCCGAGCGCAGCCAGCAGCAGGATGCTCGCCAGGCTGATGCCGGTGAAGAGCAGGCCCAGCCGCTCACCCCAGGCAAGGCGCCGCTCCAAACCCGACAAGGCTTGCGCCAAGGCCGAGCGGACGGCGATGTCCGGCTCGACCGCCATGCGTGCGATCAGCAGGCTCTTGACCGCCGGGTCGCTCGCCTGGGCCAGTTGGCGCGCAGCTTCGAGCCGACTGGTGGCCTCGGGTGCTTCGATCAGCAGCGCCGCACGCATCAGCGCCAGGCTGGACTGCAAACCTGCATCGGTTTCGGCAGCCAGCGCACGACTGAGCAGCGGCAACTGGCCGGCATCAAGCGTCTGTTGACTCATCTGGGCCACTGCGGCGCGACGCGCCACCAGATCGGCAGACAACAGTTGCAATGCGGCCAATGCGGCCTGCAGGGCGCCGCGCATGCGGTTGTTGTTGACCACGTCTTCGGCACTTTCGGGCAGGCTGGCGACCTGGCCGGTCATCGCATCGGTGACGCTGCTACCGGAGACCCGCAGCAACTGTTCGGGTGTCAGTTTGACCGCATCGTCGAGCAGGCTTTGCACAAAGGCCGCCAGGTCGGGCTCAGCCTGGGCAGCAGCTTGGTTCAGGGCAGCGATACGCGAGTCGGTCTCGCCAGCGGCAATCGCTCGCGCCTGGGCCGTGGTCAAGGCCTGGGCCGGGGCCATGAACAACACAAGACAGAACAGAAAGAAGCGAGGCAGCATGCAGTTCACGGTAGCCCGCAAGCAGGCGACTGACCTGCTTGCGGGGTTTTCAACGATAGGGCCGAGGTTCACCGCCCCGCTTCAGTTCACTTCGAAGCCGGCTCGTCCTTCTTGCCCTTGTTCTCGGGGATATAGGGGCTCCAAGGCTGGGCCTTGACCGGGCCTGGCGTCTTCCAGACCACGTTGAACTGACCGTCAGCCTTGACTTCGCCGATGAAGACCGGCTTGTGCAGGTGATGGTTCTTGGCGTCCATCGTCGAGGTGAAGCCACCCGGCGCCTTGAAGGTCTGGCCCGACATGGCGGCGATGACCTTGTCGGTGTCGGTGCTGCCGGCTTTCTTGACCGCCTGCGCCCACATATTGATGCCGATGTAGGTTGCTTCCATCGGGTCATTGGTCAGCGGCTTGTCCTTGTGGCCGGGGATCGCCTTGGCCTTGGCATAAGCGCTCCACTTGGCGACGAACTCCGTATTGGCCGGGTTCTTCAACGACATGAAATAGTTCCATGCCGCCAGATGGCCGACCAGCGGCTTGGCATCGACACCGCGCAACTCTTCTTCGCCGACCGAGAAGGCGACGACCGGCACATCGGTGGCCTTCAGGCCCTGGTTGCCAAGTTCCTTGTAGAAAGGCACGTTCGAGTCACCGTTGATCGTCGAGATCACGGCGGTCTTCTTGCCTTCAGCCGAGAACTTCTTGATCTTGGCGATGATGCCCTGATAGTCGCTGTGGCCGAATGGTGTGTACTCTTCCATGATGTCGGCATCGGCCACACCCTTGGACTTGAGGAAGCTGCGCAGGATCTTGTTGGTGGTGCGCGGATAGACATAGTCGGTACCGAGCAGCACGAAGCGCTTGGCCGAGCCGCCGTCCTTGCTCATCAGATATTCGACTGCCGGGATCGCCTGCTGATTCGGCGCCGCGCCGGTATAGAAGACGTTCTTGCTCAGCTCTTCGCCCTCGTACTGCACCGGGTAGAACAGCAGGCTGTTGAGTTCCTCGAACACCGGCAAGACCGATTTGCGCGAGACCGAAGTCCAGCAACCAAAGACCACCGCGACCTTGTCCTGCGCGATCAGCTGCTTGGCTTTTTCGGCGAACAGCGGCCAGTTCGAAGCGGGGTCGACGACGACCGGCTCGAGCTTCTTGCCGAGCAAGCCGCCCTTGGCATTGATCTCCTCGATCGCCATCAGGACGGTGTCTTTCAAGACGGTTTCCGAAATCGCCATCGTGCCCGACAGGCTGTGCAGCACGCCGACCTTGATCGTGTCAGCCGCATGGGCTGGCAGACTCAGACCGACCAGTCCCAGCGACAGGGCTGAAAGCGAAAGTGAAAATACGCGACGGGAAAACTTCATGGCGAACAACTCCTGGCAGTGGATGAGTCAGTGGGTAGGGACTGATTCAAGTGTGCGCAGAAGTTGCTGCAGCGGGAATACGCAAGATGGCGTAGGTCGCTTCGATTCGTCAATGGCGCCGACGCGAACGCCGGGAACAGCGGCTCAGGCCAGCAGGGTTTCCAGGCAATGCTCGCGCAGGCCGTAGAAACGCTTGATCTCGGCGATCTGCGCCAGCAACTCGGGCCGGCGCGCAGCCTGTGCGGCCGCCGCAGCACCGGTCTTTTTCACCGCCAGGATCATCTTGTTCTTGCTGGTGTGCTCGAGGGCGATGAATTCGAACACCTGGGTTTCATAGCCCTGCGCTTCAAGCAGCAGCGCGCGCAGCGAATCGGTCACCATCTCGGCTTCCTGGCCGAGGTGAATGCCATGCTGAAGCATTGGCCGCAGCAGCGGCGGCAATTGCATCTGCGGGCGGATCTGCTTGTGGCAGCAAGGCGAGCACATGATCACCGAAGCTCCGGCACGCAGGCCGAGGTGAATCGCGTAGTCAGTAGCAATGTCGCAGGCATGCAGCGCGATCATCACGTCGAGCTTTGCCGGTTGGTAGCTGCGCACATCGCCCTGGTCAAAGTTAAGCCCCTGCAGACCATGCTTGGCCGCAGCCGCGGCGCAGAGCTTGACCATGTCCTCGCGCAACTCGACGCCTGTGACGTGAGCCTGCTTGCCCTCGGCAACCAGCCAGTCATGCACGGCGAAGGTCAGATAGCCCTTGCCCGAACCGAAATCGGCGACATGGACTGCGCTGCTCGCATCGAGCCCGGCGGCCTTGACGGCAGCGCTGAACATTTCGATGAATTTATTGATCTGTTTCCACTTGCGCGACATCGCCGGCACCAACTGCGCCTCGCCCCGCACCTCATGGGTCAGGCCCAGGTCGAGCCAGAAGCGCCTGGACAGCGACAAGTAGCGCTGCTTTTCCTTGTCATGGCCGCTCGCTTGCAGCGCACCTGCGGGCAGCTCAGCCAGCGCATGGCGCGACAGGCTCAATTTGGGCCGGCCCTTGCGGGTGAAAGCCAGCTGTACTTCTTCGCTTTGGGTGTGCAGATGGGCGGACTGGAACTGCGCGCCGAGCAGCGCCTTGATCGAGGCGAGACCCTCGGTCAGCGGCTGGTTCTTGGTGATGTCGCGGGTCGGATAGCGCCACACAAAAGACAGCTGGCGCTCGCCGCGCAGCAAGACTTCACGCACCGTCAAACGCTCGGCGGCATGGGCAGGATCGGCCGCCGCGGCGACGGCCTTGGAGAGTAACAATTTGACGAACTGCCCGTCGGCCAGCGCGGTCTCGAGCAAGCGCAAAAAGCGCTTGGCCGCATCGGCCTTGACGACCGGTGCCTGCGTGTCAGGAATCAAATGGGTGAACATCGAGGGCACCTGCGCAAAGCCTGATTTTCCGTCAGTTTTTGGCCATCAAGGATCAGGCGTAAGTGACCATCGCCACGCCCTGCTCCGAATCGAGATGCGGCAGGTTGTTGTAGCTCACCAGCATATGGCGCTTCGGGGTGAAGGCGAATTCGGTCACCGAGCTGTTGCGGATGCGCAGATTCAGCTCGATCGTCGTTTCGGCCGGGGTGCTCAGCACCTGGCCGACGGCCGTCGAGATCGGCCCGCCGCTCGAAACGATCAGCACATTGCCACTGCAGTTTTTCAACACGTGGTCGAGCGCGTCAGCCACACCGGCCGAAAATTCCACATAGCTGGTCATGCCCCGCGGCTGGGTGTCGCCGCGCATCCAGGCTTTCAGGCCGTCGCGCAAGAGCCTGAAGTGATGGCGGTACAACTCGGGGCTGTCCGGCCTGGCAAGAGGTGCCGGATGGATCGCCTCAATCAGGGCTTCGCTGTCGTACTCGTTCAGTTCGGGCCAGACCAGCGGCTGGTACGACGCTCCGAGGCCTTCTGCAATGCCGGCGAGTGACTGCTGATGGCGCTTCAAACTACCGGTCAGCACCGTCTCGAAAATGATGCCGCGCTGCTGCCAATAGCGGCCCAGGCAGACGCATTGTTCGCGCCCCAAGGCGCTGAGTTGGTCGTAATCAGCCGCGCCGAACGAGGCCTGGCCGTGGCGCACAAGATAAAGAGTTCCCATGACCTGCATCATCGCCGAACCAGGCCGGCATTCCTGTCGCTGAAGCGACCGGATCGAAGCCTGCTGCTTCCGGGCGAGAATGGCGCTCCGTCACCATGCCCCAAGACCCGACATGCCAGACCTGCTCAGACAAGCCGTTCGCAGCGATGTCGCCGAACTCTGGCGCGTCCGCTACGCGGTGCGCGAAAACCGCTTGGCGCCAGGTCGCATCACGGATGCCGAACTGATCGCACAGATCGAAAGCAGTGGTCGCGGCTGGGTGATCCAAAACGATGGCAAATTGCTCGGTTTCGCCATCGGCAACGCCGAAAACGGCAATATCTGGGCCTTGTTCGTCGACCCTGACCATGTCGGCCAAGGCCATGGACGGCGCCTGCATGATGCAATGCTCGACTGGCTCTGGTCGCGCGGCCTGCCGCGGCTGTGGCTGAGCACGACGCCGGGCACCAGGGCCGAAGCTTTCTACCGCCGCGCGGGCTGGCAAGACTGCGGCTTGACCACTGGCGGCGAATTACGCTTTGAAATCTCCAATCCCTCCACTCAGGAAACCAGCCATGCCTCTTGAACTCATCGAAATCGAAACCGAAGCGCATCCACGCAGCGCCATCATCGTCCTGCACGGCCTGGGCGCCGACGGTCGCGATTTCATCCCGATCTGTGACGAACTGGACCTCAGCGCGATCGGCGGCGTGCGCTATGTCTTCCCGACTGCGCCCGAGCAGCCGGTGACCATCAACGGCGGCTATGTGATGCGATCCTGGTACGACATCCTCGGCGTCGAGCTCGACCGGCGCGAAGACGAGGCGGGTCTGCGCAAATCGCAGCAAGCGGTCGCTGCCGTGATCAACACGCAGCGCGCACGCGGCATCGCTGCCGAGCGGATCGTGCTGATGGGCTTTTCACAAGGTTGCGCGATGACCTTGCTGACCGGTCTGCGTTACCCGGAACGGCTTGCCGGCTTGGTCTGCTTGTCGGGCTATCTGCCGCTGGCGGCCAGCACCGAGGCCGAACGCAGCGGCGTCAACGCCGACCTGCCTGTCTTCATGGCGCATGGGCGCAGCGACCCGGTCGTGCCTTTCGCGCGTGGCAAGGCGGCCTGCCACGCCTTGCAGGCGATCGGCCATCCGGTGGACTGGCATGACTACCCGATGCAGCATTCGGTCTGCCCCGAGGAAATCGTCGATCTGAACCGCTGGTTGCTGAAAACCCTCGCCTGAGCTTTCCTCAGCTTCAGTGCCCGGCATCAAGCCCGCGTACCCGGCCCATCGCCATCGCTGCGGCGGCGGTGCGGGTTTCGACGCCGAGTTTTTCGAATACATGCTCGAGATGCTTTTGCACGGTCCGCGGGCTGGTGCCGAGGATGTCGCCAATGTCGACATTGGTCTTGCCCTTGGCCACCCAGTAAAGCGTTTCGGCCTCGCGCAAGGTCAGTTTGAAGCTGTGCACCAGCGCGTCGAGCAAGGCCGCGTCGTCGGCCTCACGCATCACGATCAGCCATTGGCCTTCGCCGAGCGCATCGGGGTCGACCGCATGCAGGGCAAAGCTCAGACGCTTGGCGCCGCGAACTGCAGCCGGCGCAGCGTCAGAGCGGCTTTGCGGCAGCACCGTCAAGCCGATCGGCGGCGCACCGGCGCGGCGCCGCAAGACCTCGCGGTGCAGCCACAGCAAGACCTCGGGCGGCAGCCGTCCGCGCTCGAAATGGCCGCCGTTGAAATATTCACCCATCAAGGCGCGCGCCAAGGCCGTTTGCCAGACACAGCGGCCGTCTTGTTCATGCACGGTCAGGCTAGCATGACCAAAGGCGTCGAGCGCATTGCGCGCCTGGCGCTGCACGCGCGCACCGCGCAGATGCGCTGCGATCCTTGCCAGCACCTCGCGCGGGCGTATCGGCTTGCTCACATAGTCGGCGCCGCCAGCCGCAAAAGCTGCCTCCACATGTTCGCTGTCGGTCAGTCCGGTCATGAAGATGATCGGCGCAGCGGCCGTCGCCGGGTCGGCTTTCAGGCGCCGCGCGACCTCGAAACCGTCGATGCCGGGCATCATCGCATCGAGCACCACGACATCGGGTTGCATCTGCAGCGCAATGCTGAGCGCCTGCTCGCCGTTGTTGGCCACCAGCACGGTGTAGCCGCATTCATCCAGCGCGTCATGCAGCAGCGCCAAGTTATCGGGTACATCGTCAACGATCAGCACGCATTCGGCATAGCCTGCAGCCTGCGGCACGGGGGAATCGATCAAAACGTCATGCTTCATGCTGAGCCGATGCTTGCAAGGCGCGTGCCACCTTCAGATTCATCGCCTCGAGTTCGAAGCCATAGGCCAACAAGCGCAATTCGCTGACAAAGGCGGTGCAATCGGTCATCGCATCGAGTTGCCGGCGCAGGCCGCGCATATGGCCTTGCCTGAGTTGCTGCTGCAGCGCCAGCAATTCGGCCTGCGCCGGCAACCGGGCGGCAGCCGAGGTCGGAAGCCTGGGCTCCACGGCAGGCATTGCCTCGCGCAGATGCCAGTCGAGACCCAACTGTCGGCCGAGCCAATCGAGCAGCAAGTCGACGCGCACCGGTTTGAGGATGAAGTCCTGTTCGCTGACGCCCGGCCCGCCCTGCAATCCATTGTCCAGTCCGCGCTCGAAGGCATTGGCCGAGACGATCGCCACCGGCGCCTGGCTCAAACCCTGTTCACGGATCGCCGCCAGTGTCTGCCAGCCATCGAGCCCCGGCATCGCCAGGTCGAGCAGGATCGCCTCGGGCTGCCAGACCGGAATCATGGCCAGCGCTTCCGGGCCGCTGCTGGCCAGCCTGACATCGAAGCCCAGCGGCGCCAGCAATGCCTGCAGCAGATTGCGGTCTGCAACCTCGTTGTCGACCACCAGCAAGCGCCTTGCCGGGCCGGCAAAGCCTATCCTCGCGGCACGCCTTGCCTGGGCGGCGATCGCGCTGTCGTGCAGGCGCGGCAGGAACAGCCGCAACTCGAAGCTCGTCCCCTCCCCTTTGCGACTGGTCACGCTGAGCGCGCCGCCCATCAAGTCGGTCAGCATCTTGGCGATGGTCAGCCCCAGGCCGGTGCCCGAGGCTGCGCTGGCCGCGGCAGCGCCGCGCTCGAACGGCTCGAACACCCGGGCCAGTTCGGCCTCATCCATGCCCGGGCCGGTGTCGGAAATTTCGATCCGCGCCATTTCCTGGGAATGCCTGATCCGCAGTTGAACCCGACCTGCGCCAGTGAACTTGATCGCGTTGCCGATGATATTGATAAGGATTTGCTGCACCCTTTTGGCGTCGGCGCGCACCCATTCGGGCAGATCTTTGGCCGGTAGATAGTCGAAAGCCAAGCCCTTGGCCGCGGCCTGCAAGCTCAGCAAACGCTGCAGATCGTCGAGCCCGGCGCGCATCGCCCAGGGACCAGGTTCGAGCTTGAAACGGCCGGCTTCGATTCGGGCCAGGTCAAGGCTGCCCTCGATCAGCGAGAGCAGATGCTCGCCGCCACGCCGGATCACCTTGATCGCCTGCTGGCGATGCGCTGGCATGCGGGAGTCCTCGTCGAGGATCTGCGCATAGCCGAGGATGGCATTCAAGGGTGTGCGCAGTTCATGGCTGATGCTGGTGATGTAGCGGCTCTTGGCCTGGTTGGCGCGCTCGGCCTGCGCCCTGGCTTGCTGCAGTTCAGCATCGGTGCGCTGATGCGAAGCGATTTCCTGCAGCAGGGCCTGGCTCTGCCGATTTGATTCTTCCTGCGCCACCTGACGGCTCTTGTGCGTCAGCACCAGCCACCAGCCGATCACCCCCGACAGCAGCAGCAGGGCGACCAACGCCTTGCTGTAGGAATCGCGCAAAAAAGGCGCCAGACTGGCAGCGGCATTGCCCAGGCGGCCCAGCTCATGTTGATAGAGCAGGCCGAACAACAACAACAGCACCGGCAGTACCAGAGCCATCAGGCCGAGGTACTGGATCAGGCCGCTGTCGAGCAAAGGCCAGGCGCTGCGCGGCAACAGTTTTTGCGCCAGCGCGC
This sequence comes from uncultured Burkholderiales bacterium, assembly GCA_903820745.1. Lineage (GTDB taxonomy): Bacteria > Pseudomonadota > Gammaproteobacteria > Burkholderiales > Burkholderiaceae_C > Paucibacter_A. Next base: position 15,234 of record CAIJIT010000012.1, read on the forward strand.
GCAGCTGCGCCTTCAGGCTCGCCTCGGGCTTGCACAGATCGCCGCAGCGCGCATCGAGCGTGCAGCAGAGCGAACAGATCGAGCCCTGGTAGGCGGGGCAATGCGCCATGTCCTCACCCTCGTAGCTGCGCTCGCAGATGCAGCAATGGGTCAGACGCTGGTAGCTGCCTTGCGACTGACGTGCGATGTAATAGCGCCCGCCGGTGGCCCAAGCGATCAAGGGCGAACAGAGCAGCGCCGCAACCAGCGCGATCAAGGCCGAAAAGGCCTGGGCCATCGACCCGAACAGCCCCAGATGGGCGCTGATCGAAAGCACCGATGCGATGCCCATCGCGCCGACGCCGACCGGGTTGATGTCGTACAGATGGGCGCGCTTGAATTCGATCCCGGGTGGTGACAGACCCAAGGGCTTGTTGATCACCAGATCAGCAACCACCGTCATGATCCAGGCGATCGCGATATTGGCGTAAAGCCCCAGCACCAGGTCGAGCGCCTTGAACAGCTCCATCTCCATCAGCAACAGCGCGATCAAGCTGTTGAACAGCACCCAGACCACCCGCCCCGGATGACTGTGCGTCAGGCGCGCGAAGAAGTTGCTCCAGGCCAGCGAGCCGGCATAGGCATTGGTCACATTGATCTTCAATTGCGAGACAAAGACCAGCAAGGCGGTCGCCGCCACGGCCCAGCCGGGGCGGCTGAACACCGTCTCGTAAGCGACCAGATACATCTGGTTCGGATCGACCGCGCGCTCGGCCGGCACCATCAGCTGGATCGCCAGAAAGGCCAGCAGCGCCCCACCCAGCATCTTCAGCACCCCCGGCAGGACCCAGCCCGGCCCGCCGACAAACACCGACAGCCACCAGCGCCAGCGCTTGCCCGGTTCGGGCTCGGGCATGAAGCGCAGATAGTCGGCCTGCTCGCCCATCTGCGTGATCAAGGCGATGCCCACCGTCAGCGCCGCGCCGAACAGGGGCAGTTGGAAACCGCCGGCCAGACCGCTCTCGCCGGCATAGCTTGGCAACTGCTGCGCCAACTCGGGATAGCGCGCGAACACGAACACATAGGGCGTGACCAGCAGCGCCAGCCACAGCGGCTGGGTCCAGGCCTGCAGTTTTTCGATCGCGGTGACGCCGCGCATGACCAACGGCAGCACCACCAGCGCGCAGAGCAGATACCCCCAGGCGGGCGGAATGTCGAAGGCGAGCTCGAGCGCGTAAGCCATGATCGCGGCCTCGAGGGCAAAGAAGATGAAAGTGAAGCTGGCGTAGATCAGGCTGGTCAGGGTCGAGCCGATATAGCCGAAGCCGGCACCGCGTGTCAGCAGGTCCATGTCAACGCCATAGCGGGCCGCGTAAACGCTGATCGGCCAGCCGGCCGCCAGGATGATCAGCCCGGTGGCCAGGATGGCCCAGAAGGCATTGGCAAAGCCATAGCGAACCAGCAGCGTCGCCCCGACAGCCTCGAGCACCAGGAAGGACGCCGCGCCGAATGCAGTGTTGGCCACCCGCAGGCCCGACCAGCGCCGGAAACTATGCGGGGTGAAACGCAGTGCATAGTCCTCCAGCGATTCACTCGCCACCCAGGCGTTGTAATCGCGCCGGATCTTGATGACGCGCTGGACCGGCTGGGGCTGAATTGGCTTGGACATGAAGGACTACTATCAATTCCCGTGCCGACCTGGCACCGATCCTGCAAATGCAGCACCATGGGCCTGACTTCGCCTCTTCTGTTTCAGGCTGCATACGGTGTCTTGCAGGACAGGGCAGATCAGGGCGACCCTTCGACAGGCTCAGGGCGAACGAGGCATTTTGGGAGGTTTGGCGTAGGTCTTACAAGCGTCAAAAGTAGTGCAATGGATTTGACACCGCATGTTCAGCCGCAGGCTGCACGCGCTGATTAACAAGCATCGAAGGTAATGAGATGGAATTAACTCCGCGTGAAAAAGACAAACTCCTGATCTTCACCGCCGCCTTGCTGGCCGAGCGCCGCATGGCGCGTGGGCTCAAGCTCAATTACCCCGAGGCGGTGGCCTTGATCAGTGCCGCCATCATGGAGGGTGCGCGCGACGGCAAGAGCGTCGCCGCGCTGATGAGCGAGGGCAAAACGATCCTCTCGCGCGAACAGGTGATGGACGGAATTGCCGAGATGATTCCCGACATCCAGGTCGAAGCGACCTTCCCAGACGGCACCAAGCTGGTGACCGTGCACCAACCCATCGCATAGAAGCGCACCAAGTTGACATCCTCCCCGCCCTAAAGGGCGGGGATTCCCTCTACAGGGGCTGCATGTCCGCAGCCGGCTCTGAACTTTGACAGGATATTGCGAGCAGCGCTCACATCACGATCATGCAAACTCTCACACCCCAAGCAGGTCCATTGCCTTATTGCACGACCTTCGAGCCCTTTGGGTCCCCCGACCCAACCACAGTCGGAACAGGTCTGCGTG
>CAIJIT010000013.1 GCA_903820745.1 uncultured Burkholderiales bacterium
AGCAGGCAGGCATGAAGTAGCAGGCATGCGACAGGATTTGGGCGGATTCATCCAGCCCATTTTTTTTTGCTCGAACGAATTCGCTGTCTGGCCCGGTATGGCTTTGAAAGCAAAAATCAGCTCGGAAGACCCTATACGCGGCACGCGCCGCGGGAAATTGAAGATTACTGATTCATGAATTGGCAAGACGCTGTTGAAAAAACCGTGACCGGACTGGGTTACGACCTGGTGGACTGCGAACGCAGCCCGGCTGGATTGCTGCGCGTCTATATCGACCGTCTGCCTGAGCTGGCTGCCGCCGGCGAATTGATCAATGTTGAAGACTGCGAGCGCGTGACGCGACAGTTGCAATATGTGCTCGAAGTCGAGGAATGCCCCTATGAGCGCCTTGAAGTGTCGTCGCCGGGTCTTGACCGTCCGCTGAAAAAAGCTGCTGACTATGCGCGCTTTGTCGGCCAGGAAGTCGAGATCACGCTGCGCATGCCGTTCCAGGGGCGCAAGAAATACAAGGGCTTGCTGGCCCTGCTGCCAGAAGTTGCTGTGCCGGCTGACGCAGCTCAGGCAGCGCCCGAATGGCGCCTGATCATCAGCGAGGGTGGAGCTGATCAGGCATTGGATTTTTCTCTTGAGGAAGTCCGCGAAGCACGCTTGGTGCCCGTGGTGAACTTCAAGGGTCGCGGCAGCAAACCCGCACCGGCCAAAAAAGGCGGTGGGGAAGAAGTCGTGCGCATTAATGACAAGGTTGACGGAGGTCCTGATCAATGAACCGCGAACTGCTGATGTTGGTAGATGCAATTTCACGCGAGAAAAGCGTGGAACGCGATGTGGTGTTTGGCGCTGTCGAGGCCGCTTTGGCTTCGGCGACCAAGAGGCTTTATGGCGGAGAGGCTGACATCCGCGTCTGCGTCGACCGCGATTCGGGCGAGTACGAGACTTTCCGCCGCTGGCATGTCGTTCCCAGCGAAGCCGGTCTGCAGAATCCCGATTCTGAAATCCTGTTGTTCGAAGCGCAGGAGCAGATTGCCGACATCGAAGTCGACGACCATATCGAGGAGCCGGTTGATTCGGTGCCGATCGGCCGCATCGGCGCGCAGGCTGCCAAACAGGTGATCCTGCAGAAGATCCGTGATGCCGAGCGCGAGCAATTGCTGAATGACTTCATGGCGCGGGGCGAGAAGATTTTCGTCGGCACCGTCAAGCGTCTCGACAAGGGCGACATCATTGCCGAGTCAGGCCGCGTTGAAGGGCGCCTGAAGCGCAGCGAGATGATCTCGAAGGAAAATCTGCGCACCGGCGATCGCGTCCGTGCGGTGATTCTTGGCATCGACTCGACGCAGCGTGGGCCGCAGATCATGCTGTCGCGCAGCGCGCCAGAGTTCATGGTCGAGTTGTTCGCCCAGGAAGTACCCGAAATCGAGCAGGGCCTGCTGGAAATCAAGAGCTGCGCCCGCGACTGCGGTTCACGCGCCAAGATTGCCGTGGTCTCGCATGACAAACGCGTCGACCCGATCGGTACTTGCGTCGGGGTGCGCGGTTCGCGCGTCAATGGCGTGACCAACGAATTGGCGGGTGAACGCGTCGACATCGTGTTGTGGTCTGAAGACCCGGCCCAGTTCGTCATCGGTGCTTTGGCGCCGGCAAACGTGCAGTCGATCGTGGTGGATGAAGAGCGCCATGCGATGGACGTTGTTGTCGACGAGGAAAACCTCGCGATTGCAATCGGTCGCGGCGGCCAGAACGTGCGGCTGGCTTCCGAGCTGACCGGCTGGCGCATCAACATCATGTCGGCCGAGGAATCGGCGGTCAAACATGAGCAGGAATCCGAATCGGTGCGCAAGCTCTTCATCGAAAAGCTCGACGTCGATGCCGAAGTTGCCGACATCCTGATCTCCGAAGGCTTTACCAGCCTCGAAGAAGTGGCCTATGTGCCAATGCAGGAAATGCTCGAAGTCGAGTCCTTTGACGAAGACATGGTCAACGAGTTACGCACAAGAGCCAAGGATGCGCTGTTGACGATGGAGATCGCCCGCGAGGAACTGGCTGAAGGTGTGTCGCAAGACCTGCGCGATCTGGACGGCGTCACGCCCGAACTGATCGCCAAGCTGGCTGAAGGCAACATCAATACCCGCGACGACCTGGCCGATCTGGCCGTCGACGAACTGGTTGAATTGGTCGGTATGGACGAGGCCGAGGCCCGCACCATGATCATGAAAGCCCGCGAACATTGGTTCACGGCTTGAGGCGGCTTTCGCCCTGGCACAACCGATCAATCGCGCAGCACCGAACGCATAAGTTAAGGATTCAACAATGGCTGTGACTACCGTCGCCCAGTTCGCCGCAGAGCTTCAACGATCAGCGGGTACGCTGCTTGAGCAGTTGCAAGCAGCTGGCGTCAACAAGGCATCTACCGATGATGTACTGAACGAAGCCGACAAGGAGCGTCTGCTGGGCCATCTGCGTACGGCGCATGGCACTGCGGGCGCCGACCGCAAGAAGATCACGCTGACCCGCAAGTCAACCAGCGAGATCAAGCAAGCCGATGCCAGTGGCAAGGCGCGCACGATCCAGGTTGAAGTGCGCAAGAAGCGTACTTTCATCAAGCTCGACGAGGCGACGGGTGGTGACGACGCCGGCCATGTCGTCGACGAGGCCGATCTGCAACGCCGTCAGGAAGAAGCCCTGGCTCAGGCCGACGCTTTGCGTCAGCAAGAGGCCGAACTGGCGATCCGGGTGCGCGAACGTGAACATGCCGAGCGGCTTGTCCGGGAAGCCGAAGAGCAGCGCCGTCTGGCCAAGGTGGCCGCCGACATCATCGCGACAGACGAAGCCGCAGCGCGTGCAGTGGCTGATGCCGCCGCAGCCAGGGCGGCCTCGAGGGCGCCGCGCGGGACCGCCGAGTCGGTCGCCAAGGAGGCAGCGGCGATCAACAAGGCTTCTGCCGCCAGCCGCAGCGCGAAAGCTGCACCGGAGCCCGTGGCCGAACCCGTTGTCATTGCGGTGGTTGAGCCGGTCGTAGTCGCCGCTCCGGCAGAACCGGTCAAACCAGTCCTGCGTGTGGTCAAAGCCATCGACGTCGGTGCTGAAGAGAAGCAAAAACAGGTCGATCTGGAGCGCCGCCGCAAGGCTGCCGAGTCCGAGGCCTCGGCCATCCGCGCGATGATGAACGCACCCAAGCGGGTGATGACGGCCAAGAAGGAAGAGCCCAAGCCGGTTGAGCCCACCAAGGAAATCAAGGGCACGATCCACAAGAAGCCCGGAACGCCGGGTGCTCCAGTGGCTGGCGTGGCCAAGCCCGGCGAGAAGAAATCAGTCAAGTCGGAAAAGCTCTCATCCAGCTGGTCTGATGACAAGAAGCGCGGCGGCGTCAAGCCTGCCGGCACTGCCGCACCCGGTGGTGCAAGGCCTGCAGCTGGCGGCTGGCGTGCTCCGACCCGAGGTGCTGCCGGCGGCCGTCGCGGCGGTACTGATCGTGGTGCTGATCGCCGCGGCGGACTGACCAGTTTTGCCGCTCCGGTTGAAGTACAAGCGCAGGAAGTGCATGTGCCCGAGACGATTTCGGTTGCCGATCTGGCGCACAAGATGTCGATCAAGGCCTCAGAGCTGATCAAGGTGTTGATGAAACTGGGCCAGATGGTCACGATCAATCAGCAACTGGACCAGGAGACCGCGATGATTCTGGTCGAGGAAATGGGTCACAAGGCCTTCCCGGCCAAGCTTGACGATCCCGATGCGTTCCTGGAAGAAGAGGGCACAACGTCTGAGCAGCAGCATGAATCGCTGCCGCGTGCTCCGGTCGTCACCGTCATGGGTCACGTCGACCATGGCAAGACCTCATTGCTCGACTACATCCGCCGTGCCCGTGTCGCAGCGGGTGAAGCCGGTGGTATCACCCAGCATATCGGCGCTTATCACGTTGATACGCCGCGCGGCATGATCACCTTCCTCGACACCCCGGGCCACGCGGCGTTTACCGCCATGCGCGCTCGCGGTGCCAAAGCCACCGACATCGTGATTCTGGTGGTGGCGGCTGATGACGGCGTGATGCCGCAGACCAAGGAAGCGATCAGCCATGCCAAGGCGGCCGGTGTGCCGTTGGTGGTGGCGATGAACAAGATCGACAAGCCTGGCGCCAATATCGAGCGCCTCAAGTCGGAGCTGGTGGCCGAGGGCGTGGTGCCCGAGGACTTCGGTGGCGAAACGCCATTCGTGGCCGTATCAGCCAAGACCGGCGAAGGCGTCGACAGCCTGCTTGAACGCGTTTTGCTGCAAGCTGAAGTACTCGAACTGCGTGCTCCTTCGCTGTCGATGGCCAAGGGTCTGGTGATCGAAGCCAAGCTTGACAAAGGCCGCGGTCCGGTGGCGACGATCCTGGTGCAATCAGGCACCTTGAAACGCGGCGACGTGGTGCTGGCCGGTTCGACCTATGGCCGTGTGCGCGCCATGCTCGACGAAGACGGCAAGTCCTGTACCGAAGCGGGTCCGTCGATCCCGGTTGAAATCCAGGGTCTGACCGAAGTGCCGCAAGCTGGTGATGAATTCATGGTGCTGGGCGATGAGCGCCGGGCCCGTGAAATCGCCACATTCCGTTCGGGCAAGTACCGCGATGTGAAGCTGTCGCGTCAGCAGGCCTCCAAGATGGAGAACATGTTCGAGAACATGGGTGCTGGCGACGTACAGACGATGGCCTTGATCATCAAGTCCGATGTACAGGGTTCGCAGGAAGCTCTGGCGGCCTCGCTGTTGAAACTGTCCACGCCTGAAGTCAAGGTGCAGATCGTTCATGCTGCAGTTGGTGCGATCAACGAGTCCGACGTCAATCTGGCGATGGCCTCGAAGGCCGTCATCATCGCCTTCAATGTGCGTGCCGATGCCGGTGCGCGCAAGCTGGCCGAGAACAACACGGTCGACATCCGCTACTACAACATCATCTATGACGCAGTAGATGAAGTGAAGGCAGCGATGACCGGCATGCTGGCTCCCGAGCAGCGCGAGGAAGTCATCGGCACCGCCGAGATCCGTACTGTCTTCGTGGCGACCAAGATCGGTACGATTGCTGGTTGCATGGTCACCTCAGGTTCGGTCAACCGAGCCGCACGTTTCCGCCTCATCCGCGAGAACGTGGTGATCTACACCGGCGACATCGATACCTTGAAGCGCATGAAGGACGATGTGCGCGAAGTCAAGGAAGGCTTCGAGTGCGGTATCAAACTGAAGAACTACAGCGACATCGCAGAAGGCGACCAGTTGGAATTCTTCGAAGTCAAGGAAGTTGCCCGGACGCTTTAAGGCGGATTGCCCTCAACCAGCAAACCCCGCCCTCCAAGGAGTGGCGGGGTTTGTGTTTGAAGGGCCCAGCATTGATGGCTGAGAGCCGAAAAATGCAGCAGGCAGGAGTTCAACATGAGACATAAAAGGGTCATACCCAACCGCAGTTTCCGGGTGGCCGACCAGATCCAACGCGATCTGGCCGAGTTGATTCGCGAACTGAAGGATCCACGCATTGGCATGGCCACCGTCAACGCGGTCGAGGTCACGCCCGACTATGCCCACGCGAAGGTGTTCTTCTCGGTGCTGGTCGGTGATGCCAAGGAAACCGGCGAAGCATTGAACGAAGCCGCTGGTTTCTTGCGCAACGGCTTGTTCAAGCGACTGCAAATCCACACGGTGCCAAGCCTGCATTTCCACTTCGACCGCACGACCGAGCGGGCGGCCGAACTGAGCGCCCTGATCAACCAGGCCAATGCGACCCGAGCCAAGGACGATGAGACGGTTGCGCCGGATGGCGCTGCGGACGACACCAAGGCGGCGGACTAAGCCAACAGCCGATGATTGCCAAAACCCAGCGCCCCAAGACGCCGCGTCGTGCATTGCACGGCGTGCTGCTGCTTGACAAGCCGCTGGGCCTGTCGAGCAACGATGCCCTGCAAAAAGCCAAATGGTTGATGCGCGCCGAAAAAGCCGGCCATACCGGTACGCTGGATCCTCTGGCCACGGGTCTGCTGCCGCTGTGCTTCGGTGCCAGTACCAAATTCAGCCAGATCAGCCTCGATGCCGACAAGGCTTACGAGGCCGTGCTGCGACTCGGTGTCAGGACCACAACCGGTGATGCCGAAGGCGAGGTGCTGGAGCAATGCGATGTGCAGGTCACGCGCGAGCAGATCGAAGCCGCTTGCCTGGCCTTTACCGGAGCGATCGACCAGGTGCCGCCAATGCATTCGGCCCTCAAGCATGAGGGCCGACCGCTGTACGAATATGCCCGTGCTGGCATCGTCATCGAGCGGCCTTCACGGCGCGTGACGATTCACGCCATTGACATCATCGACTGGCAGGATGAGCGCCTGACCTTGGGCATTCGCTGCAGCAAGGGCACTTACATCCGAACGCTGGCTGAAGACATCGGACACCGACTCGGTTGCGGCGCTTCATTGAGTGCGCTTAGACGAACCGCTTCAGGCCCGCTGGCCATTGGCGAGGCGATCAGTCTGGACGCGCTGGCTGCCTTGACTGAAATCGAGCGTGAGGCCTTGCTGCGTCCGCCCGACTCCTTGTTGTCGGACTGGCCCGAGCTGCGGCTCGACCAGACCGAAGCAGCTCGTTTTCTGAACGGTCTGCGGCGTCGCCTTTACAGCGACAGCAATGAAGACGCACCGCATGTACGGGTTTACGGATCCGAACCACATGCATTTCTGGGCAGTGCCCATATCACTGACGGCGAGTTGATCGCCGATCGATTACTGAGTCCGCATGAGGTCAAAAGCCTCGTGAGCACTGAAAGCAGTTTTTTAGAAAGCCCCGTATGACCAAGCAAATCCGCAACATCGCCATCATCGCCCACGTTGACCATGGCAAAACCACCATGGTTGACCAATTGCTGCGCCAGAGCGGCACCTTTGCCGAACACGAAAAAGTGATCGACACCGTGATGGACAACAACGCCATCGAACGCGAACGCGGCATCACCATTCTGGCCAAGAACTGCGCCGTTTCCTGGGAAGGCACCCACATCAACATCGTGGATACCCCGGGACATGCCGACTTCGGCGGCGAGGTCGAGCGCGCTTTGTCGATGGTCGACGGTGTGGTGTTGCTGATCGACGCGCAGGAAGGCCCGATGCCACAGACCCGCTTCGTCACCAAGAAGGCCCTGGCCCTGGGTTTGAAGCCGATCGTGGTGGTGAACAAGGTCGACAAGCCTGGCGCCAAGCCCGATGCCGTGATCAATGCCGCTTTCGATCTGTTTGACAAGCTCGGCGCCACTGACGAACAACTCGACTTTCCGGTGGTCTACGCTTCGGGCATCAACGGCTGGACCTCGCTGGTCGAAGGCGCTCCTGGTGAACAATGGGGCCCGGACATGTCGGCCCTGTTCAACACCGTGCTGGCCCATGTGCCGCCGCAAAAGGGTGACCCCGAAGCACCGCTGCAATTGCAGATTTCGGCGCTGGATTTTTCGACCTTCGTCGGCCGCATCGGCGTCGGCCGCATCAGTCAGGGCACGATCAAGCCCGGCATGGATGTGGTGGTGATGGAAGGCCCTGAAGGCAAGTCCACCAAGGGGCGCATCAACAATGTGCTGACTTTCCAGGGCCTGGACCGCGTGCAAGTCACCGAAGCCGGCCCCGGCGACATCGTCTTGATCAACGGCATCTCGGAAATCGGCATCGGCGTGACCGTGACCGACCTGCTGAAGCCGGCGCCGCTGCCGATGCTCAAGGTCGACGAGCCGACGCTGACGATGAACTTCTGCGTCAACACCAGCCCGCTGGCCGGCCGCGAAGGCAAATTCGTCACCAGCCGCCAACTCTGGGACCGCTTGCAAAAGGAACTGCAGAGCAATGTGGCGCTGCGCGTTGCCGAGACCGACGAAGAGGGCATCTTCGAAGTCATGGGTCGCGGTGAGTTGCACCTGACGATTCTGCTGGAAAACATGCGCCGCGAAGGCTACGAGATGGCAGTATCGAAGCCGCGTGTGGTGTTCCGCGATGTCAACGGCGAAAAGCATGAGCCGATCGAATTGGTCACCGCTGACGTCGAGGAAACTCACCAGGGTGGCGTGATGCAGGCCTTGGGCGAACGCAAGGGTGACCTGGTCAATATGGAATCAGACGGCCGCGGCCGTGTGCGTCTTGAATACCGGATCCCGGCTCGTGGCTTGATCGGCTTCTCCAACGAGTTCATGAATTTGACCCGTGGTTCGGGCTTGATCAGCAACATCTTCGACAGCTATGAGCCGCACAAAGGTGAGATCGGTGGACGCAAGAACGGCGTGCTGATCTCGATGGACGCTGGTGAGATCTTCACTTACGCCCTGGGCAAGCTGGACGACCGCGGACGCATGTTCGTCAAGCCCAATGACCCGGTCTATGAAGGCATGATCGTTGGCATCCACAACCGCGACAACGACCTGGTCGTCAATGCAACACGCACGAAGCAGTTGACCAACTTCCGGGTCAGCGGCAAGGAAGACGCCATCAAGGTCACGCCACCGATCGATTTGACGCTGGAGTATGGCGTCGAGTTCATCGAAGACGACGAGTTGGTCGAAATCACGCCCAAGAGCATTCGCTTGCGCAAGCGTTACCTGACCGAAAACGAACGCAAGCGCTTTTCGCGTTGATGATTGACGGCCATCTGCCCGGGGCGAGTGACTCCCGGGCATGAGACAAGGCGTGCACAAGCCCTTCGAGGCGACTGCCGCCTTGTTGACAGGATGCTTTCCCATTGCCTAGTTCGATGAGTCATCGGCGCGCCTTGCTCCTGATGCTGCTGGTCACCTTGCTGTGGAGCACGGCCGGGGTGGTGACGCGGCATTTGCAGGACGCGCGCGGCTTTGAGCTGACCTTCTGGCGCAGTGCCTTCACGCTGGTTTTTCTCTCGATGGTGCTGGGCTGGCAGCGCGGGCCGGCGCTGTTCAGACAGTTACTGCTTGCCCCGCATTTGGTCCGCTTCTCCGGCCTTTGCTGGGCGGTGATGTTCACCGCCTTCATGCTGGCGCTGAAGCTGACAACGGTTGCCAATGTGCTCGTGACGATGGCACTGGCGCCGCTGCTGACAGCGCTGTTCTCGCGCTTGTTCTTGCACCACAAACTGCCTTTGCGCACCTGGGCCGCCATCCTGCTGGGCAGCGCTGGCCTGGCCTGGATGTTCAACCAGCAGCTCGATACCCATGCCAATCTGCAAGGCATTGCCGTCGCCCTGTGCGTGCCGCTGGCTGCTGCGACCAATTGGTGTTTGCTCCAGCATGCGGGCCATGCGCTGGAAGCAAAGCACAGCGACATGCCGCTGGCCCTGCTACTCGGCGCCTTGCTGTCGACAGTTGCGACGCTGCCATTGGCTTTGCCATCTCAAGCTTCGGTTCACGACCTGTCCTTGCTCGCTGGACTGGGGCTGTTCCAACTGACCCTGCCATGCCTGCTGGTTGTACGGCTGAGCCGGGAGCTTTCGGGGGCCGAGTTGTCATTGCTTGGCCTGCTCGAAGTCATTTTTGGTGTGTTGTGGGCCTGGCTTGGTGCCGGGGAAGACCCTTCTAGCTCGACCCTGGTCGGCGGTGCTATGGTGCTGGCAGCGTTGATCGGCAACGAACTCATGGCCCGGAAAATCAGTTCGCCCACAGTATTGCCGATTGTTTCAACCCCCAATTCACGGAGCCAGGCATGACGCCCGCTTTGATTCCCGTCCTGCATTCCCAAGGCCAAATCCACGCCGAAGTCAACGGCTGTCTGGGCCTGATCACCTTGAACCGGCCCGAAGCGCTGAATGCGCTGTCGCTGGCGATGATTCGCGACATCGCCGCCTTGCTGCAATCCTGGCAGGAAGCGGCCGAGATTCAGGCCGTCATGCTGCTGGCGGCGGCTCGCCCGGGCAAAGCGCCGGTCTTTTGCGCTGGCGGCGACATCCGCTTTTTTCATGTCGCCGCCTTGGCAGGCGACACCGGGTTGGATGATTTTTTCACTGACGAATACGCACTCAACCACCTGATCCACCAATACCCGAAGCCCTATATCGCGTTGATGGACGGTTTGGTGATCGGCGGCGGCATGGGCATCAGCCAAGGTGCCCGGCTGCGCGTACTGACCGAGCGTAGCCGCCTGGCGATGCCTGAGACGCATATCGGCCTGTTTCCGGATGTCGGCGGTGGCTATTTCCTCGGCCAATGCCCGGGTCATGTCGGCCAGTGGCTGGCCTTGACCGGCGAGCCGATTGCCGCCACCGAGGCGATTGAATATGGCCTCGGTGATGTCTTCATTCAGTCGGCGGCATTGCCGGACTTGATCGAGAATTTGCGCCATGGCGAGCAAGCCAGTGCCGAGCATGTGATCGCCAGCGTGATGGAATATGCCGATCTGGCGCCGGCCAGCACCTTGCCGCCGCAGGCCTTGATCGACAGGCATTTCGGACTGCCTGATGTGGCGGCCATCATGGCGTCGCTGGCAGCGGCCGATGACCCATGGTCGGCCCGTATGCTGGCCAAGCTGCTGCAGCGCTCACCGTTGATGTTGGCTGTGACGCTGGAACAGTTACGCCGCGCCAGGGCCATGACGCTGGCCGAAGACTTGCGCATGGAGCGCGATATGGTGCACCAATGCTTTCATCTGCGGCCCTTGACCGAGAACGAAACCGTCGAAGGCATCCGCGCGCTGGTGATCGACAAGGATCATGCGCCGCGCTGGAAACCTTCAGCCATAGCGGCGGTCACACCGACAATGGTGCAGGCCTATTTCGACAGCCCCTGGAGACCTACGCTTCATCCGCTGCGCGGCCTGAAATAACCGAACTCACCCAAACCGGAACATCCTGATGCCTACTGACATCGACATCGCCCAGGCCGCAACATTGCAAAAAGTCCTGCCGCTGGCGCAAGCCAGGCTGGCCCTGCCTGAAGAAGCCCTGATCCCTTATGGCCATTACAAGGCCAAGATCGACCTGTCCTATATCGCCGGCCTGGAAGGGCAGCGCAGCGATGGCCATCTGGTGCTGGTCACCGCGATCTCGCCAACGCCCCCGGGCGAAGGCAAAACAACCACGACCGTCGGACTGGGTGACGGCCTGAACCAGATCGGCAAAAAGGCGGTGATTTGCCTGCGCGAGCCGTCGATGGGCCCATGCTTTGGCATGAAGGGCGGCGCGGCCGGCGGCGGCTTTGCCCAGGTCGTACCGATGGAAGACATCAATCTGCATTTCACCGGCGATTTCCATGCCATCGCGCTGGCGCACAACCTGTTGTCGGCATTGATCGACAACCATATCCACCATGGCAATGCGCTGGCGCTCGATGCGCGCCGCATCAGCTGGCGCCGTGTGGTCGACATGAACGATCGCGCCTTGCGTGACATCACGGTGAGCCTGGGCGGCCCGGGCAACGGATTCCCGCGCCAGGACGGTTTCGACATCGTTGTCGCCTCCGAGGTGATGGCGATCGTGTGCCTGTCGAGCTCGCTCGCCGACCTGAAACGCAGGCTCGGCAACATCATCGTCGGCCAGACAGCCGCCCGCAAGAACGTGACAGCGCGTGAACTGAAAGCCGACGGCGCGATGGCCGCGCTGCTCAAGGACGCGCTGGCGCCAAATCTTGTGCAGACGCTGGAAGGCACACCAGCCTTCGTCCACGGCGGACCCTTCGCCAATATTGCGCACGGCTGCAACTCGGTCATCGCCACCCGCACCGCCTTGAAGCTGGCCGACTATGTCGTCACCGAGGCCGGCTTTGGCGCTGATCTCGGTGCCGAGAAGTTCGTCAACATCAAATGCCGCAAGGCGGGTCTGCAACCGGCCTGCGCTGTCCTCGTCGCCACCGTGAGGGCCTTGAAATACCATGGCGGCGCTGATGCAGTGAAGAACCCGGCCAGCAACACCTTGCAGGCACTCGAAGCTGGTCTGCCCAATCTGGGCTGCCATATCGAGAACCTCCAGCAACAGCTGGGCTTGCCGCTGGTGGTGTCGATCAACCGGTTTGATGCTGACCTGCCCGAAGAGCTGGCCATGATCGAAGGCTATTGCGCGCAATTCGGGGTCGGCTGCGTGGTCGCGACCCATTGGGCCAACGGTGGCCCCGGTGCGATGGCATTGGCCCAAGCCGTGGTGAAATTATGCGAAGGCACAGCTGTTGCCCGTACCCCGCTGTACGTCGATGCGCTACCGCTGGCCGACAAGATCCGCCGGGTGGCAACCGGCATCTATCGCGCCGCCGAAGTCGTGTTTGCACCAAAGGCCATGGCGCAATTGCAAGAATGGCAGGACGCCGGTTGGGGCGAGTTGCCGGTCTGCATCGCCAAGACACCTTATTCGTTCAGCAGCGACCCGGCCTTGCGTGGCGCGCCGACCGGGCACAACCTTCAAGTGCGCGAGCTGAGGCTGAACGCCGGCGCTGAATTCATCGTGGCGATCTGCGGCGACATCATGACGATGCCAGGCTTGCCCAAGGTTCCATCGGCCGAACGCATCGATGTCGATGCCGCAGGTCGCATCAGCGGTTTGTTCTGAATGACGGTTTCGGCAAGCGCGGCATGGCCGGACTTGAGTCCATGGCGACTCTCGGTAGCGCCGATGATGGACTGGACCGATAGAAATTGCCGCTATCTGCATCGCTTGCTGACGCGGCACACAAGGCTCTACACCGAGATGGTGACGACCGGCGCCTTGCTGCATGGGGACCAGCCGCGGCACCTCGATTTCAATGCGGAAGAACATCCGGTCGCGCTGCAGCTCGGCGGCTCCGAACCGGCCGACCTGGCGGCTTGTGCCAAGCTGGCCGAGTCCTGGGGCTATGACGAAGTCAACCTGAACTGTGGCTGCCCGAGCGAGCGGGTCCAACGCGGCGCTTTCGGCGCCTGCCTGATGCTCGAGCCTGCGCTGGTCGCTGATGGCATCAAGGCCATGCGCGATGCGGTCAGCATTCCGGTGACGATCAAGCACCGCATCGGTGTCGACCGGACCGAAAGCTATGAGTTCCTGCGCGACTTTGTCGGCGCCATCGCTGATGCCGGCTGCGAAGTCTTCATCGTCCACGCGCGCAATGCCTGGCTGCAGGGGATTTCGCCCAAGGAAAACCGCGAACTGCCGCCCCTGCGCTATCAGATGGTGCACCGGCTGAAGGCCGAGTTCCCGCATCTGACGATCGTGCTCAACGGCGGCGTCAAGAGCGATGCCGAGATCGCCGCACAACTCGAACATGTTGACGGCGTGATGGTGGGCCGCCAGGCCTATCACGAGCCCTGGCAGATGTCGGCCTGGGACTCGCGCTTCTTTGGCCAGGCGGACCCGGTGCAAAGCCGCGAACAGCTTGAGACGCTATGGCTGGGCCATATGGCACGGCAAGTGGCCGCCGGTCGCCCCTCGTCACAATCGATGCGCCACGCACTGGGCCTCTGGAACGGTCAGCCCGGCGCCAGGCGCTGGCGGCAGGTCTGGTCAGACCACAAGCTCAAGGACCTGTCGCCGCATCAGGTGGCCGAACTGGCAACTTTGGCTCGCACTGAAGTCGCCGCTGCCAGGACTGAAATCTCGCCAGTTCATCCGCTTGAGTCCAGCTTCTGACCCTGGGCAAGCGTCTTGGAATTTTCCTCCGCAAGCCTTCGCGCTTGCCCTGCAGTACAACCAGGCCAAGCCTATGTCATTTGCCTCGCTGGGCTTGTCGCCCGCCATCGTCCACGCTGTACGCGAACAGGGCTATCACGCACCCACGCCGATACAGACGGCAGCCATTCCGGCGATTCTGCGCGGGGCCGATGTCCTCGGGCTGGCACAGACCGGCTCGGGCAAGACCGCCGCCTTTGCCTTGCCGCTGTTGCAGCGCCTGCTGCAGATCGGCCCCGATGCGGCGCGCCAGCCGCGCGTGCTGCTGCTGGTGCCGACGCGCGAACTCGCCGCTCAAGTCGCCGAGGTCATTGGCGGCTTTGCGCGCCAGCTGCCCGAGCGGCTGAAGATCAGCAGCGTCTTTGGCGGTGTCTCGATCAACCCGCAGATGATGGCTTTGCGCGGTGGCGCCGACATCATCATCGCCACGCCTGGACGCCTGCTCGACCTGATCGAACACAACGCGGTCAGGCTCTCGGCAGTGTCCTTGCTGGTGCTGGACGAGGCCGATCGCTTGCTTGACCTCGGGTTTGCCGAAGAGTTACAGCGCATCCTCGCCTTGCTGCCGGCGAAGCGCCAGAACCTGTTTTTCTCGGCCACCTTCGCGCCAGCACTTGCGGCGCTGGCAGATGGCTTGCTGCAGGATCCCGAACGCATCGTCATCGAGACGGCGCCTGAGCAGCGCGGCCAGATCGCCCAGCGTGCGATCGAAGTCGATGCCAGCGGCCGCACGCCGCTGCTCAAACATCTGCTGCAGACCCAAGGGTGGGAGAGGGCGTTGGTGTTCGTGGCGACCAAATATGCGACCGAGCATGTTTCTGACCAGCTCTGGGCTGCCGGCATCAAGGCAGCCGCCTTGCATGGCGAATTGAGCCAGGGTGGACGCACCCGCGTCCTGATGGCCTTGAAGACGGCCGAGATCCAGGTGTTGGTGGCGACCGATGTGGCAGCCCGCGGGCTCGACATTCCCGAGCTTTCTGCCGTCATCAACTACGACCTGCCACGCTCGGCCATCGACCACACCCACCGCATCGGCCGCACCGGCCGGGCCGGGGAAAGCGGTGCGGCGCTCAGCTTCATCTGCGCTGACAGCGCCACCAACAGCGAAGCCCATTTCCGGCTGATCGAGAAGCGTCAGGGTCAGCGGATCAAACGCGAGCAGATTGCCGGATTCGAGCCCACCGGCCTGGCCTCGCCGGAAGCAGCGGTCGGCGGGGTGAAGGGCAAACGCATGAGCAAAAAGGACAAATTGCGCGCTGCCGGGCTGCGCTGAGGGCGGCAGCCCATACCGGCAGGGTACCGCTTTTATAATTTTTCACGATGCGGAAAGTTGACTTCACATCGTGGTTTATCGGCATGCTGCGCTGCCGCATTTTTTCTCATTATGGTGAATGCCATTTCACAATCAGAAATTCAATAGTCAAGTCATTGTTTTATAAGGATAATATTTTTAGTCTTATATAAGACATAAGTCTCCCGCGGATGGACATGAAGGCTTAACCTTGAGCCATCAAGTTTTTCAATCCACCACCGCCAGGAGATCACCATGACTGCATTGACCCGTGACCAGCAAATCGCCGCCCTCGAAAAAGACTGGGCGACAAACCCACGCTGGAAGGGCATCACCCGAGGCTATAGCGCCGCCGATGTCGTGCGTCTGCGTGGCTCGCTCCGCGTCGAACACACGCTGGCACAGCGCGGCGCCGAAAAGCTCTGGGCCATGGTCACCAACGATCCCTTCGTCGCAACTCTTGGTGCACTCACCGGCAACCAGGCGATGCAGCAGGTCAAGGCCGGCCTGAAAGCGATCTATTTGTCAGGCTGGCAGGTCGCTGGTGACGCCAACAGCAATGGCGAGATGTACCCCGACCAGTCACTGTATTCGGTCGACTCGGTGCCCAAGGTCGTCAAGAAGATCAATGCCACCTTCACCCGTGCCGATCAGATCCAATGGTCGGAAGGCAAGAACGACATCGACTATTTCGCGCCGATCGTCGCCGATGCCGAAGCCGGTTTCGGCGGCGTGCTGAATGCCTTCGAGCTGATGAAATCGATGATCGAAGCGGGTGCCGCAGGCGTTCACTTCGAAGACCAGTTGGCGGCCGCGAAGAAATGCGGCCATATGGGCGGCAAGGTGCTGGTTCCGACCCGCGAAGCTGTCGCCAAACTGGTTGCAGCGCGCCTGGCTGCCGATGTGATGGGCACGTCGACTTTGCTGCTGGCACGTACCGATGCCGAAGCCGGCGACCTTGTCACCAGTGACATCGACGACAACGACAAGCCTTTCTGTACCGGCGAGCGCACCGTCGAAGGTTTCTACCGCACTCGCAATGGCATGGAGCAGGCGGTCAGCCGCGGTCTCGCTTATGCGCCCTATGTCGACATGATCTGGTGCGAAACCGGCAAGCCTGACCTGGCTTTCGCCAAGGCCTTTGCTGACGCGATTCACGCCAAGTTCCCCGGCAAGATGCTGGCTTACAACTGCTCGCCCTCGTTCAACTGGAAGAAGAACCTTGACGATGCGACGATCTCCAAATTCCAACGCGAACTCGGCGCGATGGGCTACAAGTTCCAGTTCATCACGCTGGCGGGTTTCCACAGCCTGAACTACTCGATGTTCGAGCTCGCGCATGGCTATGCCCGCAACAATATGTCGGCCTTTGTCGAACTGCAGGAAAAGGAATTCGCGGCCGCCGACCGTGGTTTCACGGCCGTCAAGCATCAGCGCGAAGTCGGCACCGGTTATTTCGATGCGGTTACCACGACGATCGAGCGCGACGCATCGACTGCCGCGCTGAAGGGTTCAACCGAAGACGAACAATTTTTCGAAGAAGCCCACGCCTGAACCCCAGAAACTTTTGCTTGTCCGGCCCGGCTTCCAGCCCAGGAAGCCGGGCTTTTTTCTGGGTTTGCGCCACGCTGGCCCGACGACGGCATGATCCTCTGGCAAATTAACGCACTGACCCGGGCAGCTGACCCGTTCTGGAGCTTTTTTTGAGTAGCAATTTATTGACCCCCCGCATGGCCGGCCTGCTCGAACGGATTCATCGCGCCGGGCGCCCACCGCTGCACAGTTTGACGCCCGAGAAAGCCCGCGTCGCCTACCAGATCGGGGCGGAGATCCTCGACCTGCCGCGGGCGCCCTTGGCCCGCGTCGAAGACCTGCAGTTGCCCGGGGCTGCCGGCCCGCTGGCGGCAAGGCTCTATGCTCCAACAGCCGACCAGCTGCCCATGCTGCTCTACTTGCATGGCGGCGGCTTCACCATCGGCAATCTGGAAACCCACGACAGCTTGTGCCGGCAACTGAGCCTGCGCAGCGGCGCGGCGGTGCTGTCACTCGACTACCGGTTGGCACCCGAGCAGAAGTTTCCGGCCGCGGTCGACGATTGCTGGGCGGTCATGCAATGGCTGGCTTCACATGCGGGCAGCCTCGGGCTCGATGGATCACGGCTGGCAGTCGGCGGCGACAGCGCCGGCGGCACATTGGCGGCAGTGTGCGCCCTGCATGCGCGCGACATCCAGTTGCCGCTGGCGCTGCAGTTGTTGATCACCCCGGGCACCGCCGCCCATGCCGACAACGCCTCGCACCAGTTGTTTGCCAACGGCTTCCTGCTCGAAGCCGCCTCGATCGAATGGTTTTTCAACCATTACCTCGGTCCGCACCACCGGCGCGACTGGCGTTTTGCGCCGCTCGAAGCCGCCGACCATGGCGGACTTGCGCCGGCCTGCCTGGTGCTGGCCGAATGCGACCCGCTGGTCGACGAAGGTCTGGCCTATGCCGACGCCATGCGCGCCAACGGCGGGCAGGTGCAACTCGAGTTGTACCGCGGCGTCACCCATGATTTCATCAAGATGGGGCGTTATATTCCCGAAGCTTTGCTGGCGCTGGACGCCTGCGGCTTGGCCATCAAACAGGCGCTACAGACATGACAACCATCACTAGACAGGATTTTCGTTTTGCCGAGCGCCTGCGGGTGCGCTGGTCCGAGATCGATGCCCAGCAGATCGTCTTCAACGGTCATTACCTGAACTATTTCGACCTCGCCGTCGGTGCCTATTGGCGCGCACTGGCCTTGCCCTATACCGACACGATGGCAGCCCTCGGAGGCGACCTGTTTGTCCGCAAGGCCACACTCGAATACCTCGGTTCGGCCAGGTATGACGAACAGCTCGAAGTCGGCGTGCGCTGCGCGCGCATCGGCAACAGCTCGATGCAGGTCATCGGCGCCGTTTTCCGTGGCCAGCAGTTACTTGTCCATGGCGAGCTGATCTATGTCTTTGCCGATCCGCTGACGCAATTGCCCATGCCGATTCCGCACCAGTTGCGCGCGGTCCTGACCGATTTCGAAGCCGGCCAGAATATCGTCGAAGTCAAGCTGGGCGACTGGGCCGAGCTGGGCGGCCATGCCCGTGAAATCCGCCAGCAGGTCTTCATTGATGAACAGAAAATCCCCGCCGAGATGGAATGGGACAGCGAAGATGCCCGCTGCCTACATGCGGTCGCATTCAACCGCTTCGGCCGGGCCTTGGCCACCGGACGCCTAATGGAACATGTACCCGGCGTGGCCAAGATCGGCCGCATGGCGGTGATGCGCAATCTGCGCGGCAGCCATATCGGCCGCGATTTGCTCGAAGCCTTGATGAGCCAGGCGCGCCGCGAAGGCTATCGCGAGGCCGTCCTCCATGCCCAGCTATCAGCCGCTGGTTTCTATGCCCGCGCCGGCTTTGTGCAACGCGGCCCAAGCTTTGAAGAGCTTGGCATTGCGCATGTGGAAATGGTTTGCGTACTCTGACTCAGGCGCTGACGAAGGCCTCGACATGTCTTGGTCCTGGCAGGCCGGCATGGCTGGCTGCGGCTTCGATGGCCGCCTGCAGCGCGGCGTCGATGCCTTGTTCGCAGGCATAGGTTTCCATCAAAGTCAACTGGCCCTCAACAGCTTCCGGGCGGCGCAGCAATTCAGCCCGTAGGCCGGCATGGTCGGCGCAGAGCCTGGCCTGCAGGGCCAGCACCTTCTCGCACACGGCGCCCAAATCGGCTTGGGCAATGCGGTAATAGACGTAAATCCTGCGGTTCATCCGGCTCAGACCTCGGTACTGAACGCGTAAGGCATGGCCTGCGGCCGCAGCAGCGGGCCGTCGACGCTGCCCAGATGCAAGCTGCCTGAAGTCAGCGCAGCGATCTTGGCCTCGGCCAGCACCAGGCTGCGCTCGTCGCGCAATGCCGCGCTGGCCACCATGCCGGCAGGTTGGCCGGGATCTTCGCTATGGAATATTTCCTGTCCCGGCGAAGCCGCACCATCGAGTTCGAACAAATAAGTCCGGCGTTTGATGCCGCCGCGATATTGGCTGCGGGCCACGACTTCCTGACCCGGATAACAGCCTTTCTGGAAATTGACCCCGTCGAGCAGCTCCAGGTTCAGCATCTGCGGCACGAATTGCTCGCTGGTGGCATTCAACACCCAGGCCAGCCCGCTTTGCGCCTCCAGCCAATCCCAGTCAGCCTGCGCCAATGGCGGCAGGGCAGGGGATGGCGCCAGGGCATCCTGCACCAGCATCCAGCGCGAATGGCCACCAGCATCCGGCAGACGGATGACGCTATCAGCACCGAGCTGGCTGCGACCCCAGCGCTGCGCCGGGGCCTGGGCACCCAGCCAATCAGCCGCATCGACCAGACCCCATAGATTGAATTCGTTGCTAGCGTCGCTGAGCTTGCATTTGGCCCGCATCACAAACATGCTCAGCCGCTTCAAAATTGCCGGCAGCAGTTCGGCCGGCAGCGCCAGCAGAATTTCCTGCTCGTTATTTTTCCAGCCGATCAGATTGGCCAGCAAACGGCCTTTGGCACTGCAAAACCCAGCCAGCCTGGCCTCGCCCAGCCCCAGTTGGACAAAATCCTGGGTTAATTGCCCATGCAAGAACTTGGCAGCGTCCTCGCCCTTGGCCAGAATCAGGCCCCATTGAGTCAGGCGCAAAGCGCCACTGCTGGTCGTTGATGTCTTGTTCATGGTCGCGATTATCATCAACCTCCGGATCAGGACAACCAGGCAAGGGTATTGATGAAGCGAACCATGGGCAAAATTCTGGCAATTTTGCTGTTTCTCCTGCTATTTGCGGGGGGTTGGGCAGGCTGGTGGCTGGCAACTCCGCTGCGGCTCGTCAGCGATTCGGTTGAGTTGTCGATCGAACCGGGCAACTCGCCGCGCGAAGTCGCTTTAGCCTGGGTCAATGCCGGTGTGCAGTCCGATCCGCGGCTGCTTTACCAATGGTTCCGCTGGTCTGGACAGTCGCGGCTGATTCGCGCTGGCAGCTACGAAATTCATCGCGGCGAGAGCGCCTTGCAACTGTTGCAGAAAATGGTGCGAGGCGACCAGGTGCTCGAGCAATTGCGTTTCATCGAGGGCTGGACCTTCAGCCAGATGCGTGCCGCCATCGCCCGCGCGCCAGCGCTGAAGCCGGCCACGGCGGACTTGACCGAGGCGCAGCTGATGACCTTGATCGGCGCGCCAGGCCAGGCGGCAGAAGGGCGCTTCTTTCCCGATACCTATGCGTACAGCCGCGGCGTCAGCGACCTGACCTTGCTCAAGCGTGCGCATCAGGCGATGCAAAAACGGCTGGCCGCTGCCTGGAGCTTGCGCGCCGACGGTTTGCCCTTGAAAAGCGCCGATGAAGCGCTGATCCTGGCCTCGATCATCGAAAAAGAGACCGGTGCCGCTTCCGAGCGCGCCCTGATCGGCGCCGTATTCATCAACCGCTTGCGCATCGGCATGCCGCTGCAAACCGATCCGACCGTGATCTATGGCCTGGGCGAGCGCTATACCGGCCGTTTGCGCAAACGCGATCTGCTGGCCGACCAGCCTTTCAACACCTATCTGCGCCGCGGTCTGCCGCCCACGCCGATCTCGATGCCGGGTAATGCGGCCTTGCTGGCGGCACTCCATCCGGCGCCCAGCGAAGCCCAATATTTCGTGGCCCGCGGCGACGGCAGCAGTGAATTCAGCGACACGCTGTCCGCGCATAATCGCGCGGTGAACAAATACCAGCGCAGCAACAAGTGACAGCCAGATTCATCAGTTTCGAGGGCATCGATGGTGCCGGCAAATCGACCCATATCGCCACCCTGACCGCCAGGCTCGAACAGCGCGGCGCCACGGTCATCAACACGCGCGAGCCCGGCGGCACCGAACTGGCCGAGACCTTGCGCGAGCTGGTTCTGCACAGCAGCATGGACAGTTTGACCGAGGCTCTGCTGGTTTTTGCCGGGCGCCGCGACCATCTGCAGCAGGTCATCCAGCCAGCACTCGACGCCGGCAAGACCGTGCTTTGCGACCGTTTTACCGATGCCAGTTTTGCTTACCAGGGCGGCGGCCGCGGTGTCGACTTGACGGTACTTGGAACGCTCGAAAAATGGGTGCAGGGCGATCGACAACCTGATCTGACGCTGTGGTTCGACCTGCCGCCGGAGATGGCCGCCCAGCGCAGGGCTGCGGCACGTGCGGCTGATCGTTTCGAGCAGCAGGATCTGGACTTTTTCGAGCGCGTGCGGGCTGCTTATGCAATGCGCGCCGAGTCTGCACCGCAACGCTTTGTCCGGCTTGACGCCAGCCTGTCGGTTGACGCGGTGGCGGCCCAGATCGCCGCAGTCATGGAGTCGCGCGGATGGTAGGCGGTTTGCTGCCCTGGCTGGCCTTGCCGCTGAGCCAGGCCTTGGCGACATCGCACTCACATGCCTTGCTGGTGCAGGGGCCGGCTGGCGTCGGCCAGTTCGACCTGGCGCTGGCCTTGGCGCAAGCCTGGCTGTGCGAGGCGCCGCAAACCGATTCGCCCCGCCAAGGCTGGGCCTGCTTGTCCTGCGCCAGCTGCAAGCTGTTCAGTGCGCACACGCACCCTGACTTTCAACTGCTGCTGCCCGAAGCGCTGCGCGAATCACTGGGCTGGGAGGAGGGCGCCGAGGCCTCTGGCGAAGCCAAAGCCTCCAAGGCCAAGCCGAGCCGCGAGATCAAGATCGATGCAGTGCGCGCGGCACTTGGATTTACCCAAGCCACCTCGGCCCGCGGTCGCGCCAAGGTGGTGCTGGTCTACCCGGCCGAAGCGCTCAATATGGTCGCAGCCAATGCCTTGCTGAAGACGCTGGAGGAACCCTCGGGCAGTTTGCGTTTCGTACTGGCCAGCAATGCGCCCGAAGCGCTGCTGCCGACGATCCGCAGCCGCTGTCAGCCCCTGCCATTGCCGCTGCCAGCCAGGGTACCCGCCTTGCAATGGCTGGCAGAGCAGGGCGTTGATGACCCCGAACTGCTGCTTGACGCGGCCGGTGGCCGGCCGCAGGAAGCGCGTGACTGGTTCGAAGCTGGTTTGCGCGCCAGCGTCTGGCAACAATTGCCCCAGCAACTGGCCCGCGGCGAAGCCCAGGCGCTGGCCAACTGGCCGCCAGCGCGCGCGATCGACGCTTTGCAACGCCTTTGCCACGACCTGCTGCGCCGCGCCCATGCAGCGCCGCCGACTTATTTCCCCCTGTCCGCCTTGCCCAAGCCTGGTCCGGCCGCGCCTCTGCATGCCTGGGCGGCAGCGCTGCGCCAGGCAGCAAGGCATGCCGAACATCCGCTCAATGCCGGTCTGCTGATCGAGTCCTTGTTTGCCCAAGGCAAGCAAGCTTTGCAGGTCAGGGCGGGCTGAGCCTTCGGTATGAGTGATCTGCCTAGCAAACCCGACGACGCCAGCCCGAGCGTGATCCAGTTGATCTTTCGCGACAAGGCGGCGCTCTATGCGGCTTACATACCGCTGTTCAGCGCTGGCGGACTGTTTGTGCCCACCAAGCAGGCCCATCTGCTGGGCGATCAGATCTATTTGCTGATCGGCCTGCCGGGCGATGCCCAGCGCTATCCGATCGTCGGCAAGGTCGCCTGGCTGACACCGGCCAATGCAGCCGGCGGACGCAGTGAAGGCATCGGCGTGAGTTTCCCCGCAGACCCGGCGGGCAAGGACCTCAAGCCAATGATCGAAAAAATCCTCGGTTCAATGCTCGCATCGAACAAGCCGAGCCAGACAATTTGAGCCACGACCTTCATCCATGTTCATCGATTCGCATTGCCACCTGAGTTTTCCCGAACTGCAATCCCAGCTGCCGCATATCCTGGCCGAGATGAAAGCGGCACAGGTCGAGCAGGCGATCTGCATCTGCACGACGATGGAGGATTTCCCCAACGTCAGCAGGCTGGCCGATGAGCATCAACATCTCTGGGCCACCGTCGGCGTTCATCCCGACAATGAGGATGTGCATGAACCCGATGTCAACGAGTTGGTGCAGGCCGCCAAGCACCCAAAAGTCGTTGCCATCGGCGAGACCGGGCTCGACTATTACCGGCTCAATGGCCGCAGCATCGAACAAATGGAATGGCAGCGCGAACGCTTCCGGGTCCATATCCGCGCGGCCTTGCTGGCGGCAAAACCCTTGGTCATCCATACCCGCAGCAGCGCTGCCGACACCCTGCGTTTGCTCGATGAAATGGGCGGCGAAAAAGCCGGCGGCGTTTTCCACTGTTTCACCGAAAGCGCCGAAGTCGCTCTGGCAGCTGTAGAGCGGGGGTTTTACATCTCCTTCTCGGGCATCCTGACCTTCAAGAACGCCCAGAGCTTGCGCGATGTCGCCAAATTGCTGCCGCTGGAGCGCCTGTTGATCGAGACCGACAGCCCCTATCTGGCGCCGGCACCACACCGCGGCAAACTCAACAGCCCGGCTTATGTGCCCCATGTGGCGGCCGCTTTGGCTGATGTCAAAGGCTGTTCGCTGGCTGAGCTGGCGGCACAGACTTCGGCCAATTGCCGGCAATTGTTCGGCTTGAATTGAGCGCAGATGAAAAAACTGCTGCCATGCCTGCTGGTGGTTGCTTTGCATGGCCTGCTGCAAGCCGGACCTGTCGATGAATTAACCGCTGCCGCTGAACGCAACAACGGCAGCGGCGTGCTGACCTTGTTGCTGCGGGGCGTCGATCCGAATGCGGCCGACTCGAAGGGCCGGACCGCCTTGAACATCGCCTTGCGCGAAGAATCGGACAAGGCGCTCGACAGCTTGTTGGCCTATCCGCAGCTTGACCTCAATGCCGCCAATGCCAACGGCGAGACCCCGCTGATGCTGGCCGCGCTGAAAGGTCGGCTTGAATGGGTGCAGTTGCTGGTCAAACGCGGCGCCAAGATCAACCGGGGCGGCTGGACGCCGCTGCATTACGCCTGCAGCGGCCCTGACAACGGCGTGGCCTTGTGGCTGATCGCCCAGGGTGCCGACATCAATGCGCGCTCACCAAATGGCACCACGCCCTTGATGATGAGCGTTCGCTACGGCCCGGCCGATCTGGCCGAAGACTTGTTGAAGGCCGGCGCTGACCGCTTGCTGCGCAACGAACAACATCTCGACGCGGCAGATTTTGCATTGGCTGCAGGGCGCGATCGGTTGCTGCAACTGCTCAGGCTTGCGCCGCGATAGTCTGGCAACAACGCCAGGCTGACTGGTTTCGATCAGAGCGTTTGAGCGCAAAATACCGCTGGGGCGACGATGCGCGTACGTCCAATGGTGCCACGCTGCAGCAGTCCGGCGCGACGATCCCCAGTCACCAAATAGTCAGCCTCGCTGGTCAAGGCCATTGCGAGCAGGAACTCGTCACTGGGATCGGTCAGGTTCATTTCAGCCGGGAGAGGGGACAAAACAAGCAGAACGAGGGCGCGTTGCATGTTGTTCACCATCGTGCCGATGCGGTGGGCCGGCAGTATCGGCTTGAGTTTGGGATAGCGACTCGCCCGCCGCAACTGGTCAAGCTGTACCGTCGAGGTCACTAATTCGAATTTGCCTGCGCGCCAAGCCTTGTAGATGACATCAGACGGACCATGCGGCGAAATCATCGCACCGAGCAACACATTGGTGTCGAGGATGACACACATCAATGTTCACGCGCCCACTGTACGGCCTCTTCGATGAGGTTCGTTATTTCTGACGCGCCCATACCGATCGTGGCTGCCTTGGCTTGTTCAACGGCCTTCTCCAGCAGGTAGGAGCGCACGGCCTCCTCAATGAAGCGTGACAGGTCACCTTTACGACCGCCGCCTTGCGCGGCGATGAACATGCGAACGGACTGATCCGTGTCTGGTGACACAGCGATGTTCCAGCGGACTGTATCCATGATGGCTTGAGTGTGAGACCGTGTCGGTGTTTATACACTTACCGATCGGGTCAGGCAAGCAAGCCCGAACCTCCACATATAGTCGACAATGTGTATTATGTAAAATTACATTTATCGATTGGCCTGAACAATAAACAACACCCCTCCAAACCCGCCAATCCCGTAGCCCGAGATGAGACCGAAGGTCGGCATGCGGGGACTCCACGCTTTTTAATGTAGAAACTTTCATTCATTGAAAACCACTTGGATTAGAAATCGAAAGTAAAGTCTCAACTTTTTTGACCCCTGGTACGCTCGATCGTGTTCCCCGCATTCCGGCTGCGCCGTTATGCGAGCTACAGGTGATGCGATAGTCGAGCTGCCGGATCAACGAGGGCCGGAATGAATTCAACCAGGATGAAAAAAGAATGACGATCAAGGCTGTGGTTTTTGATGCTTACGGGACTTTGTTCGATGTTTACTCGATCGGCGCACTGGCCGAGCGGCTGTATCCGGGGCATGGCGCGACCATCTCGACGCTTTGGCGAGACAAGCAGATCGAGTACACCCGCTTGATCACGATGTCGGATCCGCATGGGGCGGGTGGCAGCCGGCATTACCAGTCGTTCTGGGACATCACGCGGCTGTCGCTGCTTTATGTCCTGGCGCGCTTGAAGCTGGCGCCGGCAGAACAAAGCGTCGATGCTCTGATGGCGCAATATGGTCAGTTGACGCCCTTCCCCGAAAACCTGGCCGTGCTGGAAAAGCTCAAGGCCGCCGGCATCCAGACCGCCATCCTCTCCAACGGCAACACCGCGATGCTCGAGAAGGTGGTGGCCAGCGCCGGCATGGCGCAGTTGCTGGACCATGTGACTTCAGTCGACAGCGCCCGTCTGTTCAAGACCGCGCCTGAAAGCTATGCGCTGGTGCAACAGAGGCTGCCGCTGCAGGCCGAGGAAATCCTCTTTGTCTCGAGCAATGCCTGGGATGCGCTCGGTGCCACCTGGTTCGGTTTCACCACGCTCTGGGTCAATCGCCAGGGGCTGCCATTCGAGACGATCGGGGTTCCGCCGAGCTTCACCGGCAGCGATCTGGGCCTGGTGCTGGAGATCCTGCAGCTCAAGCTTGACTGAAGTCAGGCGCCGGGCTGCCCTGCCCGGCTAGTCTGAGGCGGATGGAACTCAGCCCCCCAAACCAGCCACGCCGATCATTCACCTTGGGCCTGCTCGGCTCGGTTGGCCTGCCCTGGCGGGCGGCTGCAAGTTCGGCGCCGGCAGTTCCCTTGCTGACTTACCACCGCTTCGCGCCGGAGGCTGTCGACAGCATGACGCTGCGGCTGGCCAATTTCGAATCGCATCTGGCCTTGATCCGGCGCCTCGGTTGCAGCGTGATCCCGCTGGCCGATTGGCTGGCTTGCTGCAATGGCGCTGTCAAGAACCTGCCACAGCGTGCGGTCGTGCTTTGCGCCGATGACGGCCACCGCTCGCAATTCTTGCTGATGGCGCCGCTGCTGCGCGAACTGGGCTGGCCGGTGACGCTGTTCGTCTATCCCTCGGCGATCTCGAATGCGAGCTATGCGATGAGCTGGCAACAACTGCGCGAGCTGGCCGCCGACAAGGCCTTCAGCATCCAGTCGCACAGCTACTGGCACCCGAACCTGCTGCAGGACCGGGCGCGGATGAAGACCGCTGAATTTATCCGCCAGGCGAAGCTGCAATTGCAGCATTCGAGGGATTTGTTGCAGCAGCAACTCGGCAACCCGGTGGATCTGCTGGCCTGGCCCTTCGGACTCAGCGATTCGGCTTTGCAGGCGCAGGCAGCAGAAGCCGGCTATTCGGCCGCTTTCGGCCTGGGCAACCGTTCGGCAAGTTGCGGCGACCCGCGCTTCGATCTGCCGCGCCACTTGATGGTCGACAGCGTGAACGCCAAGCAACTCGAAGCGCGGCTGAAAGCAGCTTTTGCCACCGGCGGTCAGCGATGAACAGGCTGCTGGCGAAATGCCTGGCTTTGCTGGCGATCGGCATTACTTCCAGCCTGGCGATCGCGCTTGAAGGCCTGGTTTCAGACGCTGCGACCGGCCGGCCGATCGCCGGCGTGAGCTTGGTGGCTTGCGACAGCATGCGCCGCAGCAATGCAGCAGGCCGCTATGACTTTGGCGCCGCCTGTTCCGATGGCATGCTGAGCGTCAAAGCCTTAGGCTATGCACGACAGATAGTTGGATTGTTTAATTCAAGTAATACATCACTTTCAAGCAAGGGGAAATCGATTGATTTTCGGCTGAAAACCATCCGGCCGAAGGCGCTGTATTTGTCGGTTTACGGCATTGGCAGCGATCTTTTGCGCGAGGACGCTTTGCGCGTGATCGACGAGGCCGACATGAATGCGCTGGTCATCGACATCAAGGGCGATCGCGGCCTGGTGCCTTATCGCAGCGCGGTCATGGCCAGATCCTTGGCCGCGGCCGGGCTGCCGCCACAAAAGCCGATCACCGTCGCCGATATGCCGGCGATGGTGCAGCGTCTGCATGAACGCGGGCTCTACCTGATCGCCAGAATCGTCGTTTTCAAGGACGACCCGCTGGTGGCGATGAATCCGCAATGGGCGGTGCGCAATCCGCAGGGTGGCATCTGGCATGACCGGGAAGACCTGGCCTGGATCGACCCGTTCCGGCGCGAGGCCTGGGAACATAGCCTGGCGATCGCCGAGGAAGCGGCGCAACTCGGCTTCGACGAGGTCCAGTTCGACTACCTGCGCTTCCCCGATGCCACGGGCTTGAGCTTCAGCCAGACCAACGATCAAGCCGGCCGGGTGGCAGCGATCAATGGTTTTCTGGAGGCGGCGCAGGCCCGCTTGCAGCGCTACAACCTGTTCATTTCAGCCGATATTTTCGGCTATGTCGCCTGGAACGCGAACGACACGCAGATCGGCCAGCAACTCGAGGCGTTGGCCGGGCAACTCGACTATCTGTCACTGATGCTTTACCCCTCGGGCTTCAGCTTCGGCATCCCCGAACACCGCGACCCGGTGGCAGCGCCGTTCGACATCGTCGAGCATTCCTTGCGCCGCGCGCTGCAACGCACGGGCCTGCCGGGCTGGCGTTTCAGACCCTGGCTGCAGGCTTTTCGCGACTATGCCTTCGACCACCGGGAGTTCGGTCCCAATGAAATCAGGCAGCAGATCGAGGCCGCCGAATCATTGGGCACCGACGGCTGGATGTTGTGGAATCCGAAGAATCGCTACAACGCCGAGGGACTCAAGCGGCCGACAGCACAACCTTGATCCGGGCCGGGTCGGCAGACTTGTCTTGGGGATCCTCTTCAAGCCCGGCTTGCATTAGTCTACAGACCAGACCATGCCCGACCACGACAACAGCTACAAGCTCCTTTTCTCGCATCCTGAGATGGTGCGTGATTTGCTGCTGGGCTTTGTGAATGAGCCCTGGCTGGCAGAACTCGATTTGAAGACCTTGGAGAAAGTCAACGGCAGCTACGTATCGGATGACCTGCGCAGCCGGGAGGATGATGTCATCTGGCGCGTGCGATTCAAGGAGCGCTGGCTTTATCTTTACATTCTGCTCGAGTTCCAGTCCTCGGTCGACGCCCATATGGCCATCCGCGTCTTGACTTATCTCGGCTTGCTGTACCAGGACATCATCCGGCAGGGCCAGACAGCCATCGGCCAACTGTTACCCCCGGTGTTGCCCATCGTCTTGTACAACGGCAAGCCGCGCTGGAATGCAGCCACCGATGTGGCCCAGCTGATCGAGTCGACTCCAGGCCGGCTTGGCGATTACACGCCGCACTTGAAGTACCTATTGCTCGATGAAGGCGCCATTGACGAAAGCGGCCCGCTAGCCCTGAAAAATCTCGCGGCAGCATTGTTCCGGCTGGAAAAAAGCGCCAAACCCGGTACCATTGCCCTGGCCGTAGCCGCATTGATCGATTGGTTGTCTGACCCGCAGCAACTCAGCTTGCGCAGAGCTTTCACCGTCTGGATCAACCGGGTACTGCTTCCCGGGCGCATGCCCGGCATCAAAATGCCCGAAATGGGCGATTTAATGGACATCAAAACCATGTTGGCAGAAACCGTCGTCGAGTGGACTGAGCAATGGAAACAAGAAGGGCTGAGCCAGGGCCGAAAGGAAGGGCTGAGCCAGGGCCGAAAGGAAGGGCTGAGTCAGGGTCTGACTGAAGGCCTGAGTCAGGGCCTGAGTCAGGGCATGAGTCAGGGCATGAGTCAGGGGCTCAGTCAGGGGCTCAGTCAGGGGCTGAGTCAGGGGCTGAGTCAGGGTCGACTTGAAGGTGAAGTGACAGTGCTGGCGCGTCAATTGGCGAGGCGTTTCGGCCCCTTGGACGAGCAGACGAATGCACGGCTCAAGAGCGCCACGCTGGCGCAATTGGAAACCTGGGCCGATCGCATCCTCGATGCAAAGACCTTGCAGGCTGTTTTCGAAGATCATTGATCCGGCGCGAATCTTGCCTGCTGATCGAATTGGAATCCGCTTTCCAAAAAAGCAATTCGCCGACTGGGGTTTGAATTGTCCGGGTGATTAATCAGCCGACATCTCCGGCATTTCCTTCAAGTCCAACAGGCCAGTCCCAAGTTTTTTCATTACGCGCGTGCTTCGCTCAACCGCTGCTCGATATGTCGGGTAGAACACGAACGACACAAAGATCAGCCAGCAACTCGAGGCACGGACTGGGGGGCAGTTCGACCGCGCGATCAGGCCTGCGGGATCGCAGCGCTGAGGCCATACTAAAAATACGTAAAACCCCGTTATTTTCGAGATTTAATTGTCCATATGATTGTCCGTTAATCCGGAAAATATGAGATGAAAACAAGCGAATTCCGCTACAAACGCCCCACCCTCCTCGCCATCGCCCTTATTAGCTTGGGCCTGCTCACGAACAGTCAGGCCGCCGATGCGCCAGAAGCTAAATGGAACGTCAACCAGCCGCCCGGAGAAGCCCGCCAAGTCGACATCGACACCCGCAGCGGCACCTGGCTCAGCGTGGACGTCAGCCCCGATGGCAAACAGATCGTTTTTGACCTCCTCGGCGACCTCTATTTATTGCCGATCGCTGGTGGCGAAGCCAAGGCGCTGACCCACTCGATCGCCTGGGAGATGCAGGCACGTTTTTCACCCGATGGTCAGAAAATCGCCTATGTCAGCGATGCTGGCGGCGGCGACAACATCTGGGTCATGAATCTTGACGGCAGCGGCGCCCGTGCGGTCAGCAATGAGGACTACCGGCTGCTGAACAACCCGGTCTGGCACCCGAGCGGCAAATACATCGCGGCGCGCAAGCATTACACCGGGACCCGCTCAGCCGGTTCGGGCGAGATCTGGCTTTATCACCTGGATGGCCCCAGCAAGGGTAACAAGGGCGTACAACTGAACGAGAAGCCGAACTGGCAAAAGGATCTGGGTGAACCCGCGATTTCACCCGATGGCCGCTTCCTTTACTACTCGCAAGACACCACGCCGGGCAAGAGTTTTGAGTACAACAAGAATTCGAACGGCGAAATTTTCAAGATCTTCCGCCAGGACCTGAACGATGGCTCGGTCGAGGCCTTCGTCCAGGGCCCCGGCGGCGCGATCCGCCCGACGCCCTCACCCGATGGCAAGCAGTTGGCTTTCGTCAGGCGCTTGCGCAACCAGAGCACGCTGTTCCTGAAGGATCTGCAGTCCGGCAAGGAGACGGCAGTCTGGCCCGAACTCGAGCGCGATCTGCAGGAAGCTTGGTCGGTTTACGGCGTTTATCCGTCATTCGCCTGGACGCCCGATGCCAAGGCGATCGTGGTCTGGGCCAAGGGCAAGATCTGGCAAGTCAATCCGTTCACATCGACCGCGGTCGAGATCCCTTTCCATGTCAAGGATCAGCGCGAGGTGCGGCAGGCCTTGCGCCAGCCGCAGGTCGTCGCACCTGACGAATTCGCCGTCAAACAGTTGCGCAATGTCACGGTATCGCCCGACGGCAGCAGGGTCATCTACTCGGCCCTGGGCTATCTGTTCAGCAAGGATTTGCAAGGTGATGGCAAGCCGCAGCGCTTGACCCGCCAGAGCGAAAACTTCGAGTTTTTCCCGAGCTTTTCACGCGATGGCAAATCGCTGGTCTATGCCACCTGGAATGACGAAAAGCTCGGCTCGGTGCGCAAGCTCGACCTCGCATCAGGGCGCGAGACGACGATCAGCAAGGCCATGGGCAAATATCTGGCGCCAAAGTTCTCTCCCGATGGCAAGAGCATCGTCTTCAGCAAGGCGCGCGGCGGCTTTCTGACCACGCCCTGGTATGGGCTCGATACCGGCATCTACCTGGCTGCGGCCGATGGCAGCGGTCAGCCGCTGCGCTTGTCCAAAGACGGTGAAGCGCCGCAGTTCGGCGCTGGCAATGATGCGGTCTATATCACCCGCAAGTCGATGAGCAACGAGGTCGATGCACTGCACAAGCTGGTGCGGATCAATCTGGCAGATCGCCAGGAAAGCACGGTGGCGCATAGCGAATTTGCCGCGGACTTTGCGGTCTCGCCCGACGGCAATTGGCTGGGATTTACCGAGCGTTTCCACGCCTATGTGACGCCGCTGCCGCAGACCGGCAAGGACATCAGCGTCGGCCCGAAAATGGACGCCTTGCCGGTGCGCCAGCTCGACGTCAACGCGGGCGACTATATGCATTGGAGCGGCGACAGTCTGAGCCTGCATTTCTCGCTCGGCGATGAGCTGTTCAGCACCACGCTGGCCAGCGCTTATGCGCCAGCGACCGAAAAGGCGGACAAAGCCGAGAAGACCGACAAACCGGCAGCTCAAGCCTTCAAGCCGCAAGAGACCGGACGCAAGATCGGTTTCATGCAGACTACCGACAAGCCGCGCGGCAAGATCGCCATCACCGGCGCCCGCATCGCAACAATGAAGGGTGATGAGGTGATTGTTGACGGCGTGATCGTCGTCGATGGCAACCGAATTGCGGCGATTGGCAAGGCCGCCGAGGTGGTGATTCCGGCCGATGCGCAGCGGGTCGACGCCAGCGGCAAGACCATCATCCCAGGCCTGATCGATGCGCATTGGCATGGCGGCATGGGCGAGACGCAGATCATCCCGCAGCAGAGCTGGATCAATTACGCCTCGATGGCCTTCGGCCTGACCACCATCCACGACCCGTCGAACCGGACTGCCGACATCTTCACCCAGGCCGAGATGCAACGCGCCGGTGCCATGGTCGCACCTCGAATTTATTCGACCGGAACGATTCTCTATGGCGCCAAGTCCGAATTCACTGCCAACGTCAACAAGCTCGACGACGCCCTCACCCACCTGAAACGCTTGAAGGCTGGCGGCGCGATCAGCGTCAAGAGCTACCAGCAACCGCGCCGTGAACAGCGCCAGCAAGTGCTCGAGGCGGCTCGCCAGACCGGCATGATGGTGGTGCCTGAAGGCGGCTCGATGTTCCAGTTGAACATGAGCATGATCA
The DNA here is from genome assembly GCA_903820745.1 of uncultured Burkholderiales bacterium. Classification (GTDB taxonomy): domain Bacteria; phylum Pseudomonadota; class Gammaproteobacteria; order Burkholderiales; family Burkholderiaceae_C; genus Paucibacter_A. Next base: position 32,186 of record CAIJIT010000013.1, read on the forward strand.
TCGACGGGCATACCGGCATCGAACATGCATTGCCGGTCGCCGAGGTTTACGGCGATGTGACGCAACTCTGGTCGCAGACCCAGGTGGGCTACACGCCCACCTTGAACGTCGCTTACGGCGGGCTCGACGGCGAGCATTACTGGTACTCGCACACCGAGGTCTGGAAGCACTCGCTGTTGCGCAACTATGTGCCGCGCAGCTTGCTCGAAGCGCGCAGCGTACGGCGCGAAACAGCGCCCGAGGAAGACTTCAACGTGATCCGCGTCGCCAGGACAGCCACGGCCCTGCAGCGCGCCGGCGTGCCGGCCAATATCGGCGCCCATGGCCAGCGCGAAGGACTTGGCGCGCATTGGGAAATGTGGATGTTCGGCCTGGGCGGGATGACTTCGCTGGAGGCAATCCGCACTGCGACGCTGAATCCGGCGCGCTATCTCGGCCTCGACCGCGACCTCGGTTCGCTCGAGGTCGGCAAACTGGCCGACCTCGTCATCATCAGCGGCGATGTGCTGGCCAATATCCGCAACAGCGACCAGATCAGCCAGGTGATGCAGAACGGCCGGCTCTATGACGCAGCGACGATGAATGAAGTCGTCTCGCGCAACAAGCCGCGCCGCGCCTTCTTCTTTGACGGCGCTGCGGGCGAGAACATCTCGGTCGACGAGTCGCTGAACCAGGGCCATGTGCACGCTGACGATTGATGCAAGGGCAGCCTGTGCTCGAATGCATGGCTACAATCGCTCCGTCAGGAGAGAGCTGCCGGTTTGTTCAAGCGGTGGCCGCCGAAGGCGCAGTGACGACGGGAAACCGGCACAGCGAACGCTCAGGCAAAAGGACTGACAAGACGTCCTGGAGTTGAAACTTCAGGCCGTTCCTCACTGGAGAGAGCCGGGCAGGATTTCCCTTGGAAATCTTCAGCCCGGCCACCGAAGGGGCAAGCTGCCGACTTGGAGACGGGTCGATGGTCAATCTCTCAGGTAAAGCGGACAGCGAGGGCATACCGACCCACTTCTTGATTGAAGCGGCTGTTTGCCTGCCCTCGAAAGAAATCATGTCCGATGCTGCCCTGCTGACCACGCCCTTGCATTCGCTGCATATCGAACTCGGCGCCAAGATGGTTGCCTTCGGCGGCTACGACATGCCGGTGCAGTACAAGACCGGCGTGATGGCCGAGCACAAACATACCCGCGCTGCCGCCGGCCTTTTCGATGTCTCGCACATGGGTCAACTGCGTCTGGTCGGCGCACAGGCCGCGGCGGCGCTCGAAACGCTGGTGCCGGTCGATGTGATCGGCCTTGGCCTGTTCAAGCAGCGTTACGCCTTGTTTACCAATGAAACCGGCGGCATCCTTGACGATTTGATGATTGCGCGCCGGCCTGACGACCTGTTCGTCGTCGTCAACGCCGGCTGCAAGGTCGCCGACATCGCCTATCTGCAAGCGCGCATCGGCGGCCTATGCGAGGTCATTCCGATGCCCGAGCGGGCGCTGTTGGCGCTGCAGGGCCCGCTGGCGGTCATCGCGCTGGCGCGGTTGAATCCTGCGGTGGCGGCGCTGACCTTCATGACCGGCGGCTTCTTCGAACTCGACGGCATCCCCACCTTCTTGACCCGCTCAGGCTACACCGGCGAGGACGGCTTCGAGATTTCGGTCGGCGGCGATCAGGCGCAAAGCCTGGCGCGCAAGCTGCTGCAGCAGCCAGAAGTGCTGCCGATCGGCCTGGGCGCGCGCGATTCGCTGCGGCTTGAAGCCGGGCTTTGCCTCTACGGACATGACATCAACGTCGATACTTCGCCGATCGAGGCTTCGCTGAGCTGGGCGATACAGAAGGTCAGGCGGCCCGGCGGCTCCAGAGCCGGCGGCTATCCGGGTGCTGGGGTGATCGAGGCACAACTCGCGCAGGGCCCGGCGCGCAAACGCGTGGGCCTGATCAGCAGCGAGCGGATGCCAGTGCGTGAAGGCGCGCAACTGGTGGCGGCTGACGGCCGTCCGCTGGGCATCGTCACCAGCGGCACGCTGGGCCCCAGCGTCAACCAACCGGTGGCGATCGCTTATCTGCCGGCCGAGCATGCGAACATCGGCGCGCAAGTTTTTGCTTTGGTGCGCGACAAACGCACGCCAATGACGGTGACCGCGATGCCGTTCACACCGAATCGTTATGTTCGCAATTGAAATTTTCACTGGAGAAACCATGAGCCTGATCAAGTACACCGAAGACCATGAGTGGGTCAAGACCGAAGCCGATGGCAGCGTCACCGTGGGCATCACCGTCCATGCGCAGGACGCGCTGGGCGATGTGGTGTTTGTCGACCTGCCCGCGGTGGGCGCGAGCTTTGCGGCCAAGGATGTGGCAGGCGTGGTCGAGTCGGTCAAGGCCGCAGCCGATGTCTATATGCCGGTCAGCGGCGAGATCATCGAGGTCAACGAGGCGCTGCGCGACGACCCGGCGCTGGCCAATACCGATCCGCTGGGCGCGGGTTGGTTCTTCAAAGTCAAGTTGTCCGATGCGGCTCAGCTCGACGGCTTGATGGATCCAGCGGCTTACGACGAATTGGTCAAAAACAGCTGAAGCGGGGGAATCCCCCAGCATTTCCCCTGCCTTGCGCCCGCGGTCCTCGACCGGCCATGGGCGATGGATTTTGTGCATCGATACCGAGGATTGCCATGTTGATGTCTGCCCTGAAGCCGCTTGCAGCGCTTGAAAACGCTGGCGAATTCCAAGCCCGCCACATCGGCCCCGACGCGGCTGACGAAGCCGGCATGTTGTCGGTCATCGGTGCCGCATCGCGCCGGGCCTTGATCGATGCGATCGTCCCTAACAGCATCAAGCGCAGCGTGGCGATGGCGATGCTGCCGCCTGTCAGCGAGGCGCAGGCGCTGGCCGAATTGAAGGCGATCGCGGCGCAGAACCAGGTGCTGAAAAGCTATATCGGCCAGGGCTATCACGGCACGCTGACACCCGGCGTCATCCTGCGCAATATCCTCGAAAATCCCGCCTGGTACACCGCATACACGCCCTACCAGGCCGAGATTTCGCAAGGTCGGATGGAGGCGCTGGTCAACTTCCAGACCATGATCACCGACCTGACCGGCATGTCGATCGCCAATGCCTCGATGCTCGACGAAGCCACCGCAGCGGCCGAGGCGATGACGCTGGCAATGCGTGTCGGCAAGAGCAAATCACAGGTCTTTTTTGTCGCCGACGATGTGCTGCCGCAAACGCTGGAAGTGGTGCAGACCCGGGCCAGGCCGCTGGGCATCCATGTGCAGGTCGGCCCGGCCGCGGACGCGGGCAACAGCGGCTGCTTTGCCGCCTTGCTGCAATATCCGGGCGTCAACGGCGAGCTGCGCGGGCTGCAAGGTGCGGCCGATGCGCTGCATCGGCAAGGCGCTTTGCTGATCGCTGCGGCTGATCTGCTGGCGCTGACCTTGATCAAGTCGCCGGGCGAGCAAGGGGCCGACATCTGCGTGGGCAACAGCCAGCGCTTCGGCATGCCGATGGGCAATGGCGGACCACATGCCGCTTACATGGCTTGCAAGGACGAATACAAGCGCAGCCTGCCGGGACGCTTGGTGGGCGTCAGCGTCGACGTGCATGGCCGGCCGGCCTACCGGCTGGCGCTGCAGACCCGCGAGCAGCATATCCGCCGCGAAAAAGCTACCTCGAACATCTGCACGGCCCAGGTGCTGCCGGCGGTCATCGCCAGCATGTACGCGGTCTACCATGGCCCAGACGGGCTCAAACGGATCGCGCAGCGCGTCGCCACTTACGCCGCCATCCTGGCGCAGCGCCTGGAAGCATTGGGCTGGACCCTGGCGCATCGCTCGGCCTTCGACACGCTGCAGGTGCAGACCGGCGGCAAGACCGAAGGCGTGATGTTGGCCGCCTTGCATGCGGGCATTAACTTGCGCCGCGCCTCCAACGACTCGGTCAGCATCTCGCTTGACGAAACCACCACCAGAAGCGAGTTGAAGGCGCTGCTGGCAGTCTTCTCGGGCGGGCGCGCTGTGGCAGGATTCGAGGCTTTCGAGAAAGGCATCAACGCGCTGATCCCGGCCGAGTTGCTGCGTGCATCGCCATACCTGACCCATCCGGTGTTCAACCGCTATCACTCCGAGACCGAAATGCTGCGCTATCTGCGCGGCCTGGCCGACAAGGACCTGGCGCTTGACCGCACGATGATCCCGCTGGGTTCTTGCACGATGAAGTTGAATGCGACCAGCGAAATGGTCCCCGTCACCTGGCCCGAGTTTGCCGATATTCACCCGTTCGCGCCGCAAGACCAGATGCAGGGCTATGCGCTGCTTGACCGGCAGTTGCGTGACTGGCTCTGCCAGGCCACCGGCTATGCCGGGGTCTCGCTGCAGCCGAATGCCGGCTCGCAGGGCGAATATGCCGGCCTGCTGATCATCAAGGCCTTCCACGCGGCACAGGGCCAGAGCCAGCGCCGGATCTGCCTGATTCCCGAATCGGCCCATGGCACCAACCCGGCATCGGCGCAGATGGCCGGCATGACGGTGGTGGTGACCCGCTGCGGCCGCGACGGCAATATCGACCTCGACGACCTGCGCGCCAAATGCGCGCTGCACAGCCAGGAACTGGCTGCCATCATGATCACCTATCCTTCGACCTATGGCGTCTTCGACCCGCAGGTCAAGGAAATCTGCGCGCTGGTCCATGCCCATGGCGGGCGGGTCTATGTCGATGGCGCGAACATGAATGCGCTGGTGGGCGTGGCCGCACCGGGTGAATTCGGCGGCGATGTCAGCCATCTGAACCTGCACAAGACCTTCTGCATCCCGCATGGCGGCGGCGGGCCTGGCGTCGGGCCGGTCTGCGTGGTCGCCGACCTGGTGCCTTATCTGCCGTCACATCGCACGGCCGGCATCGCATCGTTCGAGGCGATTGGCGCGATCTCGGCCGCGCCGCTTGGCAATGCGGCGGTGCTGCCGATCAGTTGGATGTATATGCGGATGATGGGCGCAGAAGGCCTTCAGGCGGCGACCGAGATCGCGATCCTGTCGGCCAACTATGTCGCCGCGCGCCTGGCTGATGCTTATGAAATCCATTTCAACAGCCAGATCGCCGGCATCAAGGGCGGCGGCGTGGCCCATGAATGCATTCTCGATCTGCGCCCGCTGAAGGAGTCAAGCGGCATCGGCGCCGAAGATGTGGCCAAGCGCTTGATCGATTACGGCTTCCATGCGCCGACGCTGTCATTCCCGGTGGCAGGCACCTTGATGGTCGAGCCGACCGAGAGCGAATCCAAGGCCGAACTCGATCGTTTTTGCGACGCGATGCTGGCCATCCGCGCCGAGATCACCAAGGTCGAGCAAGGCATTTGGCCGATTGACGACAACCCGTTGGTCAAGGCGCCGCATACGGCGGAGTGTCTGCTCGGGGCTGACTGGCCGCATCGCTACAGCCGCGAAGAAGCGGCCTACCCCTTGCCAGGTCTGCGCCGGCAAAAATACTGGGTGCCCGTGGGCCGCGTCGACAATGTCTGGGGTGACCGCAATCTGTCCTGCAGCTGCCCGCCGATCAGCGATTATTCGTAAAGAGCCCCGCGGCCCGCGATCAGGCCTTAACGCCAGGCGGGAAGCGGGGATTTAGGTTCCGGCATCGCTGCCATTTCCCTCATGATCGCCCTCACCCTGTAGGTATTGGCTTCCATGTCGGCCAGACCGGCCCGGTCCTTGTCCAGCGTATCAGCGGCCAAACCATGGCGCAGATTCGAGACGATGGCATAGCCATTGGCATAGAAGCCGTCAGGGCTGGTCTTGACCGAAATCCCGTAAGCCCATTGATCTCGACCCCGTACTGTCCCTGGTCCGATGGATGTAGATGCTTTCGGTCCGAAGGGAATTGCCAACTCGAAGCCGGCAAACTTACTCCTGGGCAGGGGGAAAGGCTTGAGGGCCTCGGTATTTCGATAATTCAAGCTGAGGCGGTAGTCACCGAACCAATGCTGGCTTGTCAGTCTGACGCCGCGGTCCCAGTTGTAGAACTGGCCCGCTTGGGCTTCCAGAAACCATTGCCCTTCGATCATGCTGTAGCGCGCCGAAGCCAAGCCGGTCTTGTGAATGATGGTATCCAGGGTAAAGCCACGCGTGTTGTCGGCCTGGTAATAGCCGCTCATACTGCTCAGTCGCAGACGCCCTCCCGGGCTCAGCCAAGCCAGATCGATTTGTCCCCCGTGATCGCTATGCTGAACATAGCCGACACTGGCCTGTGCCCAGATCCCCAGCGGCAGTTGCCGCTGGTAGGACAGATGGCTGTTCTCGACGCGATTGCGGATGCGCTGGTCCCCAAAGATGGCCTGTTTCTGGAAATCAGCGGTCTGCGAAAACGGCAGGGCCGTTGCCTGACCTTGCCATAACAGGCCTTTTGCCAGCGGCAATTCCCAGCCCAGATCAAGCCCGAGTGAATAGTCATACAAGCCATATTCGGTGCCAACGCGCTGGCTCAAGGCCAGACCGACCTCGAGCTGAGGTCTGATGGCTTCCCAGAATGCTTTGGGTGCAATCAACCAGCCTTGTTTCGGTGCCCGCGCGTCCCGGCCATCAGCCAGCGTCAGCGCCTGATAGCCATCGCACCAAGAAGCTCCGGCAAGGAATTTCTCGAGGCAATAATTATTGGTTTTGACGGTCAAAACCGGGTCCTGCAGATAGGTCAAGGCCAGTCGCAGGCTTTCGTCAGGCAGCGTCACCTTGCGCCAGCTTGCCAAGGCCACGCCCAAGGCATCGAGCCGGTTCTTTCGCCAGGCCAGCGGTTCAGCCTGGACAACCCAGCCGCTCTCATTGTCAAAACCAATGGAAATTGATGAGAAACCCTGTTTCCTCAATTGGGCCGCCAGCTGCTCAGCCCGGATTTCGGCGCTCTTGGGGCTTGCCAAGTCTTGTCGCAACGCCTGTGCAACGGCTGCAGGTTGCGCTGGCGCCAAGGGCTGCACCTCGATCGGCGCAGTGGCCTTGATGATTGGCGATGCAGCTGAATAATTCAAGGCCGAAACCGGAGCCGAGACGACGGACTTGCCGCTGCCGCTGGCCCTGGCCTGCCGGTCAAAGTAATAAACCAGGCCGCCACTGAGCTGCCAAGCCTGTTGGTCACTGCGGTGCGTGAACTTGCGGCTGGCACTGGCCTCGAAATCAAGACTCGTCGTCAGCGGCAAGGCATAACGCGCCCCGCCCCGCCATTCACGGCCATCATAGTCAGCCAGCAATTTCCAGCGCTCGCTCAGCAGCAGTTGACCGCTGCCGAAGACGCCATTCAACGGCTTAGCAAAGTAGTTGGCGGCAGGCCTTTTGGCATAGCCCAGGCTCAGGTCCAATGCACCAAAGCTGCTGGTCGCAACGCCGTAGTAGCTCTTGAATATCGCGGCCAAGCCGCCAAAGTCGATGGCGCCGAAAGCAATTCTCGTATTGCCAGGCAAGCGCAAAGGCAACTGGTATTTCGCACTCACAGACAAATCACGCACACTTCCAGGGCATGGGGGAGTCCATGCGTCACATTGCAAGTCACCCTCAAACGCCAGTCTCGACCCCAGTTCTAGGCCAGGCAGCAGTCCGAAGCCGGCATTGATCGACCCGAAGGCACCAATTCCTGGATTAGCGCGGGTCATTTCCGGATTGTTATTGGTCAACGCTGCAGCCGCGGCCCCGTTGGGCACCACATCGGCATTCGGGGTATTGATGGCGCTGGTGAATCCGCCCGGGGCCAGTTGCGCTGCGGCTGGCATGGCAAACACTGCAGCAACCCAGAGCGGCCAGAAAGCTTGCTTAGGCATGAAAAAAGATTTCAAGTAATTTCCGGAGTGGCAAGCAAAAAAACGGAGGCCAGGCCTCCGTTTTTTGGTGACACGTTAGCGCCAAGTCAGCGAAGACTCAACCGCCACCAGTTCCGCCAGTTCCGCCAGTTGGCGTACCCGGATTCGTCGGCACTGCCACATCAACGGCGGCAACAGCAGCAGCTTTCAGCGCCGGGGAAGCGTCTCCGGTCGCTGTGATGGCTTTGATCACCACCAGATTATCCAAGGCCTTGTCGGCAGCACTGCCTACCGTGAATCCGCCTCCAATAAGATCGGTACCTGCAACAATCGTAGGCAATCCAGCTGCAACCAAGGCCTTGTTCACCTCACCGATTACAGCAGTTTGTGCGACGGCAACGTCATTCGTTGTCGGCGCATATGCCGGCAACAACAAACTTGCCACGTTAGGTGCATTTTTGCCAACCAACAGTCCTTGCACCAGAAGATTGGTGATCGGATTGATGTTCACAGTGCCTTCGGTCAATGCGATCGAAGTCAAAGTCGTCACGACGGTTCCGACTGTCCTGACAGCAGAGACGATGCAAGGTGGCTTGCCATTCGTCGCAGTGACGACGTAAGCACCATTCGAATCAGTTGTACTGGTTGTCACGACATTTGCGGTGCCTGAAATCGGCTGGCAAGTCACGGTCACAGTCGCATTGGCCATCGCTGCACCGGTGGCTGCGATACCCTTCAAGACCGCGCCTGGAACGGCGCTACCGGCACCGCCGCCGCAAGCAACCAAGCTTGCAGCGAACGCAAGCGCCAGAATATTGCGACTGAATTTACTTGATATTGTCATGATTTATCCTTCGTTCATTCAATAAAAAAACAAGATTAGCGTGAAGTTATCTGCTCCACCATCCCCAAACACGATTGTTTGCATCACCATCCGTTTGCACTTCAAGTCCGCAGTGATCAGTACATTCAGATCCGTATCACACGCAGACAAGTTGCACTCATGTCCGCGGCCCAATCACTGCAATCGATGACACGCCAAAACATTATTCAATAGTACATTGAAAATCAACAATCCCACGATCAAACCGAACTTACAAGCAAAAAATTGTCCGGAATGTTAGATCTTTCATACAGAGGGTGCCCATATATTTCCATGCCAGATCAACTGCACGATTCAAATCTGAAGCGATCATTCGTCTTGAACCCGCAATTCCGCTTGATTTGCAGCAATTCCCATGCAAAGCAAATCCATCGACTGCAAAGCAAGACCGTACCCAACGAGGCATCGCCACAATCTTTTGACCAAAGCCCAGTCAGCTCGAAACGAAGTCGGTGACTGCTCCAACAAAGTTAATTTAATTTTAACGCACAAAGCACATCAATCTGCATATATTGCCAAATCCTAGAAAAAATATTCTTGATTAATGCTTCACAGTTCACTGTCGAACCAAGGACTTCTTGGCCACAGCCATGCGGCCCGCGATACGCAGCGCTTGTTCAAGCGCGCCGGTGTCGGCCTTGCCCTGACCGACGATGTCGAAAGCCGTGCCGTGCGCCGGCGTCGTAAAAATGGCGCTGAGCCCGGCGGTCACGGTGACGCCCTTGTTGAAGCCAAGCAGTTTGGTCGCGATCTGGCCCTGGTCGTGGTACATCATCACCACGCCATCGTATTCGCCCTTCAAAGCCTTCAAAAAGATCGTGTCGGACGAGACCGGGCCACTGCAGTTGATGCCTTGAGCCTGCAGTTTTTCAACCGCGGGCCTGATGATGGTGATTTCCTCGTCGCCGAACAGACCGCCTTCGCCGCAATGCGGATTGAGCGCCGCGACCGCAATGCGGGGATTTTCAACCCCGTTGGCACGCAAGGTGTTGTGGGCCAGGCCGACGGCCAGCGCGATACGCTCGGGCGAGATCAGGTCGATGGCCTGGCGCAGCGAGATATGCGAAGTGACCCGGAAAGTGGCGAATTCCTTGATCACATTCATTTCGCCGAAGAAGCCTTTTTGTCCGGTCAAGGCCGCGAACATCTGGTGCTCGTCATGGTATTTCCAGCCGCCCAGGTGCAAGGCGGCTTTGTTCAGCGAGGCAAAGCAGATCGCGTCGAGTTCGCCCGCGCCGGCCAGATCAATCATATGCTTCAGGGTGTCACCGGTCAGGCGGCCGGACAGGGCCGACATCTCGCCGCGCGGGATCAGTTCGGGGTCGATATTGCCCAGATCGACGACGGCGATCGCCGGATCGGACCAGTCGATGTCGGCCAGTTGCTGATGACTGCGCCAGGCCGGTTGGACCCCGGCGTCCTTGCAGCCAAGCTCAAACACCCGGACGTCGCCAACCACTGCGATCCGGGCGACCTCATTCAAGACCTTCGAATCCAGCAATCGGGCGCAAATTTCCGGCCCGATGCCGGTCATGTCACCGAGCATCAGCCCGACCACCGGCAGTTCATTCAATGCGGCCGGCTTCATGCTGCAGACCTTGTCAAGGCGGCCATCAAACCGTTGATTCGTGGCAGATGCTCGAAATCACGCACCATCTCGACCACCGCCTTGGCCTGGTGGGTCGGGAACTTGGCATAGTCGGCGTTCTCTAAGAACTTGTTGGCAACTTCCTCATAACTCATCGGGTCAGCCGGGCTGCCTTTGCCGAAATCGGAACGGCCGGAGAGCTTGGTTCCGTCTGCAAGTTCGATGTCGATCAGCGTTGTCATTTTGTGATAACCGGCCGCTTCGGCGTCGGCATCGACGACAAAATCGACTTTTTCGATCATCGCCCTGACATCAGGGCGCAGCACCACTTCGTCGGTAAATTCACCGAGTCCCGCCCGCCCTTCGAGCAGCAGGATAGCCATGCAGAATTCCATCGAGAACTTGGCCTGCAACTCATTGCTCGGCCGATGGTGGATCAGCGCGTTGGGCATATTGTGGTTGGTGCCGACGCGGACCCGGACGACATCGCTGGCTTGGATCTTGTGGGCGCGGATCAGCCGCAGCATTTCGGTCATGCCCGGATGGGTCAATGAGCCCGACGGATGGGGTTTGATCGAGACACCGGGCGAGGCGATCGTCCAGGGCGCACCGAGCTTGCCGGCAATCGAGGCGGCGTCATAGCCACCGCCCGCGGCGCTGAAGAAGCCGCGCGGCGCTTCGAGGATCTGGTCGGTTGCGGTCCAACCATAAGAGGCGAACTGGGCGGCGGTGACGCCGCTTTCGGACGACCTGCCGGCATGGAAGGGCTTGGTCATGGTGCCGAAGTTCTCGCGCAATCCGGCCGACTGGCTGCCGGCAATCGATAGTGCGCGGGCGATGGTGGCAGCGTCGAGCCCGAGCAGTTTTGCGCTGGCGGCGGCGGCCGCGAAAGTGCCGCAGGATCCGGTGGTGTGGAAACCGGTCTGGTAATGGCGCGGGTTGATCGCCTCAGCGATCTTGCACTCGATCTCGACTCCCAGGTGGTAGGCCAACATCACTGCTTCGCCGCTCGCCTGCATTTGTTCGCCCATCGCCAACGCGGCCGGCAAGGCGGGTGCCGTCGGATGGGTCAGCAGACCGTAGACCCGGTCGGTGGCCACCGCCAATTGGGTATCGTCGTAGTCGTCGGCATGGATCGCGACCCCGTTGGCAAAAGCGGCAAAGCGCGGAGCGACCTTCAGCCGGGTTCCGATCACCGTTGCGGCGCCCTGCCCCAGGTTGAGTTCGGACAGGTGCAGATGCACCAGTTCACCGCATTGGGTCGCACCGCCGGAAAGCGCCAGGCCGAGGCCGTCGAGAATCGACTTCTTGCCCAGCGCGGTGACCTCGGCCGACAAATCGGCGGGTTTGGCGTCCTGGATGAATTCGGCAAGATAACGGGTCAGATGGGTAGTTGCAGTCATGGTCTTCCTTCAATCGAGCCGCGAAGGGCTGCAGGGTTGATACGGATGTCAGCGGGCCAGCGCGCGGCAATGCTCAGGCGGGAAATGCAGCCAGACGCTGCTGCCCGCTTCGAACATGGCATCGACCGGGGTGATGACGCGGACCGTCTCCCCGCCGGCCAGGTTGACCAGATAGTCGCGATGCGGCCCCAGATAGACTTGCCGCGCGACCAGGCCGGCGATCCAATTCGGCGCGCCTTGGTCGGGTGGACTCAGCGCGATGCGGATGTCGTGATGGCGGATCGATACGGCGCTGTCGCCCTGGGGCGCAAAGTCTCCCGAACCGCAGCGCAAGACCAGACCGTTGCCGCAGTCGACAATGTCGCGGCCGTCCCAACGGCCTTTGAAAACATTCGCCGAACCGATGAAACGGGCCACGAATTCGGTCAAGGGCCGCTGGTAAATATCCTCGGGCGAACCCGCCTGTTCGATCACGCCCTGGTTCATCACGACGATGATGTCGGAGGTGGTCATCGCCTCGGACTGGTCGTGGGTCACATAGACGGTGGTGTAGCGGTATTTGTCATGCAGCCTGCGGATTTCGTAACGCATCTCTTCGCGCAGATTGGCGTCTAGGTTGGACAAGGGCTCGTCGAGCAAAAGGATTTCGGGCTCGATCACCAGCGCGCGGGCCAGCGACACCCGCTGTTGCTGGCCGCCCGAGAGATTCCCCGGGTAACGCTGCGCCAACTGATCAAGTTTGGTCGCCGCCAGGATGGTATCGACCCGTTGCTGAATTTCGGTTTTTGGCAGGCTGCGCAAACGCAGCCCATAAGCGACGTTTTCGAACACTGTCATATGCGGCCAGAGCGCATAGCTCTGGAAGATCATCGACATGTTTCGCTTCTCGGGCGGCAGGCTGCGCTGCGGCGTCGAAATGCTGCGTCCTCCGACCTTGATCTCGCCACCATCGGGCTCAAGAAAACCGGCGATCAAGCGCAAGGTGGTAGTCTTGCCGCAGCCCGATGGCCCCAGCAGACAAACCAGTTGCCCTTTTTCGATCGTCAACGATATGTCGTTGACGACGGTCAGCGCGCCAAAGCGTTTGGATAAACCGGTCAATTCCAGAAAAGGCATTGCTGTTGTCCTTGAGATAAATTTGCTTGCGCTCTGGATGGCAAGTCGTCAGGACGTTGGCAGCCGCTGCCCACCAAGCAGAGGCAGTCGATTGGCCAGAAATACCACCGTGAAGGTCACCGCCAGCAGCGTCAGGCCGAGCACCGAAATAGCGCCCAGATCGCCGCTCTCATTCAGGTCGTAAATGATCACTGAAACCAGCTTGGTGTTGGCTGTGGTCAGCAGGATGGCCGCTGAAAGTTCCCTGATCGTGCCGATGAAGATGAAACACCAGGTAGCGATCACGCTGGTGCGCAGCAAGGGCGCGGTGATCAGTCGCAGGGTCTTGAGCCGGCTGGCACCGAGGATGCGGCTGGCGTCTTCGAGTTCGGCATGAATGCCGTGAAATGCCGAAGACATCTGCTGGTAGCCGGCCGGCATCTCGATCGTCAAAAAGGCGATCAGAAGAATCCACAAAGTGCCATAAAGCATCAACTCGGGATGCGAATAGGTCAGAAACAGGCCGACACCGAGCACGATGCCGGGAATCGCGATCGGCGCGGTGGCAAGAAAGCCGAGCAGCTTGGAGCCGGCCACGGTGTTGCGCGCCACCATATAGGCGGTCAGCAGCGAAATCACGGTGCCAATGCTCGCGGTCAGGAAACCGAGCACAAAGGTATTGCGCATCGCCAGTTGGGTGGCCGAAAACTCGAAAAACACAAACCTGAAGTTATGCAAGGTCAACGTAGCCCAGCTCAGCGGCTCCGAGACATTCTTTGTCAAGGCCGTCTTCAGCAATGCGGCATAAGGCAGCAGCACCGTCAATGACATGACGACCAGGACGAAAGCCAGCGCCGGAACCTTCCATTGCCCGAGCTTGGCCAGCTTGGCTTCGCCGCTTTTGCCGCCGAGCACGGTGAAACCCTTGCGACCCAGCATCCAGCTCTTGCCCTGCAGCAGCAAGGCCGTGATCAGCAGCAGAGGCAGGGATGCGGCAGCTGCCAGCCCGGGCTTGGGCGGATATTGAAACAGACTCCAGATCTTCGTCGTGATCACATGGAAACCTGCCGGCAACGCCAGAATCGCCGGCGACCCGAACATCGTCAAGGCCTGCAGGATGGCGATCAATGAACCGGCGAGCATGGCCGGCAGCACCAGCGGAATCGTGATGCGACGCAGCGTCGTCGAATTGCCGGCGCCCAGGATTGCCGAAGCGTCCTCAAGGTCGGACGGCACCCGGTCGAGCCCGTTGGCGACCAGGGTAAAGACATAGGGAAAGGTATAGCAAGCAATCGCAAACACCAGGCCGTAGAAGGTGTAAACGTTGACCAGATAGCTGTCCATCGGAGCGTCACTCAGATAGCGATAGGCCACATTGATCAAGCCGCTGTTGGGAGCTGCCAGGATCTCCCAGGCAATCGCACCGAGAAATGGCGGCGTAACGAATGAGGCGGTCACCAGCGCCCTCACCCAACGTCGCCCTGGCAAGTCGGAGCGCGAAACCAACCAGGCCAGCGGCGTGGCAATCAGGCAGGACACCAGGCCAACCGCCATGGCCATGCCCACGGCCAGCAGGAAAGGTCGGCGCAAAGTGATGTTGGTCACCAAGGCCTCGAAATTGGCCAAGGTAAACGCACCCTCCGCATCGCTGATGCTGTAGAGAAACAGCCAGTAGAGCGGAAAAATTGCCAGCACTGACAGCACCAGGACCAGCACAAAAAATACCGGTCGGAACAGGTCGATCCGCAGCGACCTTTGCATCACGGTCGAAAAACTTTGGGCCAGATTCATGTCCCGAAATAAATCTCGTAGTTCTTCTTGATGGTTTCGATCTGCTTATCGAGCGCCTGCGGATCAGTTTTCAACAGCTTGATTTTGGACAGAGGCATGCGGCTTTCCTTCTCCTTGACCTCGGGATGGAAGGAACGCAGGCCGCCAAAATCGCTGCCGATTTGCTGGGCTTCCTTGCTGAACAAGAAGGAATAGAACAACTTGCCGGCGTTCGGATGGGCGGCGTTCTTCAACAGCGCGGCATTGCCGACCACCAGCGGGGTGCCTTCCGAAGCGTAGACCGGCTCGACCGGAACACCCGATTCCTTCAGCATGAAGACGTTGTATTCATTGCCGTCGGTCATGACCTGGCGCTCGCCCAAGGCGAGTTTTTTCGGCGGTTCGGTCGACGACTGGACCTGCAAAACTCGTTGTTTGCCGAGCTTTTCAAAATAATCCCAGCCCAGGGTCTGGCTCAGCGCATAGGTGCCGGTCAGGATCGTGCCGCTGTAGCCGGGATGCGCCTTGACCATCTTGCCGGCCCATTTGGAATCGAGCAGATCCGCATGGCTCTTCGGCGCATCTTCCTTCTTCAGCAATTTGCTGTTGTAGGCGATCACCGACAGATGCGCCCGGTAGGCGGCATATTGCCCGTCGGCGTCTTTCTCGCTGCTAGGCCAAAATTTGGCGACATCGGCCGGTACCGCCGCTTGCAACCAACCCTTGCGCTTGAAGTAGAGAAAGTTGACAGCGTCCGCTGTTTCGATCACATCGACGATGTAGATCTTGCTGCCATATTCCTGATTGATGCGCTGGAACAAGCGTTCAGCGCCAGCGCGTTCGACCTGCACCTTGATGCCGGGATATTTCGCCTCGAAGGCGCTCGCCACCTTTTCCGAGACCAGCACGTCGGTGGACGCATAGAACACGACTTTGGCTTCCTTGACCGCCGCCGCGATCAATTGCGGTGTCACCTCATAGGGTGCAGGGGCTTGGGCAAGGACGGGTTCGATGCCGATCAAGATCGACAACAACAGGCCGACGATCAATGATTTCTTGAACATAGTCTCTCCATGATTCACGCCTGGAAGGATCTGCAGGGCAGGCAAAGCTTGTGCCCGGCCCGGCCTGAAATCGAATCGAATCGATGGATCGATCATAAGACCAGCCTCGGGTGCTGCGCATCGAGCAGTTCTCAGTTGATTGCGACTGGACCCAAGGTAGCATCTGCCCCCCAAACAGTCAACACTTTGGATTTAAGTGAATACACTTACAGATCGATCGCAGGCGCTGGAGGCGCTTGATTCAAGCGGCCTCGAGCGAGCCAAACTTGTGCCTGAGTTTCGGCCGAACAGCCCCGCAAGGGGTCAGTCCCCGGCCTGCTCTGCCATGGCGAGCGCAGGTTTGGGGTCTCGCACCAGGTATGAATACAGCACCGGTACGACCAGCAGGGTCAACAAGGTCGAGGTCATCACACCGCCGATGATGGCGCGCCCCATCGGCGCCTGGATTTCGCCGCCATCGTTCAAGGCAATCGCCATCGGCAACATGCCGAAAACCATCGCTGAAGTCGTCATGATGATCGGCCGCATGCGGATCAGTCCGGCTTGCAGCAGCGCTTCGGGCACGGTGGCGCCGGCCTTGCGCGCCTGGTTGGCGAAGTCGACCAGCAAGATCGCGTTTTTGGTCACCAGACCCATCAACATCACCAGGCCGATCATCGAAAAGA
Source organism: uncultured Burkholderiales bacterium (assembly GCA_903820745.1). Classification (GTDB taxonomy): domain Bacteria; phylum Pseudomonadota; class Gammaproteobacteria; order Burkholderiales; family Burkholderiaceae_C; genus Paucibacter_A. The sequence continues at coordinate 48,415 of CAIJIT010000013.1, forward strand.
CGTTCAGCGTCGAGCGCCACAGCAGCAAGGACAACATCACACCGATCAGGGCCAGCGGCAGCGAGGCCATGATCGCGATCGGCTGCAAAAAGCTGCCGAACTGGCTCGCCAGCACGATGTAGATGAAGATCACCGCCAACCCCATGGCGCCGACCAAGCCCTTGAAGGCCTCCGCCTGCTGCTTGCCGGCGCCGTCGACGTTGAAACTGATGCCCGGCGGCAATTGCGTCGACTTGATCAGCTTTTGTACCTCATCGTTGACATCGCCCGAAGGCCGGCCCTGCACCCCACCATAGACCGCCTCGCGCCGCTGCAGATTCTGGCGCCGTATCACTTCCGGGTTGAAGACCGCCTCGATCGTCGCGACTTGATCAAGCGCGATCGGCGAGCCATCCTTGGCGAAGGCGACCGGCAGTTTGAGCATCTGATCGATGCGTTGACGCTGCTCGCGCGGCAGTCTCAACAGCACTTCGACCTGATTGCCGTCCGGCGTGGTCCAGTAAGTCGCCACCTCGCCATTGACATAGCTGCGCAGCGAAGCCGCCAGTTGCGGCGCAGTCAAGCCCAGTTCTCGAATCGCAGACTCCTTCAGGCGCACGGCATAGGCCGGCAGGCCGGGCTTGACGGTCGAATCGACATCGACTGCCCCGCGGATCAGCTTCAGCTTGGCTGCGAACTCATTCGTCACCAGAGTCAGCGCCTCAGGGTCGTTGCCAAGGATCGTGACCCAGATCGGTCGATCGAAACCAACGCTGACCTCGACGCCGGGAATCTTGGCGATGTCGGCGCGGATCGCGTCCTCGACCTGCTTCTGGCTGCGTTGACGCTGGCTGCGATCTTGCAGCGAAATATTCAAGGCCGCCTGATTCCTGCCGGTTGACAGCCCCTCGCCGCTGCTGCCGACCACCGTTGAGACGTTCTTGATTTCAGGGAAATGGCTGAGGATCTCTTCGACCTGCAGCACCTTGGCATTGCTGCGATCGAGGCTCGATGCGACCGGCATGCGCAGGTTGACCTGGGTGAAGCCCTGGTCGGTTTGCGGTATGAATTCACTGCCGACCAAGGGCATCAGCCCGATCGCCAGCACAAAGCTCGCCAAGCCAGCGGCCAGCACGAGGCCGCGTGGCGTCAGCGTAGCCATTCGAAACCGGCGTGGCTGACTGCGGTCGCAGCGGCCTTGTGCGTCGAACGGCCGGGCCCAGACCGGCAGCACAAACAAGCGGTAGCGTCTACTCGAAAATGCCCAATGAATCAAGCGCTCATAGAGCAGATGCAGCCAATCCATCAAGCGGTCAGTGCCGCGCATCATCGAACCAAGCAGCGGCAAATGGCGCAACCGGTCGTTCGGCGGATCCTTCCAGACCGACGACAGCATCGGGTCGAGCGTGAAGCTGACGAACAGACTGACCAGCACCGCCACCGCCACGGTGATACCGAAGGGGTAGAAGAACTTGCCGATGATGCCGCTCATGAAGGCTACCGGCACGAAGACCGCACAAATCGCAAAAGTCGTGGCCATGACGGCCAGTCCGATCTCGTTGGTGCCTTCGAATGCCGCCCGGTGATGGTTCTTGCCCATGCTGAGGTGGCGCACGATGTTTTCGCGCACGACGATCGCGTCGTCGATCAGCAGGCCGATGCACAGGCTCAGCGCCATCATCGTCATGAAGTTCAAGGTGAAGCCGAAGGCTTGCACCGCGATGAAGCTCGAAATCACCGAAATCGGCAAGGTCAACCCGGTGATGATGGTCGAACGCCAGCTATGCAGGAACAGGAAGACGATCGCGATCGTCAGCAAAGCGCCTTCGATTAACGTGTGCTTGAGGCCGGTCAGCGAGCCTTTCACCCAGTCGCTGTTGGCGTAGATCAGGTTCAGCTCGACGCCTTCTGGCAGCGATTTTCTCAATTCCTCCATGGCATCCTTGACCGCATCACCGGTGGCGACGATGTTGGCGTCCTGCTGCTTGAAAATATTGAAGGTGATGGCCGGCGCACCATTGATGCGGGCGATGCTGTCGGGTTCGCGCTCGCGTTCGACCAATTGCCCCAAATCGCTCAAGGTCAGCACCAGATTGCCGCGTCTGGCCACGACCATGTTGGCAAACTGTTTCGGATCTTTGACACGACCTTCGACGCGCAGGATCGCATCATTGCTTTGATCCGAAAGCAGTCCCACCGGTTGGTCGCTGTTGGCTTCACGCAGCGCCGTGGCGATTTCAGCCGGTGTCACGCCATAGGCTCGTAGCCTCAAAGGGTCAAGATCGATGCGTACCTCGCGCGACACGATGCCACCGACGTCGACCTTGGCCACGCCCTCGACACGGCCGAGTCGCTTGGCAATGACCAATTCGCCCAACATCGACAACTCGCGCGCTGGCCTTGTCTTGCTCATCAAGGCCATCACGATCACCGGCTGGGCGTTGTCGCCTTGAAAGCGCGAAACGGTCGGCGCTTTCACATCCTTCGGAAATGCCGCTTGGGCCGCAGCCACGCGGTCGCGCAAATCCTGCATCGCCCGGCTCATGTCGGTATTGAGGCTGAACTCGACGCTGGCCTGGGCGCGGCCCTCGAAGCTGCGCGACTGGATCCGATCGACGCCCGAGATCGTGTTGATCGCTTCTTCAAGCGGCTTGGCCACCTCGCGCTCGACTGCATCGGGCGAAGCGCCGGGGTAGCGAACATCGATCCAGGCCCCCGGCATCGAAATATCGGGCATCTGCTCGACGCCCAGTCTGGCGTAGGAGAACATCCCCAGTACGCACAATGCCACCATCACCATCGTCGCAAAGACCGGGTTCTGGATTGAAACTTTGGTGATCCACATGGTCTTGGTGCCGGTTCAGCTCTTGGCCTTGGCCAGCACCAGGGCCTTGGCACCTTCGCGCAAATTGTCAAAGCGCGCTGCGAGCACCTGGTCCTTCTCCGTCAGGCCGCGCAGCACCTCGATCCGGCCTTCGCGTTGATCACGTCTTCCGGTGCTGATGATGCGGCGTAGCAAGGCACCGTTTTCGATCAACCAGACCTGCGACTGGCCTGAAATAGTGTTGACCGCGGACTCTGGCAAGGTCATGCGCTGCGTCGAGTCGGGCAACAAGACCTTCGCCGAAGCATATTGACCGGCACGGAATTGCTCATTCGGATTCGACAACTCAAGCGTGACGCCGATCGAACGCGTGCCCGGTTCGGCAGCCGGCGCGATGCGGCTGATCCGAGCCTCGACTTCGGTCAAAGCGCCTTCGACTTGCACCTGCACCACCATACCTGCCTGCAAGCGGCTGACTTCATGGGTGCCGACCAGGCCGGCCAGTTCAAGCCGGCTCAAATCAACGATGCTGAGAATTTGCTGCTCCGGCGCCAGCTTTTCGCCCGGCAATGCATGGCGCTTCGAAACGACGCCGCTGATCGGCGCGACCAGCGCCGCCTGCCGCAGCGTCACCTGGGCACTGTCCCATTGGGCCTGGGCGGCAAGCAACTGGCCGCGCGCCGCTTCAAGGCTGGCGCGCACTGTATCGAGGGCAGTCGAAGCGATGAAGTTCTGTTCAGCCAGACCCTGGCTGGCCTTGAACTGGCGCTCGGCCTGCTGCATCTGGGCCTGGGCGGCAGCCACGCCCGCGCTGCGTTCGGCAATCCGGTAGCGCAACTCTTCCATGTCGACCTGACCAAGCGACTGGCCTGCCTTGACCCGGCTGCCTTCCTGAACGCTCAGGCTCAACAGCGTAGCGGCTGACTTGGCGCGCACGATCACGGTGCCCGGTGCCACCAGTGGTCCCGAAAATTCAATCTGGCCGGGCATGCTGACAAGGATCGGCATGATTACTTCGGTCGACAAAAATTCCAGCATGGCCGGCGGCTTGTCGCCTGGCTTGTCACCCCGACTGGCAAGGACTTTCACCGCGCCGATAGCGCCTGCCGCCAGCAAGACAGCGGCAATGCCACCGAGCAACCATTGCTTGCGCATGCAAGACTCCATTCTTCTTCAATTGAAACTGACCAGAGTGTAAGGATCGTGCAAACCCTTGACCCTGGCGTTGCGACGAAATGCCGATTTCAGCGCTTGAACTGCAAGCCGCATTGATCGGCCGCCAGCGGTAGATCGAAAAACCGCTTTATTTCATGAGCAAGATGCTGGATCCAGACGCCGGCTTTGCCAGGCACAAAAGGCCGAAGCCAGGGCCGCGACGATGGCCGCAACAAACAAGGCCTGATAACCCAGGCTCGCCACCAACCAGCCCCCGCCGATGCTGCCGACTACGCCGGACAGTCCGTAGCCCAGCACCGAATACAAGGCCTGGCCGCGTCCGCGCAAACGCCCGGGGAAGTAGCGTGTGATCAGGGCAATGCAGGCAGTGTGCTGAGCCGCGAAGGTGATCGCATGCAGGCACTGCGCCAGCACCAGTATCAGCAGGCTGGCGCCGCCGCCAACGATCATGGCGAAGCGCAATGCCGTCAACAAGGCCGCGCCGATCAGCCAATGGTGCAGCGTGCCGCGCTCGAGCAAGCGGCCCTGAAACGCAAACCAGATGATCTCGACCAGGATCGACACAGCCCAGAGCATGCCGACGACCTGCTTGCCAAAACCCAGCGCGTCGAGATAGAGGCTGAAGAAGGCATAGAGCGAAGAATGCGCCAGGACAGTCAGAAAAACACTGACAAAGAACCAGCGCACCTCTGGCCTGCCGAGCACCGCGGCAATCGAGAGTTGCGCCTGTTCCGCATCCGCCTTGACCAGCAACTGACTGGATTGAACCGGCAAGCGCCAAGCGGCCCAGACCACCAGCGCCAGCAAGGCGATGATGGTGAAGGCAAAGGCCTGCATGCCGGCATGCTGGAACCACCCACCGGCCAGCACGACGGTCAGCAAGAAGCCGATCGAGCCCCAGACCCTCACCCGACCGTAGCGCTTGGCATCCATTTCGCCGTCTTCGCTGATCAAATGTGCTGCGACCACGGTCTCGGTCAGCGGCACGATCGCTGCGTTGAACAAAAACATCAGCAAGGTCGCCAGCGCCAGGGTCGCGAAATGTGGTGGCGCCAGAAATCCGAGTCCTGCCACAAAACTGGCCAGCGCTGCCCAGCGAATGATCTGCACCCTTTGCCCGCTATGGTCAGCCAGCGCACCCCAGGCATAGGTCGCGAAGATACGCGTCCAACTCGACAAGGAGACGAGTATGCCGATCGCAAACACCGACAGGCCGAGTTCCTTGTACCAGAGCGGCGCGTAAGGATTGAAGCCGCCGATGGCTGCGAAATACACGCATGACAGCGTCGCGCAGGCGCTCAGTGAGCGCTTCGAATCAGCCGGCACTAGGGTGCTGCTGCGGCGATCGCGGCGATCGGCAACTCCACATCGCCGCATTGCGCACGCTGCCGCAGGGCATGGTCCATCAGCACCAGGGCCAGCATCGCTTCGGCAATTGGCGTGGCCCGGATGCCGACGCAGGGGTCATGGCGACCAAAGGTTTCGACGATGGCCGGCTCTCCAGCGCGGTTGATCGATGCCTTCGGGCTGCGGATCGAGCTGGTCGGCGTGATCGCGATCGAGGCAACGATGTCCTGCCCGGTCGAGATGCCGCCCAGCATGCCGCCCGAGTTGTTGCTGGCAAAGCCCAGCGGCGTCAACTCATCGCCATGTTCGCTGCCATGCTGCGCGACCACGCCGAAGCCGGCGCCGATCTCAACGCCCTTGACCGCATTGATGCCCATCAGTGCATAGGCGATGTCGGCGTCGAGCTTGTCAAACAGGGGCTCGCCCAGGCCAGCGGGCACATGGACGGCCTCAACCCGGATGCGCGCGCCGACCGAATCGCCGGACTTTCGCAGCCCATCCATATAGGCTTCGAGCTCGTTGACCTTGCTGACATTGGCGGCAAAAAACGGGTTGTCCGGCACATGCTGCCAACCCTCGAAAGGAATCTCGATATTGCCCAACTGGGTCATGCAACCGCGGAATTCGCAGCCGTATTTTTGTTTCAACCAAAGCTTGGCGACAGCCCCGGCGCCAACCATCGGCGCGGTCAGACGGGCTGAAGACCGGCCGCCGCCGCGCGGGTCGCGCAGACCGTATTTACGCCAGTAACTGTAATCAGCATGACCGGGACGGAAGGTATCGAGCAGGTTGCCGTAATCGCGGCTGCGCTGGTCGGTATTCTTGATCAGCAGGCAGATCGGCGTGCCGGTGGTTCGGCCTTCATAGACGCCGGAGAGGATCTCGACGATGTCGGCCTCCTGGCGCTGCGTGACATGGCGCGAAGTGCCGGGCCGCCGGCGATCCAGTTCGGGCTGGATGTCAGCCTCTGACAGCGTCAACCCCGGTGGGCAACCATCAATCACGCAACCGATGGCCGGGCCATGGCTTTCGCCAAAATTGGTGACCCTGAACAATTCGCCGAAAGTGCTGCCTGACATGGGGAACCCGTGATTGCTGGAGCCGCCGATTCTACCGGCGGCTATGGCACGGGCGTCGCGCCGTCAGCCGGTTGGTCTTCGAGCGGCCAGTCGCGGATATAGGCCTTGAGCATCCGGTTCTCGAAATCCTGGCCGTCTACCACTGCTTTGGCTACGTCGTAAAAGGAAATCACGCCCATCAAGGTGCTGCCATCGAGCACCGGCATATAGCGCGCATGACGCCCCAGCATCATGCGGCGCACCTCGTCCATTTCGGTCCCGGGCGTGCAGGTCAGCGGATGGTCGTCCATCACGCCACGCACCTGCAAGCTGCCAATGCTGCCGCCGTTGCGGACCAGCGCCTCAATCACTTCGCGGAACGTCAGCATGCCGACCAATTCGCCATGCGCCATCACCACCAGCGAGCCGATGTCCTGATCGGCCATCGTCGTGACACCAACCGACAGGTACTCATCAGGCGAGACGGTGAACAAAGTGCCGCCCTTGACGCGCAGGATATCGATGACTTTCATGTTCATCTCCTCAAAATTTCGGGGCCGCCTTTGTGGGCGACTTGTGCGTTGAAACATAGCACACAATCAAGCCACCCAAGACTTTCGAAAGAGCCTATGTCCGGCTACTCAGACCCTGGTTTTGATACGCTGGCGCTGCATGCCGGCGCCAGCCCTGACCCGACCACTGGCGCCCGCGTCACGCCGCTGCACCTGACGACATCGTTCGTGTTCGAGAGCGCCGAACAAGCCGCTTCGCTGTTCAATATGGAGCGCGCCGGCCATGTCTATTCGCGCATTTCCAACCCGACCACGGCCGTATTCGAGGAGCGGGTCGCCGCGCTCGAAGGTGGCATCGGCGCCATTGCCACGGCCAGCGGACAGGCGGCCCTGCATCTGGCGATCACCACATTGGCCGGTGCAGGCTCACATATCGTTTCATCCAGTGCGCTCTATGGCGGTTCGCACAATCTCCTGCATTACACCTTGGCGCGATTCGGTATCCAGACGACCTTTGTGCGCCCCGGCGACCTCGACGGCTGGCGCTCAGCGATCCGGCCGAACACGAAATTGCTGTTTGGCGAAACCTTGGGTAACCCCGGCATGGACCTGCTCGACATTCCGCAGGTGGCCTCGATCGCGCATGAGGCCGGCCTGCCGCTGCTGCTCGATTCGACGCTGACGACACCCTATCTGCTGCGCCCGTTCGAGCATGGCGCCGATCTGGTCTACCACTCGGCGACCAAATTCCTTTCTGGCCATGGCACCGTGGTCGGCGGCGTGCTGGTCGACAGCGGCGCCTTCGATTGGCAGGCGGCGCATGACAAGCACGGCTTGTTCCCCGAACTTTGCGAGCCCTACGCGGGCTTCCACGGCATGGTTTTCAGCGAGGAAAGCAGCGTCGGTGCCTTTTTGCTGCGGGCGCGCCGCGAAGGTCTGCGCGACTTCGGCGCCTGCCTCAGTCCGCACAGCGCCTGGCTGATCCTGCAGGGCATCGAGACGCTGCCGCTGCGCATGCAGCGCCATGTACAGAACGCGCAGAAGGTGGCCGAATTCCTCGCTGCACAGCCCATCGTGCTGAGCGTGGGCTATCCCGGCCTGGCAACCCATCATGACCATGCCTTGGCGCAAAAACTGCTGCCGCGCGGTTGCGGATCAGTCTTCAGTTTCGACCTGAAAGGCAGCCGCGAACAGGGCCGTGTTTTCATTGAAGCGCTGAAGATTTTTTCGCATCTGGCCAATGTCGGTGACTGCCGTTCACTGGTGATCCACCCGGCGAGCACAACGCACAGCCGGATGGACGACGCGGCGCTGCAACTGGCGGGCATCAGCGCCGGGACGATCAGACTGTCGATCGGCCTCGAAGATGCCGACGACCTGATCGACGATCTGAAGCGCGCGCTGAAGATCGCCTCCCGATAAGCTGGAGTCTTGATGAACATCCAACTCAATGGCCGCACCGTTTATGCCTATAACGGTGGCAAAAAATTCGACCCCGCCCTGCCCTGCATCGTCTTCATCCATGGGGCGATGAATGACCACAGCGTCTGGACTTTGCTGGCGCGCTGGTTTGCCCATCATGGCTGGGCTGTGCTGGCGGTCGACCTGCCCGGCCATGGCCGCAGCGTTTCGCTGCCGCTCGAGAGCGTCGAGGACCTGGGAGCCTGGATCTGGCAACTGCTCGATGCGGCGGGCGTGCAGCAGGCCGCGTTGGTCGGTCACAGCATGGGCTCGCTAATCGCCCTGGAGGCGGCCGCACAGGCGCCAGAGCGGGCCAGCCAACTGTTCCTGCTCGCCACAGCTTGCCCGATGAAGGTCTCGCCCGCCTTGCTCGATATGGCACGCACCCAGCCTCTGCAGGCGATCAATATGGTGAATGGCTTTTCCTTTGCCAGTTGGGCCGGCAAGCCCTCCTACCCCGGCCCCGGCGCCTGGATGCAGGGCGGTGAAATCGCCTTGAAGCGCCGCATGCTGAAACTGCAAACAGGGGTCAACCTGTTCGAACATGATTTCCGGATCTGCGATGCCTATGCCGGCGCAATGTCAGCTGCGGCCAGAGTCAAATGCAAGAGCAGTCTGATCCTGGGCGCCTTGGACCAGATGACCGCGCCCAAGCAAGCCCGGGCCTTGGTCGAAGCCTTGCAGTCCCGCAGCGTCACGCTGGATTGCGGGCACTCCCTGATGGCCGAACGTCCCGATCAATTGCTGCAAGCGATTCGCGAGGCGCTGGTCCCTTGATCGTCGATCCGATCAATTCCGGTAGGCCAGCCCCAAGCTCCAGTTGACACCGGTCGCGTTCTGGGTCAAGGGGCTGTCTGCCGCCTGACCGAGTAGTCTGGAAGCACTGAGATTGGCGAAACCAACCCAGCGCGGCGTGATCGCACGGGTGTAGCTGACACCGACCGCAGCATCGCGCAGCCCGGCATCGGGCAGATAAGCACGACCGAATCGCAGCGCTGCTGCGGAGTCGACCGGCACGCCGAAATAGCTGCGCATATGGCGGCCATCGGTGCCTGAAATTCCGATCCCGGCGCTGAACGCGCTGGTCTTTGAGGCAAACAACTGGTGGCTGAGGTCGGCGTTCCAGACCAGACCACCACCTTTGCCAAGCAGGTCCTGGTTGATTGCACCGGCAACCTGCCAATCCTTCGACAAGGTGTAGCTGGCGTAAAGACGCCCGAGCAGGGTTCGCTGCACATCAGGAAGTCCGGCGGTCAGCGCCAGGTCTTCGCTCTTGCGGCCGTTGTCAAAACGCAGTCCGAAACCGAGACGAAAATTCTCGTTGCGTAGCAGATCGCGACTGGCACCGCTGCCCGGCCCTACCGTCACATTGCCGAAACCCATCAGGGCCGAAGCCCCCGAAGTCGAGAGCCGCCATTTACCCCAATGCACGGCCCAGATAGGACCGCCGCCGTTGCTCCGGTGCGAGGCCCCAGGCGCTTCCGGGCCGTTGTTGATACCCAGGCCCAGGAGGTAGCGGAACGAATCATCATCAACCGGCTGAGCCAGCAGATGATCCGAAAAGACCAGCAGGCCAAACAGGATCAGGAGTACAGCACGCATGCCTTGAGCTTAGCAGTGCCCAAGCCCGAGCTGCTTCACCAAAGCTGGGGATACTGAGAATATCCGGGTTTTTCTGGCATTCGCTTCGAAGCTGGTGGTCGGATTTTTCGGGATCTATGAGGCGCTCTTGGCACTTCGGATCAGCAATAACAAGGGCAAAGCCAGCAGCGACAGGCACATCATCATGCGGAAGTCGGTGATATAGCCAATCATCTCTGCCTGCCTTGTGACTTCGTAATTCAATGCCGCAAGGCCCGTCGGCGTGTAAGCACTCAGCGCCTCAGGCAAGGTCTGAAGCATCGGATTTGAAGCATTGAGGTCAATCGAAAGTTCAGCATGAGCGCGCGCCGTGCTTTGTGTCAGCAAGGCCTGCGCGATCGAGATGCCGACACTACCGCCGATATTGCGCATCAGGCTGTAGATTGGGGTTCCTTCATTGCGAAGTTCGGGAGCCAGGGTAAAAAAAGTAGCGGCACTCAGCGGAACGAAAGTGAAGCCGATGCCGAGGCCTTGAATGAAACCAGACAGAATGATCGTTGAGCTGTCCATATCCAGCGTCATTTGCGTCATCTGGTAAAGCGACAAGGACGTGAGTGAGAAGCCCAGCGCCATGATGACGCGCAGGTCGACACGTTGCGCCAACCTGCCGAAGAACAACATCGCCAGCATTGTGCCAATACCCCGTGGTGCCATCACCTCGCCGGTAAAAACCACCGGATAAGCAAGTACGCCTTGCAGCAACATCGGCAGCAAGGACATCGTCGAATACAGGACCATGCCGACGACAAAGGCAAACAAGCTGCCGGTTACAAAGTTGCGGTCTTTCAACAGGGCTCGATTCAAAAATGAAGAGCCACTACAGGTCCAGGTGTGGACAATAAAAAACGCCAAAGCAATCGCACAGCCCGTGGCTTCCATGCGGATCTCTGACGAGTTGAACCAATCCAGTTGCACACCGCGATCAAGAAACAATTGCAGCAAACCCACAGTCAGGCTCAAGGCCACAAAGCCGAACTGATCCAGCTTCGCCGCGGCAGGTTTGGTCTCGGGCAGGTAGCGCGCGATACCGTAGAACGCGAGTAGCCCAATCGGCAAATTGATGTAGAAGACCCAGCGCCAATCAGCCTGTTCGGTGAGCCAGCCCCCGAGCACAGGTCCGAGAATGGGGCCGATCATGATGCCCGCCCCCCAGATCGCCATGGCCTGACCCACCTTCTCCTTCGGATTGATATCCAGTAGCACCGCCTGCGACAGGGGTACCAGCGCGGCGCCAAACACGCCTTGGAGCAAGCGGGCCACAACAATCTGCCACAGCGACCCCGCCATGCCGCAAAGCGCAGAGGCCAGCGTGAAACCGACCACCGAGATCAGAAACACCTGCCGCCGTCCCAGCCTTGCGCAAAGCCAACCGGTCATCGGCGTGACTATCGCTGCAGAGACGATGTAGGAGGTCAGCACCCAGCTGATCTGGTCCTGGGAACTTTGCAGGCTGCCCTGCATATGAGGCAAGGCGACCATAGCGATCGTCGTATCAAGCGCCTGCATGATGGTGGCCAACATGATAGCCAGCGTGATCATGCCTCGATGTTTGACGCTAGCAGGTCCCGCATTCATCAGCAAATTGCCCTCGCCAAGTAGCTCAAAGAACGCTTCATGCCGCAGTCGACTCGCTCGTATTTGCAGTGTTCCGTCGCGCGCTGAGGTCTTTTCTGATCATCGAGCTGATGATAAGCCGATTCAAAAAATTTCCGGCGCGTCAAACAATTTCCGTCATTTTGACTATCTAGAGATTAATTACGCAAATTTCCCAACATGTCGGCCACCACCGCCGCCAAGTCGTAATGCGGCTGCCAGCCCCAGTCGTTGCGGGCCACGCTGTCATCGATACGCTTTGGCCAACTGGCGGCGATCGCCTGGCGGAAGTCGGGTGCATAGCTGATCTCGAAGCCTGGAATCCGCTCGGCAATCGCGGCTGCGATCTCGGCCGGGTTGAAGCTGATACCGGCGAGGTTGTAACTGCCGCGTTGCCTGATTTTTTCCGCTGGGGCTTCCATCAACTCGAGCGTGGCGCGCAACGCGTCGGGCATGTACATCATCGGCAGAGACTGCCCGGCCTCCAGAAAACAGCGGTAACGGCCGTCCTTGAGCGCAGCGTGGAAAATCTCGACCGCGTAATCGGTGGTGCCGCCGCCGGGTGCGGTCTTGTAGCTGATCAAGCCCGGATAGCGCAGGCTGCGCACATCGACGCCATGCTTGGCGTGATACCAGGCGCACCAGCGCTCGCCCGCCAGTTTGGAAATGCCGTACACCGTGCCAGGGTCCATTGCGCAGGTCTGCGGCGTGTCGAGCGCCGGCGTCGATGGGCCGAAGGCCGCGATCGAGCTGGGCCAGAAAACCCGCTCGAGCTTTGCCACCCGGGCCAGTTCCAGCACATTGAGCAGGCCTTTCATGTTCAGATCCCAGGCCCACATCGGATGCTGCTCACCGGTGGCCGATAGCGCCGCAGCCAGGTGGTAAATCTGCCTGATCCCATGGCGTTTGACCACCGTTGCCAGCGCGGCGGCATCGGTGACATCAAGCATTTCATGCGTCAACTCGGGCAAGCGACCCTGCGGCGCCAGGTCGCTGCTGATGATATTGGCCTGGCCATGGCGCAGCGCCAGCGCCTGCGCCAACTCGGTGCCGATCTGGCCGTTGGCGCCAATGATGAGAATCTTCATGGGGTCGCTTTGATCAAACCCAATTCGCGCCCAGCTTGCGCAAATGCAGCCACCGCCTGTTCAAGCTGGGCCAGTTCATGCCCGGCCGAGATCTGCACGCGGATCCGCGCCTGGCCCTTGGGCACAACCGGAAAGAAAAAACCGACCGCATAGACGCCGAGCTCGAGCAGCTTGGCGCTCAAGGCCTGGGCCAGCCTGGCGTCATGCACCATGATCGGCACGATCGGATGGGTACCCGGCTTGATCTCGAAACCGGCGGCCTGGATCGCCTGGCGGAACCAGGCGGTGTTGACCTCGAGCTTGTCGCGCAGCGCCGTGCTGCCCTCAAGCAGATCGAGCACCGCGATCGACGCGCCGACGATCATCGGCGCCACCGTGTTCGAGAACAAATAGGGTCTCGAGCGCTGCCGCAGCAACTCGATCACCTCGCGCCTGCCACTGGTGAAACCGCCCGAAGCGCCGCCGAGCGCCTTGCCGAGGGTGCCGGTGATGATGTCGATCTTGCCGAAAACACCGCGGTACTCGTGGGTGCCGCGGCCGGTGCGGCCCAGAAAACCGCTGGCATGGCATTCGTCGATACCAAGCAGCGCGCCGAAGCGGTCGGTGATTTCGCGGATCTGATCGAGCCTGGCGATCGTGCCGTCCATCGAGAACACGCCGTCGGTGAAAACCAGCGTGAAGCGGGCGCCGGTATCCCGGGCTTCTTCCAGGCAGCGCTGCAGATCAGCCATATCGTCATGCTTGTAGCGGTAGCGCTTCGCCTTGCAAAGGCGGATACCGTCGATGATCGAAGCATGGTTCAGCTCGTCGCTGATCACCGCATCCTCTTCGCCCAGCAGCGGCTCGAACAGGCCGCCGTTGGCGTCGAAGGCCGCCGCATAAAGGATCGTGTCCTCGGTGCCGAGAAAACCCGACAAGCGCGCTTCGAGGGTTTTGTGCAGGTCCTGCGTGCCGCAGATGAAGCGCACCGAGGACAGGCCATAGCCATGGCTGCTCAAGGCCTCATGGGCTGCGGCGATGACTTGCGGATGACTCGACAGCCCCAGATAGTTGTTGGCGCAGAGATTGAGCAATTCGCGACCCGATTCGAGATGCACCAAAGCACCTTGCGGCCCGGTAATGCTGCGCTCGGTCTTGTACAGTCCGGCGTCCCGGATGGCCTGCAGTTCACCGCTCAGATGGTCATAAAAATCTTTGGCTTGCTTCATCATGGCGCTCCGGGTGCACAATATCCTGGTGTATTCGATATATCGAACGTATTTCCAGTATCAAGGATTTAATCTTCGAGGTCAAGCATGTCCAAATCCCCACAAACAGCGACCGAACCGCCCAGAGTCGGCGCTGCCTTGCAGGCCCTGCGCCAGGCGCAAGCGCTGTCACTGGACGAGTTGTCGCGCCGTGCGGGCGTTTCAAAATCGATGTTGTCGCAAATCGAGCGCAACCAAGCCAATCCGACGGTTGCCGTTGTCTGGCGCCTCGCCAATGCGTTGCGGGTCGAACTCTCGGAACTGCTTGGCGGGGGTGCCAAGGCCGGTTCAAAGTCCATCGAACTGGTGGGCACCCATGGAATGCCTTCACTGAGCAGCCCTGACGGCTTGTGCCGCATGCATATCCTCGGACCGATCGAGTTGGCCGGCCAGTTCGAGTGGTACGAACTGACGATACAACCCGGCGGAGCCATTGAATCGGCTGCCCATGAGTCTGGTTCGCGCGAACATCTGACCGTCAACAGCGGCAGCCTGTTGCTCAGCGCCCAAGGCAGTGAAAAACTGCTCAACAGCGGAGACACCGCCCGCTACGCCGCAGATGCGCCGCATGCCATCCGCAATCCCTCAAAGGAAGAAATTGCCGTCGCCCTGCTGGTGGTGGTGCATCCATAGAGTCCAGCGATCGCGACCTCTCAGCGATTGAGTAACAGCACCGCAGCCCTGCCGGTTTACCGAACGAGGGGCCGCCGGGCCGGAAACGATTTTCGTTTTATCCCAGGGCCGGTTGGTCGAGCAGATCGGCCAGCTTCAGCTGTTCCCAATCGCTGCGCTGCCACAGCCCCGCCAGTCCCTTGCTGCGACTGGCCAGCATCGACTGCAGCAAGGGTTCAAGAGGCGTTTGTTGCGGCGCGCAGAGCAGCACTAGGCGCTGTGCGCCGGCTTCCTCGAGCCGGCCGACCCAGTCCATATCGACCAATTCGTCGATCACCGGTTCGATTTGCAGCGGGTCGACGCGCAGCCGCGCAGCCAGCGAAAGACTGCTGAGTCCGACCTCCCCGCGCAGATGGCTCAGCCACAGCTCGCGCAGCAGATCAATCGCCATCTCGAAGGCCAAGCCCGGCACCGCAGGCCGACGCCTGATGCCTTGCGCCAGGCTGGGCGCGTTCGCAGCCAAGACTGCGCCGATAAGCACGATCGTCCAACCGAGGTAGAGCCAGACCAGAAAAATTGGCAAGGTCGCGAAAGCGCCATAGAGCGTCGAAAAAGTCGGCACCTGTTTGACATACCAGGCCAGGCCGCTCTTGGCCGCAGTAAACGCCAGGGCGACAAAGCTGCCACCGAGCAAGGCATGGCGCCAGCGCACATCGGTGTTGGGCACATAGTGAAACAACGCCGCCATGCCAGCCGCCATCACGGCCACCTCAAGCAGGTTCAACAAGGCCGAGATGCTTTGGGGCAGGCTACCCACCAGGTCCTGTCCGGTAGAAACCGCATAGCTGGTCAAGGCCAGGCTGGCACCAAGCAACAAAGGTCCGAGGGTCAACGCCGACCAGTAGACCAGCACACGCTGGGCGATCGGGCGACTGCGCTGCACGCACCAGATCGAGTTCAAGGTGCGGTCGATCGTCAGCATCAAGGCCAGCGCGGTAATGCCAAGCACCACCAGGCCGACGCTGCCCAGCCGGTTTGCCTTGGCCGCGAACTGGGTCAAGGCGCCAAGCACTGGCCGCGCGATATTGTCGGGAATCAGGCTCTTGAGGAAATATTTCTCCAGAGCAATCTGGAACGACGAAAAGATCGGAAAGGCCGTAAACAGCGCCAGCGTCACGGTCAGCAACGGCACCAGCGAGATCAGCGTGGTGAAGGTCAGGCTGCCGGCGGTCTGGCCCAGACGGTGTTCCTTGAAGCGCTCGATCAGGCTGACCAGCGTTTGCCGCCAGGGCCAATGCAGCAGCGTGACCAGCATCGACTCGGGCTTGGGAAAAGCGTCTTGCGCATCGATAGTTGACTTGCTCATGCTGGCTATGATGCCAGCATGAGCGAGAACCCAGAAAAAACAGCCCCATTGCGGACGCAGGCAAGCGGCCGCGAAGCCTTTTCCCGCAACCTGGCCTTGTGGTCCTTGGTCTCGCTGTTTGCGCTTTGTCTGGCTTGGGAGCTGTGGCTCGCGCCGACCGGCAGTGGCAGGCTGGCGATCAAGGCCTTGCCGCTGCTGATGCCGATGTTGGGGCTATGGCGCTACCGCCTCTATACCTTCCGCTGGCTGAGCCTGATGATCTGGCTTTACTTTGCCGAGGGCGCAGTGCGCGCCACCAGCGACCAGGGCCTGTCGGTCTGGCTGGCAAGCCTCGAGTTGCTGCTCAGCACCTTGATCTTCGTGGCCTGCGCCTTGCAGGTCAGGCTACGACTGGCGGCAGCGCGAGCTGCTGCAAGCTGATGAACACGGCGCTGCTGCAATCGCTGCAGGACCTGCTCGGCGCTGCCGGTTGCTTGCCGGGTGGCGACTTGACGGCTTATGAACGGGACTGGCGCAAACGCTACAGCGGCTGCGCCATGGCCGTGGTCAGGCCGACCAGCACCCAGGAAGTGGCGGCCATCGTGCGCTTGTGCGCGATGCACGGCGTCAGCCTGGTGCCGCAAGGCGGCAACACCGGCCTGGTCGGCGGCTCGATCCCCGACGACAGCGGCCGGCAGATCTTGCTGAGCCTGAACCGCATGCAGCGCATTCGCGCCGTCGATGTCGCCAACCTGACCGTGACGGTTGAGGCGGGTTGTGTGCTGCAAACGCTACAGCAGACGGCCGAGGCTCAAGGGCTGCTGTTTCCCCTGAGTCTGGCGGCCGAGGGCAGTTGCACGATCGGTGGCAATCTGGCTACCAATGCGGGTGGTACCCAGGTGCTGCGCTACGGCAACGCACGCGATCTCTGCCTGGGACTTGAGGTGGTGACTGCCGACGGCGAGATCTGGGACGGTTTGTCGGGCCTGCGCAAGGACAACACGGGCTATTCGCTGCGCGACCTGTTCATCGGCAGCGAAGGCACGCTCGGCGTGATCACCGCTGCCACCTTGAAGCTCTACCCGCAGCCCTTGGCGCGCACCACCGCGCTGGCGATTTGCGCCAGCCTAAACGACGCGGTGCAGCTACTGAGCCTGGCGCAGCAGCGCGCGGGCGCCGGCTTGACCGGCTTCGAAGTGATGAATCGTTTTTCACTCGAACTGGTGCAGCGGCATTTCCCGCAGTTGCCCCAACCACTGGCCGGCAGCCCGTGGACGGTGCTGTTGGAGTTGTCCGACAGCGAGAGCGAAGCCCATGCCAAGGCGATTTTTGAAGGCCTGCTCGAAACGGCCCTCGACCGAGGTTTGATCGGCGACGCTGCAGTGGCGCAGAACCTGCTGCAGTCACGCAATTTCTGGCATTTGCGCGAATCGATTCCGCTGGCCCAAAGCTTAGAGGGCCTGAACATCAAGCATGACATCGCCCTACCCGTTTCTTGCGTCGCGGAATTTGTCGCCAGCACCGATGCTGCCCTGGCAGTAGCCTTTCCGGGCGTCCGCCTGGTCGACTTCGGCCATCTTGGCGATGGCAACCTTCACTACAACGTACAGGCTCCCGAGGGCATCAATCCGGCCGACTTCCTCGCCGCGCATGAGGCGGCGATCAACTGTATCGTCTACGACGCGGTCGACCGTTACCGCGGCTCCATTTCGGCCGAGCATGGCATTGGCCAACTCAAGGTCGATGCACTCGCTGAGCGCAAGAGCAAGGTCGCCATCAACCTGATGCGAAACATCAAGCGGGCCATCGATCCGCTGAATCTCTTCAACCCAGGCCGCATCCTGCGCTGACAGCCGGCCGCTGCCACAGCAGCGCAACCCGCACCCGATGAGCAATCACTGGCTGGCAGCCAGGAGAGCCGCTGCATTGAGGGAAAACAAAGCGCCACAGCGTCATTTCCTCGCAATCGGCTGAAAACGTTAATAGGTCACGGCCTTATCTCGATGGTCCACCTAAAGCATCGCTGCGCCCTTTAATCTTCGGCCACACCGCATCGAGAGAAGCGAGAAAACAGGCAGCAAAGGTCGCCTTGCCGGCGAAGCCTGATACCTCGTTCGAGCGACACCAAGCCACGCCAAGGCTGAAATGCCAGATTTCACCCCAACAGGAGTATCGATTCGTGACCCCGTCCAAAAATACCGATTACAAGATTCAGCGCGAATGCTCGCGCCAATGGCGCAGCGTCGTCGCAGCGATGGCGCAGGAGTTGTCACTCGCCAGCCGGCACAGCAATGGGCATGATTTCGGTCACCGCATCGGCCAGCGCTATGCAACCCAATCGGCCTTGCCAGTCTGCAGCAATCTGGACGAACTGCAGGCCGCCATCTCGGCCCGCTGGCAGAGCATGGACTGGGGTTGGATCGACCTCGACGATGCTGGCGGCAGGCTGCGCATCGTTCACCATGGCGCGGGCAACGGCGACCTGCTCGCTTCGGCCTTGGGCGATGACACCAAAGTCTGGGTGCCTTCATTCCTCAGCGGCGTCTACCAGCAATGGCTGGCCAGCCTCGGCGCGAGCGACGAATTGCGGGTCCGGCAGGTCAGCCCGGTCGACGAGTTCGGCACGCTCGAGCTCGAACTCAGTTTGTAGGCCTCGGTGCAAGCAAGCTGTCAATCAAACCCTTCGGAAGCTTTCAAATGAAAACGGCAAAAGACATCCAGAGCCTGAAATCCATCGTCGGCGATGACTTTGGTGACTACCGCGAAATCGTTCGCGACGAACTGGCAAGCAAATGCCAGGCCCGCTGGCCGCTGCTGGCACAAGGCCTGAGCGCAGAGCCGGTGACGACCACGGCGCGACGCGGCAGGCGGCGCGAACGTCCCTGGACCAGCGTCGATTTACCGGTCGAATCACCCGCCGTACCGGATCGCAACCGCGCCACCCAAGCAGCGCCAATGCCGATGCGCACCCCAGAGCGCGCCATAGCGGCCCTGCCAGTGCTGCCACCGGTGATCACCTCCGCGCCCCAGCCAGCAAAGCCGCAGCCGCAACCTGCATCAAACAATCAGCTCGGTCAGCTCTTCAAACGGATCGAATCGACGCAGCGCGCCGAAGCCGGCCTGGCGGCCGACATCAAGTTGAAACTCTTCAAGAAGGCGGCCTGAGCATGAAAGTCATTGCCATCGTTTCAGCCAAGGGTGGCGTCGGCAAAACCACCTTCAGTGCCAACCTCAGCATGGCGATGTCGCGCGCCGGCGTACCGACGCTGGCCGTCGACCTTGATCCCCAGGATGCTTTGCACCTGCATTTCGGTCTCAGCATGCCCTGTGGCGATGGTCTGGTCGAAGCCACGCTGACCGGCATGGACTGGCGTCATGCCTTGCTGCAATCGGAGTTCGGTTGCGACTTGATGCCTTACGGCCAGGTCGAGGAAGAAGACCGCGAAGCTTTCGAACATCTACTCCGGGAACAGCCGCTGCTGCTGCGGCACAGGCTCGAGAGCTTGAATCTGCCCGATGATGCGGTGGTCATCCTCGATACGCCTCCCGGACCCTCGGTCTATCTGACTCAGGCCTTGTCTGCGGCCAATATGGCCTTGATCGTCGTACTGTCCGACGCGGCCTCCTACGCCACCCTGCCCTTGATGGTCGGCCTGATCCAGCGCTATTGCTTGAACCGCAGCGACTTCAATGACTACGCTTATCTGGTCAACCAGGTCGACCATTCGCGCCAACTCAACAGCGATGTCGCCTATGTCATGCGCACCCAGTTCGGCAAGAGGGCCTTGGGGCTGGTGCATCAGGATCAGGCCGTTCCTGAAGCACTAGCCTGCAACCAGTTCGTCTGCGATTACGACCAGCACAGCCGCGGTGCCGCGGACTTGAAGCTGATTTGCGAGCAGATGCTGACTCGTCTGGCGCTGAGCACCCGGGCTGCGGCGTGAAAAACGCAGCCCCAGCCCGGCCAGCCGAATGGCTGTCAGGCGTACCCATCAAACCTCGCTGGCAAGCCCATCCGCTGTTGAGCAAGTTGCTGCTGCTGGTCGCTGCAATCATGACCGCCCTGGTGATTGCCGTGCCGCTCGACGTCTATCAACAATTCGCCTTCGGCAGCGTCACGGTGATCGCAGCACTCTGGATCAGGCGTTCGATTGCTGGCCAGATTGGGGTGATGCTGCTGGTCGTGCTGTCGGTGACCGCATCGCTGCGCTATATGTTCTGGCGCTTGAGCAATACGCTCGACTTCGATCATCTGCTCGACGGCATCCTTGGTTGGGGCTTGGTGTTGGCCGAACTCTACGCTTTGACCATCCTGCTGCTCGGCTATGTGCAGACGACCATGCCCTTGAAGCGCAGGCCACTGCCCTTGCCCGCCGACATCGGCACATGGCCGACGATCGATGTCTTCATTCCAACCTATAACGAACCGCTGAGCGTAGTTCGTGCCACGGTACTGGCCGCGCAGTCAATGGACTGGCCGAGCGGCCGCTTGCGCGTCCATCTGCTCGACGATGGCCGCCGCGAGGAATTCAGAGTCTTCAGCCAGGCCGCCGGAGCGATCTACCTGACCCGTCCTGACAACTCCCATGCCAAGGCCGGCAACCTCAACGCTGCCTTGGCCCGCACCCAAGGCGAGTTCGTGGTGATCTTCGACTGCGACCATGTGCCGACAAGGTCATTTCTGCAACTCACCCTGGGCGCTTTCCTGCAGGACAAGAAGCTGGCCATGTTGCAGACGCCCCATGTCTTTTAT
Organism: uncultured Burkholderiales bacterium; assembly: GCA_903820745.1. Lineage (GTDB taxonomy): Bacteria > Pseudomonadota > Gammaproteobacteria > Burkholderiales > Burkholderiaceae_C > Paucibacter_A. The sequence continues at coordinate 69,051 of CAIJIT010000013.1, forward strand.
TCACCCGATCCATTCGAACGCAACCTCAACACCTTCCGCGTTGTCCCCAACGAAGGCGAACTGTTCTATGGCCTGGTGCAGGACGGCAACGACCTCTGGAATGCCGCTTTCTTCTGCGGCTCCTGCGCCGTGCTGCGACGCAAGGCCTTGCTGGAGGTCGGCGGCATTGCTGTCGAGACTGTCACTGAAGACGCGCATACCTCGCTGAAGATGAGCCGCAAGGGCTACAACATGGCTTATCTGGCGATCCCGCAGGCTGCCGGTCTGGCCACCGAAAGCCTGTCAGCCCATATCGGACAGCGCATCCGCTGGGCGCGCGGCATGGCACAGATCTTCCGGATCGACAACCCGTTTCTGGGCCGCGGCCTGACCTGGGGCCAAAGACTCTGCTATGCCAACGCGATGCTGCATTTTTTCTATGGGTTACCACGCCTGGTGTTCCTGACCGCGCCCTTGGCCTATCTCTTTTTCGGCGCACAGATCTTCCAGGCTTCGGGAGTGATGGTCTTGACGTTTGCCTTGCCGCATATTCTGCTGAGCATTGCGACCAACTCGAGACTGCAGGGCCAATTCCGACACAGCTTCTGGAACGAGGTCTATGAGACCGTCCTGGCCTGGTACATCAGCTGGCCGGTGCTTTTGGCCTTGATCAGCCCCAAGCTCGGCAAGTTCAATGTCACGGCCAAGGGCGGCATCGTCAAGGAAAACTATTACGACTGGCGCATGGGCTCACCCTATCTGGTGCTGCTGCTGCTGAATCTGGCCGGGCTGGCCGCCGGTGCCTGGCGCCTGCTGGCCGGCGATGGCAGTGCTGCGACCGTGGTGATCAATCTGGCCTGGAGCCTCTACAACATCACCATCGCCAGTGCGGCCGTCTTCGTTGCCAACGAAGCCAGCCAGATGCGTTCAACGCCGCGGGTCAATGCCATGCTGCCGGCGACGATCCACCTGCCCAATGGTCGCACTCTGGTCTGCGAGACCCGCGATCTGTCGACCGACGGAGTCAGTCTAGCCCTGCCCGCCGAGACCAGCGTCAAGCTGGGCGAAAAGTTCAATATTGCGCTGAGTAGCAGCAGCTTCGAGACCGTGCTTCCCGGCACCGTGGTCAGCGAAGGGTCAGTCATCGGCATCGAGTTCGCCGCTTTGACCGTCACCCAGCAACGCGAACTGGCGCAGATCACCTTCTCGCGCGCCGATGCCTGGCTGGGCGAATGGGGCCGCTCGACGATCGACGCGCCCTTGACCTCGCTGCGCAATGTATTGAGTTTTGGTGGCGCCAACCTGTTGCGCTTGTCCTTGGGCAAAGGCTTCGGTATGCCCGTCAAGTTGCGCCGCGACGCCAGCCTCCCCAACAAACCATGAACCAGACGATGTCATCGATGTCAAGATTCCCGACCCCTGCGCATCCTGCCGCCCGCAAACTTGTTCGGTTGATGGCGGTAGCCATGCTGAGCTGTTGTGCGACCCTGGGCGCCCAGCCTGCCAGCAAGCCCGACAGCGCTTTGACAACTGCTGCGACTGAAGGCATCCCTTACCACTTGAGTTTCAAGCAACTCGGTGTCAAGCAGCCCTTCAATCTGCGTGGCGTCGATGGCCGTTATGCGATCCCGTTCAATGTCCGGGCCGATGAGGTGATCACCAAGGCGACGCTCAAGCTCAGCTATGCCTATTCGCCCGAACTGCTCAGCGAGCTGTCAAAAATCAATGTCTTGATCAACGGCGAAGTCGCCGCCAGCCTGCCCTTGCCCAAGGAAGGGGCCGGTGCGCAGGTGAACCAGACCGTCAACCTGCCGCCGCAACTGATCACCGAGTACAACCAGCTGACCCTGCAGTTGATCGGGCATTACACGACCGGCTGCGAAGACCCCCAGCACAGCAGCTTGTGGGCCAATATCAGCAACCAGAGCGAGCTCGAACTGAGCACCGACGCCAACCCCTTGCCGAACGAGCTCGCCGCATTGCCGGAGCCATTTTTCGATGCCAGAGACGGCCGCAACCTGCGCTTGCCGGTGGTGTTCCAGGGCCAACCTGACAACAACATGCTTGAAGCCGCAGGCACGGTGGCCTCCTGGTTCGGCGCCCGTGCCAAGGGCAGGATCCTGCATTTCCCGGCGGCCATCGATCTGATTCCGGCCAAGGGCAATGCCATCGTCTTCCTGAGTGGACAGGCCGCCATCAGCGGGATGAAAATGCCCAGCGCATCTGGGCCGACCGTGGCGGTGTTTGCCAATCCGAACGACCCGGCCGGCAAGTTGCTGCTGGTGATGGGACGCGATAGCCAGGACCTGAAACTGGCAGCAAGAGCGCTTGCCAATGGATCGAAAGCCTTGACCGGACCGCTGGCCTCGATCACCGAAGCCCCCGAACTTCGCCCACGCCGGCCCTACGACGCGCCGAACTGGCTGCGTGCCGACCGACCGGTCAAACTGAGTGAATTGAGCAGCGCTCAAGCGCTTGATGTCACCGGCTATGACCCAGGCGCGATCGCCATCAAGCTGCGTCTGCCCCCTGACCTCTTCGTCAGGCAGGACAAAGGCGTACCGCTGAATCTGAAATACCGCTACACGCCACAACCAACCTCGGCCAATTCATCGCTGACGGTCGACGTAAATGGCAAATTCGTGAAATCAGTGCCTCTGCTGCCGATCGAAAAACTCGGCACCGGGCCAATGCTGGCCAAACTGCAATCCGACGAAACGCTGCCAATGCAGGTGATGGCGCGAATCCCGCTGGCGATGCTGCAACCGAGGTCGCAGATCGACCTGCGTTACCAATACGACTACATCAAGCAAGGCGAATGCCGCGACGTCATCATCGACAACGTGCGCGGCGCCATCGACCCGGACTCAACTGTCGACATCTCGGGCTATGGCCATTATCTAGCCATGCCCGACCTGGCCGCATTCGGTCGCATCGGCTTTCCCTTCACCCGCCTGGCTGATCTCTCGCAGACGGCCGTGGTGCTGCCGGATCAGCCCAAAGTCCAGGAGCTCTCGGCCTATCTGGACCTGCTGGGTCGCCTTGGCGAGTCGACCGGCTATCCAGGCACCGGCATCGAGGTGGTACGCGGCGCGCAGGTCGACAGCGTTGCAGCCAAGGACTTGCTGCTGATCGCCTCGGGTGACAACCAGCCCTTGCTGAAGTCATGGTCCGGCGCAATGCCAACAGGCCTCGACGACAGCCAACGCTCGGGTCTGGCCGGGACGTTCGACCAGGCCATCGGCTGGCTGGCCGGGTTCCTGCCCGAATCTCTCAAAGCTGAGACGACAGGCCAATTCAGCAGCAAGGGCATGAACGCCTTTGCGGCCGGATTCGAATCACCGCTGCGCAGTGGCCGCTCGGTGGTGTTGCTCTGGGGCGCCGACCCCAACGGCTTGCAAGCCGGCATCGGGGCGCTGCTCGGAGAGGATCTGCTGGCCTCGAAGATTTCGGGCAGCTTGGCGGTACTGCGCGGCCAGCAAGTCGAGATGCTCAACTCGAAGCCGACCTACCATGTCGGCGACCTCGACTGGTTCAACCAGTCACGCATGCACTTGTCGGGTAATTTCACTCTGTTGCTGCTGATCGGCGCCTTCGGCGCCTTGTTGCTGGCCTTGCCGGCCCGGGCGGTCCTGCGCGCCCAGGCCAACAGGCGTGCAAGCAAATGAGCAAAATCAGCAAGGGGCTGGCTGCCGTCGGGCTGGCCTTGACCGCAGCCGTCTCGGGAGGCACCACCGACAACTGTGACGCCCAGGATTGGCGGCATTGGCAGGAGTTCAAGCAACATTTCATCGCACCGGATGGGCGCGTTCTGGCGGCCAACAGCGCGATGCGCGACAGCTTTTCTGAAGCCCAGTCCTATGCCATGTTCTTCGCCTTGGTGGCCAACGACCAAGAGGCCTTCAACCGCCTCTGGCACTGGTCGGTGCAGAACCTGCTGGGCGCTGACAAGACTGACGGAAGACTGCCTGCCTGGCATTGGGGCCGCGCCAGCGACGGCAGCTGGCGTGTCCTCGACAGCAATTCGGCTGCCGATGCCGACCAATGGTTTGCCTACGCCCTGCTCGAAGGCGGCAGGATCTGGTCGCGTGACGATCTGTTGCACGACGGGCAAACGCTGCTCAAGGCGATCGCCAAACAGGAAGTCGTCGACCTGCCCGGCATCGGGCCAATGCTGCTGCCCGCGCCCTATGGTTTTGTACAGACCGATGGCAGCTGGCGGCTCAATCCCAGCTACCTGGCCTTGCCGCTGTTGCGTCGCTTCGCGCAGGATGATCCGCAAGGCCCCTGGGACGACATCGCCAAGAACTCCATTTTACTGATTGCCCTGGCCAGCCCCAAGGGACTGGTGGCGGACTGGATCGGCTATCGGGCCGCTGCGGATCGCCGGCCGCAGGTCACGGTCGACCCGGTGCTCGGCGCGCGCGGCAGCTACGACGCGATTCGCGTCTACCTCTGGGCCGGCATGACGGCGGCTGAGGATCCGCTGGCCGCCCCGCTACTGAAATCCTTGAGTGGCATGACCCGGAGCAACCCGAAGGACGCTTGGCCGCCTGAATCAGTCGATGTGCAGACCGGTCTGGCCAACGGCAGCGGGCCTTTCGGATTCTCAGCCGCCCTGGCGCCCTATCTGCAGCAAGTCGGCGCGAGTGGGCCGATGTTGCAGCAGGTCGAGCGGGCTCGCATGATGCGCACCGCCTCGTTGCTGCCCGAGCAACTCGCCAAGGGCCTGCCGCTTTATTACGACCATGTGCTGAGTCTGTTCGGGCTCGGCTGGATTGAACAGCGCTTCAGCTTCGCGCGCAATGGACAGGTGCAACTCAAATGGCAAAACTCATGTTCCCCGGCAAACTAGCCCTCGGTCTGATCGTCGGCGCCAGCTGCCAGACCGGAAGCGTCTATGCAGCCGCCAACAAGGCTCTGCTCGATCAAGGGCTGTTCTGGCAAACGCAGGGCAATAACGAACGCGCTGCCGAAGCCTGGAAGAAGCTTTTGCGGCTCGAGCCTGACGAGCCGCGGGCCTTGTACGGCCTGGCGCAGGTTGAGATCAATCAAAAGCGCAGCCCGGCCGAATTGCTGGCACGACTGCAGGCGCTGGATCCGAACAGCCCCTTTGTCGCGCTGCTCGAACAGGACATCAACCTGCGCACCGCTGAGGGTCCGAAGGCGTTGGACAAGGCAAGGCTGCTGTACGAGTCGCGTGAGGTCGAACAAGCGCTTGAACAGTTCCAACTGGCGCTGCGCGGCAAAGAACCGCAGGGCGCGATTGCGCTCGAGTATTACCTGATGCTGAGCCAATCGGCCAGCGGTTTCAAACCTGCACGCAGCGGCCTCGAACGGCTGGCCAAGGCCTCCCCCAACGATCCACAGATCGAGATGCACCTGGCATTTCTGTTGGCGCGCGGCGAAGCCCCGAAGCTGCAGACACGCATCGAGGGCATCGAGCGCCTGGCTCGCGTGGCGCTGATTCCGAGTGTCAGCGGCTTTGCCACCGAAAGCTGGAAGATGGCGCTGGGCTGGCTGAACGTGACCAAGACCGAGACGCTGGGCCTGTTCGATAATTTCCTGAAGGTCCACCCCGACGACACCGAGGTGCGCGAGTTGCGCAATGTCTGGGCCAAAAAACTGCAGGCACAGTCCCGATCGGCCGAGCCGCCGCCGCTCAACCCGCAAATCGCCGCCGGGCTGAAAGCGCTCAAGCAGGGCGACCTTGAGCAGGCCGAGGGCGAGTACCAGGCCCGCTTGAAGACCAGCCCGAACGACCCCGATGCGCTCGGCGGTCTCGGCGTGGTACGCCTGCAGCAATACCGGCTGGAAGAATCGCAGGCCTTGCTGATTCGCGCCACGCAGCAAAAGAAAGGCGCCAACTGGGCCCCGACCTTGAAGGCAGCAAGCTACCAATTACTGATCGAACAGGCAGTCGCTGCCCAGCGTGAAGCCGATTTCAGCGCCGCCGCAAGCCTGCTGCAGCAGGCCATCAAGCTCGACCCCAAGCAAAGCAGTGCCGACCTTGCGCTGGGCACGATGCAGTTCGAGTCGGGACAGCTCGTGGCCGCTGAAATCAGCTACCGCGAGTTGTTGGCCAGGCTCGAGAACAATGTGGCAGCCATGCGTGGCCTGGCCCTGGTGCTGGCGGCGGCCGACAAGCCCGAGGAGGCCCGCAGCATCATCAAGCGGCTGAGCCCGGACCAGGTCGGTGGCATCGAGGAGATGAAGCGCCTGCGTTCGGCCCTGGTCAGCGGCTTGGCCAAGGCGGCACTGCGCCGCGGCGACCTCCCGCTGGCCAGGTCGACCCTCGAAGAGGCGATGGCGCAGGACCGCGACAACCCCTGGATCCGCTGGGAACTGGCCGATTTGTATGCCAAGCAAGGCCGGGTCAGCGAAGCGCGCGGCCTGATCGACGGTCTGCTGGCCAGCCAACCCGACAACCCGGTGGCGTTGTTTGCCAGTGCCAGCTTTGCCGCCGCCAACGGCCAGTTCCGCAGCGCCTTGGCGACGCTGGACCGCATTGCCGGCGAGGATCGAAGCGCCGACATGGCCAAGTTGCAAAGGCGCAGTTGGCTGCAGTATCAGGCCGCGCTGGCGCGGGATCTGGCCGGTCAAAACCGCAGGCGGGAAGCGCTGGCGCTGTTGGCCCAGGCAGAACAACTGACCGGCGCCAGCCGTGATCTGGTCGGCCTGCTGGCCGAAGCCTATGTCGATGCCGGTGCACCGAACCGGGGTCTGGCGATGATGCGCCAGCAAATCGCGCGCAGCAGCCAGCCGCTGCCAGCCGATCTGCTGCAATATGCCGGCCTGCTGCTGAAGACCCAGCAGGATGTCGAATGTGCTGGCGTGCTGCAGGACCTGGGGTCGCGCACGTTGACCCCGGACTTGCGCCAACGCCTGGACGATCTGTCCTTCCTGCACGAGCTGCGACAGGTCGATCTTCTCCGCGAACGCGGCGCCTTGCTGGCTGCCAACGACAAACTGCTGCCCTTGCTCAGGCAGCGCCCGGCTGACCCTTTGGCCATTGCTGTGCAAGCGCGCTGGTTTGCAGCCAGCGGCGAGCGAAAAAAGGCGCTCGATCTGTCCGGACAGTTGGCCGAAAAATACCCCGACAAGGTCGAATTCCAGCTCGCTGCGGCGCAACTGGCGGCCCAGTTCAAACAGCCCGAGCAGGCCGACAAAGCGATCAAGGCAGCGCTTGCTCTCGCCCCCGATGACAGCGAATTGCTGGCAAGTGCAGCCCGCCTGTACCAGGCAGTGGGCAAGTCGACCCAGGCCGCAGCGCTGTTCGAACGCGCCATCGCCTTGCAGAATGCGCCGCTGCCAAAGCCTGCGGCATTGCTCGTCGCGGCTGCCGACAATCAGGATGCACAAGGCAAGGTCTGGCCGGCCTGGCTGCCGACGACACAACTGCCACCGACAAGTCCTGCCGCCTATTTGTCCAATGCCCAGCCGGCGCCGGTTTTGTTGATGGCAGCTGTCAGCGAATCAGCAGCAACCGAGAAACCCTCCCGCCGCAATCTGAACAAGGAGCTCGACGCGATCAAGCAAGCGCATAGCCCCGAGCTGCGGGTCGGCGCGCAAACGCTGCAGCGCAGCGGCAATGCCGGCAGCAGCCAGCTCAAGCTGAGCGAGCTGCCGGTCGAGCTGAGCTATCCGGTCGGCGAAGGCAAGGTCATGCTGCAGGTGACGCAGGTGGCCTTGAATACCGGCGCGCTCACCGATAAAGCCCATGGTCTGGCGCGTTCGATCGGCTACGAGTCCGAAGGCCTGAGCGTCGATCTCGGACAAACCCCGGTCGGTTTCACCGTGCACCATGTCAGCGGCGGCCTCAAGTTCAACGGCAGCCTCGGCGCCGGTGATTCACTCACGTACAGGGCCAATTTATCGAGCCGGCCGGTCACCGACAGCTTGCAGTCCTACGCCGGCTTGGTCGATCCCCTCACGGGTCAGCGCTACGGCGGTGTGATGGCACGCGGCCTGCGCCTTGAACTCAGCAAGGACCAAGGCGGCTATGGCTTTACCGGCGCAGTCGCGCTGCACAGCTTGCGCGGCGAACAGGTCGCATCGAACCGGCGCAGAGAAATCAACCTGGGCGGCTATGTCGAACTGCTGCGCCCCAGCGACAAGCAATTCAGCAGCGGTTTGAACTTCACCTCGCTGGCTTACCAGAAGAACCTCAGCGACTTTGGCGTCAACCAGGGCGGCTACTTCAGCCCGCAGCGCTACAGCGCGATCACTGTGCCGCTGAACTGGAGCTTGCGTACCGGCCGGGTCAGCTACAAGCTCGAAGGTGCGCTGGGCTACCAGAAGTTCCAGCAGGACGGAGCGCTCGACGCCAGCGGTTTGCCGACGCCATCGCAAAGCAATTCGGGCCTCGCCTACAAGCTCGCCGCCAGCGCGATGGCGCAGATCGCGCCGCAGTGGTACCTCGACGCAAGCCTGCACAGCGACAACAGCGCCCGCGGCAGCTACCACCAATGGGCCGCCGGATTGACGCTGCGCTACAGCTTCTACACCCTCAGCCCCGAGCCCGCCGGTACCTCGACCTACGGCCAGTAAGGCCTGACTCGCAGCGTTTTCTCCAATTCACCCACAACCCCGGACCGTTTCCCATGCCCGCGTCAACCCTCGCCGGACTCGCCTTGCTCGTCATCGGCGAAAGCCATCTGTCCCAAGCCAATTACCTGATCAATCCATTGCACGAAGAGCTGAGCGCGCAAGGCGCCAAAGTCCATGCGATCGGTGCCTGTGGCGCCAGCGCGGGCGACTGGCTCAAGACCGTCACCGTGCCCTGCGGCGCCGACCGCAGCAGCGGTGCTGCCATCATCAAGGGGCGCGATGCGACGACAACACCGATCAAACAGTTGATCGCTGCCGAAAAACCCGATGTCGTCGTTGTCATCATTGGCGATGCGATGGCCTCTTACGACAAAGATGCCTTTCCTCGCGCCTGGGCTTGGCAGGGCGTGACCAGCTTGGCCAAGGAGATCGCGGCCACCCACACCAGCTGCGTCTGGGTCGGCCCGCCCTGGGGGCAAGCCGGCGGCAAATACAAAAAAAACGACCAGCGGGTCGAGCAGATGTCGAACTTTCTGGCCAGCAATGTGGCGCCCTGCATCTATGTTGATTCGCTGAAATTCGCGAAGCCCGGCCAATGGGCGACGCTGGATGGCCAGCATCTGACGCTGGCCGGTTATAAATCTTGGAGCCAGGCGATGACCCAGGCGATCGCTGGCCTGCCGGCCATTCAGGGTCTGAAAAAGCCATGAGGACAGTCAGCAAGACGGTCTGGGCTGCGGCGGCAATCACCGCGATGGCTGCCGCAGCTCACGGCGCCGAGATTCCTTTGTACGAGACCGGCCCCGGTCAAGATGCAGCCTTTGTCCGCTTCGTCAATGCCCGCAGCGCAGCGCTTGATGTCAAGGCAGCCGGATCAAACGCCAGCGCCAAATTGGCGCCGGAGAAGCCAGCCAGCAACTTCTTTCCCGTCCCCGCCAACCGGGTGATGAAAGGCAAGTTCAGCGACAAACAGGTTCAAAGCGAGATCGCGGTCAGCGTCAAGCCGGGCGAGTTCGCCACCGTGGTGGCGCTGCCTGGCAGCGGCGACATCAAGCAGACCGTGTTGCGCGAGCAGCCCGACGACTTCAATGCCTTGAAGGTGTCGCTGGCTCTCTATAACCTCGACAAGCGCTGCAAGGCCGCCGGGCTGAACGTGCTGGGTCGCAGCGCGGCGCTGTTCGAAGGCGTGGCTAGCGGCAGCCTGGCAAGGCGCACGCTCAATCCGGTCAATATCTCGGTGCAACTGCAATGCCAGGGTCAGCTTGACCAGGCCACGCTGGCGCTGGGCGCCTTGCAAGCGGGCCAGCGCTACAGCATCTTCGTGATGCCGGCCGATACCGGCTCCAGACTGGTCATTGCCGCTGACCAGTTGGCACAGTAAACCGGGAGCCTTGATGGTCTTCGCATCGCTTGAGTTCTTGACCTTGTTCCTGCCGCTGTTCCTGACGCTCTATGCGCTGGTCGGGCCGACCCGCCGCAACGCCTTGCTGCTGCTTTGCAGCTGGGTCTTCTATGGCTGGTGGAGCCCGACTTTCCTGCTGCTCTTCATCGGCCTGGCAGCGATGGGCTGGATCGGCGGCCTGGTGATCGATCGCCTGGAACAGGGCCGCGGCCTGGCCCTGGCGTTTTTCATTGCCGTCAACCTGGCGCTGCTGTGCTGGTTCAAGTACGCCAACATCCTGGTCGAAAGTCTGCCCTTGGCGGCCGGGTTCAGCGCGCAATGGCAGCAGGTGCTGCTGCCGATCGGACTGTCCTTCATCGTGCTGCAGTCGATTTCCTACCTGGTCGATGTGTACCGCCGCAGCATCCCGGCTGACCCCAGTTTCACCAGCTTCGGTGCCTACCAATCGATGTTCGTGCACCTGATCGCCGGGCCGATCATCCGCTATCAATGGGTCAAGCAGGAGCTCATGTCGCGGAGTTTCGACTGGCCGCAATTCGCCCAGGGTGCGCGCCGCTTCATGACCGGAATGAGCATGAAGGTGCTGATCGCCGACACCATCGCCCCGGTGGTCGATCTCGCATTCAGCCTGCAGCAGCCGTCGCTGCTGGACAGCTGGATCGGCTGCCTGGCTTACACCTTGCAGCTGTTCTTCGACTTCGCCGGCTACAGCGGCATGGCGATCGGACTCGGGCTGATGCTGGGTTTTCGTTTCCCCGAAAACTTTCGCCAGCCCTACCTCGCCACCAGCATCCAGGACTTCTGGCGCCGCTGGCATCTGTCGCTGTCGAGCTGGATCCGCGACTACCTCTACATCCCCTTCGGTGGCAATCGGGTCGGCGCGCTGCGGGTCTATATCAACTTGTTGCTGACGATGGCGATCGCCGGACTCTGGCATGGCGGCGACAGCTGGAACTTTCTGCTTTGGGGCAGTGCCCATGGCCTGGCGCTTTGCATCGCAAGAGCCTGGGGCCAAGCCGGCTGGCCCAAGCCCTCACCGCTGCTGTCGCGCGTCCTGACGCTGCTGTTCGTGATGCTGGCCTGGACGATCTTCCGGGCCCACAGTTTCGAGGGCGCAATGCGGATGTATGCGGGCCAAGCCGGCTTGAACGGCATTGACATCGGAGTGGCGATGGCGGTGCTGTTGCGCCCGGTCCATGGCCTGGCCTTGGGTCTGGGCCTGGTCTGCGTGCTGGCGCCAGCGTTGCGGGCGCCGATCGCCAACCGGCTGCCGGCAAGCACCCTGGCAATGGCCAGCCAATGGCCATTGCCGGCCTTCCTGTTCTCCTACGCACTGATCGCCAGTCGCGGCGCCACCCCGTTTCTCTACTTCCAGTTCTGAGTCATTGACATCCTCCCCGCCCTAAAGGGCGGGGATTCCCTCTACAGGGGCTGCATGTCCGCAGCCGGCTCTGAACTTTGACAG
>CAIJIT010000014.1 GCA_903820745.1 uncultured Burkholderiales bacterium
ACCGCATGCAGCCGCTCGCCTTCCTTGACCTCGAAAGCCACCTGCCGAATCTTGGCCGGCGCGGCCAGCGCTGCGGCGCTGAGCTTGACTTCCTTGGGCTCACGCATGAACTGCGCGCTGAGCTTGGCAATACCTTCCGGATAGGTGGCCGAGAACAGCAGGGTCTGGCGCTTTTTCGGCGCCTGCTTGGCCACGGTGACGATGTCGTCGAAAAACCCCATGTCGAGCATCCGATCGGCTTCATCGAGCACCAGCGTGTTCAGCTGGCCCAGATTCAGGCTGCCGCGTTCGAGATGGTCCATGATGCGGCCCGGCGTGCCGACGGCGATATGGGCACCAAAGCCAAGGCTGTCCATCTGCGGCTTCATCGGCGTGCCGCCGCACAACGTGAGGATCTTGATGTTGTCGGCAGCCCGCGCCAGCCGGCGAATTTCCTGCGTCACCTGGTCGGCCAGCTCGCGCGTCGGGCACAACACCAGCGCCTGCACGTCAAAGCGCGAGGCATCGAGTCGGTGCAGCAGCGACAGTGCAAAAGCCGCAGTCTTGCCGCTGCCAGTCTGCGCCTGAGCGATCAGATCATGGCCGGCCAAGGCCAGCGGCAGGCTCGCCGCCTGGATCGGTGTCATCTGGGTATAGCCGAGTTGAACCAGGTTGGCCTGCGCGGCGGGGCTCAGCGGCAGCTGGGCAAAGGATTGCATATCTGGGGAATTGGTCATCCCCGATTATCCCTGCTTGCATTTATCGTTTGCCGAGCGCCTTGATCACCTGGCCGACGAACTGGTTGAAGGCCGGCCCGTTGTCGATCCAGCGCATGACGATCAAGAGATCGTTTTCCTGGTCGATATAGATGATGTTCTGGCCATTGCCGAGGAAAGTCACGCTTGTTTCAGGCGCTGCAGGCATCGCCTTGCGGCCGGTGTTGAGGAACCAGTTGGCATAGCCATATTCGTCATTGGCCACACCGGGCTGGCGCGCCATGCGGATCCAGCGCGGATCGACGATCTGCCTTTGGCCCCAACGGCCGTCACGCAGAAACAGGTAACCGAATCGCGCCATGTCCCAGGCGTTGATGAACATGCCGCCGCCCCAATGCCCGCCACCCGAGACCGACTGCATCGGCTGGCCGTCAAGCATGACCCAGGAATTGTCATAGCCCTGCCAGCGCCAGCTGTTCGAGGCGCCGATCGGGTTCATCACCTGCTCGCGCAAGACCTCGGGCAAGGGCCTGCGCAGGACTTGCAGCGCTGCCAATGCCAGCACATTGACGCGCACATCGTTGTACTTGTAATGCGTGCCCGGCGGATGCAACTGGCGCTGCGCCCATTGATCCGGCTTGCCCTCGGGCCGATCGGCCCAGTCAGGCTTGCCCCATAACGTACCCTGCCAGTCGCTGGTCTGGCGCAGCAAATGGTCCCAGCTGATCGGCTGGTTATGTTCGGCCTCGAACAAGTCGACATCGGGCGGCATGTAGGACGCCACCTTGTCGTTGACATCGCGGATCAGCCCCTGCTGCCAGGCCAGCCCGACCACCGTACTCAAAAAACTCTTGGTGACGCTATGCGCCATGTCGACGCTGTTCGTATCACCCCATTCGGCGACGATATAGCCCCGATGCACGACCAGGCCGTTGAGCGCCGCACGCGTTTTGGTCGGGCCGATCAAGCCACCGAAATGGGGCTCTTTGGCGCCGAAACTCTGCGCCCAGGACAAGGCCTGATCGCGCGGCGCCGGGTTGTCATGCGCGGCAACAAAACGCAAAGCTTCGTCGAGTGCCGCCGCATCGATGCCGGACTGCTGCGCGGTGCGCCGCTGCCAGTCGAAGCGTTCGGGGAAATAGGGCTCGGCGGCCCATGTGACTTGCGCCGCAGCGGCAAGCAGCAGCAAGAACCCAATCGAAAGCCGCATCCTGACTCCTGAAAACTGCCGGGATTATCGACCGGGCAAACTGTGGTCCGGCAGCAAGTCGGGCTTTGCGGTCTGCAGGCATGGAATTATTCAGGCCTTAGCCACCTCCAGCGCCTCGTCAAGGATCTCGATCCAATGCCGTACCGGCGTGCTTGTACCGGTCTGCAAATGCTGGATGCAGCCGATATTGGCCGAAATGATCGCTTGTGGCGCCAGCGCGGACAGATGCCCGAGCTTGCGGTCGCGCAACTGGTAGGCCAGCTCGGGTTGAAGCACCGAGTAGGTGCCGGCCGAGCCGCAGCACAGGTGGCTTTCGCTGCCGGTGATCTCGACTTCGAAGCCAAGTGCGCGCAGATGAGTCTCGACGCCGCCGCGCAGTTGCTGACCATGCTGCAGCGTGCAAGGTGGATGGAAAGCCAATCGCTGGCTGCTGCCCTTCCTGATCTGCGGGCCAAGCTTTTCAACCAGGTCGGGCAGCAATTCGCTCAGATCGAGGGTCAGCGCGCTGATCCTTGCCGCCTTGGCGGCATAAGCTGGATCGGCGGCCAGCGCATGGCCATAGTCCTTGACCGCGACGCCACAGCCGGATGCATTCATCACGATCGCCTCGACCTGATCGCCTTCGACATAAGGCCACCAAGCGTCGATGTTGCGGCGCATGTCGGCCAGGCCGCCTTCCTGATCGCCCAGATGAGTCCGCAAGGCACCGCAGCAGCCGGCTTTTTCAGCCACCAGCGTCTGGATGCCGGCGGCATCAAGCACACGCGCGGTTGCGCTGTTGATATTGGGCATCATCGCCGGCTGCACGCAGCCCGCCAGCATCAGCAGCTTGCGCTGATGGGTCCGCGCCGGCCAGACTCCACCCCGCGCTGCAGCTGCAGCTGGCACCTTGTTCTTCAGCGCAGCCGGCAACAGCGGACGCATGAACTGCCCCAGCTTCATCGCCGGGGCGAACAGCGGTGAAGTCAGGCCTTCCTTGAGCAACCAGCGCAAGGCTTTCTCGGTTGCTGGCCGCTCGACCTTGGCATCGACGATCTTGCGTCCGATGTCGACCAGATGACCATATTCAACGCCGCTGGGGCAGGTGCTTTCGCAGTTCCTGCAGGTCAGGCAACGGTCAAGGTGCAACTGTGTGCTGCGCGTGACTTCGGCACCTTCAAGCACCTGCTTCATCAAATAAATGCGACCGCGCGGGCCGTCGAGCTCGTTGCCGAGCAACTGATAAGTCGGACAAGTCGCATTGCAAAAACCGCAATGCACACATTGACGCAGGATGGCCTCGGCAGCTTCGCCATCGGCCTTGCCCCTGAATTCGACAGAAAGATTTGTTTGCATCGCTAAACCTTCAGAGATCGGGGTAGAGACGGCCCGGGTTGAGGATGCCTGCCGGGTCGAAGGCCAACTTCAGTTCACGGTGGATTCGCAGCAAGGGAGCCGGCAATGGGGCAAAGACTCCCGCCGATTTGTCGGCCGAACGAAACAGCGTCGCATGGCCGCCTTCTGTCGCCGCAGCAGCTCGAATCTGCGCGGCGGGTGCTGAACTGCGCAGCCAGCGCTTCGCCCCGCCCCATTCAAGTAGACAGTCGCCCGGCAATGCCAGCAGCGGCGCGGCGGCCGGCATTGAGAGCCGCCAAAGGCATTCGCCCGCCGCAATGGCTGCTGCATCGAGATCGAAGAAATCCAGTTGCTGGTCGCGCAAGTCCAGCCACCAGGCAGCGGCAGCTGCTGCATCGACATGGCGTCCGCCAAGTTCCCTCGCGGCCGAGCTGACGGCAGCCATGGCCCCGGCCAGCCGCAAGCGCAGCCTGCCCTGCTGCCAGCTGCTCGCAGTCAAAGGCAAGGGCTTTGCTCGGTGGGCATTGAACCAGGCCAGCGCTTGGGCTTGATCGAAATCGAACTCAAGCGTCGAAGTTGCTACAGGCATAGGCAGCACCTTCAGAGAAAGCTCGCAGATCACGCCGAGCACGCCCATCGAGCCGGCCAGTAAGCGCGAGATGTCATAGCCGGCGACGTTCTTCATCACCTGGCCGCCAAAGCTCAGCAGCTCGCCGCGACCGTTCAGCAGCGTCGCGCCGAGCAAATGGTCGCGCAGCCCGCCGGCAGAAATGCGGGCCGGGCCTGCCAGGCCAGCTGCTGCCATGCCGCCAACGGTCCCAAGCTCGCCAAAGCGCGGCGGCTCGAAGGCCAGGCATTGGCCATGCACAGCCAGCGCAGCCTCCAGTTCTGACAGCAAGGTGCCGGCACGCACAGTCACGACCAGCTCGGTCGGTTCATGGCTGCTGATGCCGGTCAGCGCTGTCATATCGAGCAACTCACCGCGCGGCTGACCGCCGTAAAAAGCCTTGCTGCCGCCGCCGCGGATTTCCAGCGCGGTCTTGTCCTCATGCGCCATGCGCAGTTGTTCGGTCAGGCGCTTCAGCGCCGGGTCTTCTTGTCGCATCAGAACCTCGGCAGATTGGGGAAAGGCAGCAGACCTCGCAGCACAGTCAGCTTGCCGTACTCGGCGCAGCGCTGCAGGCTGGGGATGACCTTGCCCGGATTGAGCATTTGCTGCGGATCGAAAGCACGTTTGACCGCGAACATCTGCTCGCGCTCATCGTGCGAGAACTGCACGCACATCGAGTTGAGTTTTTCCACGCCAACGCCATGCTCGCCGGTGATCGTCCCGCCCAGCCTGATGCTGGTTTCCATGATCTCGGCGCCGAATAACTCGCAACGGTGCAATTGGTCTGCCTGGTTCGCGTCGAACAGGATCAAGGGGTGCAGGTTGCCGTCGCCGGCATGAAATACATTCACGCAGCGCAGCGAATATTTCTCTTCCATCGCCTCGATTGCACGCAACATCTCGGCCAAACGCTTGCGCGGGATGGTCGAGTCCATGCACATGTAGTCGGGGCTGATGCGGCCGGTTGCCGGAAAGGCATTCTTGCGGCCGCTCCAGAATTTCAAGCGCTGCGCCTCGTTGCTGCTGATCGTGATGCGGGTTGCGCCGCTGGCCTGCAGGACTTCGCTCATGCGCTGGATTTCTTCTTCAACCTCTTCAACCGTGCCATCGCTTTCGCACAGCAGGATCGCCGCCGCTTCGAGGTCATAGCCTGCATGCACAAAGTCTTCGACCGCCGCTGTCATCCGCTTGTCCATCAATTCCAGTCCGGCCGGAATGATGCCTGCAGCAATCACCGCCGCGACCGCATTGCCTGCGCTTTCAAGGTCAGCGAAGCTGGCCATGATGCAGCGCGCCAACTGCGGTTTTGGAATCAACTTGACCGTGACTTCGATCGTCACCGCCAGCATGCCTTCGCTGCCCACCAACAGCGACAGCAAGTCCAGGCCGGGCGCATCGAGCGCTGCGGAACCGAAAGTCACCGCCTCGCCGCTGGCGCTGAAGCCCCGTACCTCGAGCAGGTTGTGCAAGGTCAAGCCATATTTGAGGCAATGCACGCCGCCGGAGTTCTCGGCTACATTGCCGCCGATCGTGCAGGCGATCTGGCTGCTCGGGTCAGGCGCGTAGTAAAGGCCATAGGGCGCCGCTGCCTCGCTGATCGCCAGGTTGCGAACACCGCATTGCACGACTGCCGTGCAGGCAATCGGATCGATCTTGACGATCTTGTTGAACCTGGCCAGGCTCAAGGTGACACCCATGGCATGAGGCAAGGCACCGCCCGACAAGCCGGTGCCGGCGCCTCGCGCCACCACGGGCACATCCAGTTGATGGCAGACCCTCAATATCGCTGCCACCTGCGCTTCGGTTTCGGGCAAGACGACGACCAGCGGGCTCTCGCGGTAGGCAGTCAGCCCATCGCATTCGAACGGCGTGGTGTCCTCATGGCGCGACAGGATCGCATCGGCGGGCAGCAACTGCGCCAGCGCCGCGACGATCTCGGCCTGGCGCTGCGCGCGGGTCACCGCACCACCATCAGCGTGAATGGCCAGACATAAGCTTGCAGCGTCACATACAGGCCGACC
Source organism: uncultured Burkholderiales bacterium (assembly GCA_903820745.1). Classification (GTDB taxonomy): domain Bacteria; phylum Pseudomonadota; class Gammaproteobacteria; order Burkholderiales; family Burkholderiaceae_C; genus Paucibacter_A. Next base: position 5,872 of record CAIJIT010000014.1, read on the forward strand.
AGGCTTGCCAATGCGATCGAATGGAAGAAGACATAGCGCAGGATGTCGCCTTCATGGTTGAACCAACGCGTGGCGGTCGAGGCAACGACGATTGACTGCGCATCGATCATCTTGCCCATCACGCCGCCCGAGCTGTTGGCCGCGCCCATCAGGTTCGCACTCAAGCCGAGCTGCTCGGCCGCCACCTTCTGCATGCCGCCGAACAGAACATTCGAGGCGGTGTCCGAGCCGGTCATCGCCACGCCCAGCCAGCCCATCAAGGTGCCGAAGAAGGGATAGAAAACGCCGGTGTTGGCAAATGCCAGACCGAGCGTCGTGTCGGTGCCAGAAAAGCGGGTCAAGGTACCCAGCGCGAGCATCAGCACGATCGTCAACAAGGAGTAGCGCACCAGCCAGAAAGTGCGGAAATAGTTCGTGACGATCTGGATCGGGTTGTACTTCATCACCAGCGCACCGACGATGGCTGACAGCAGGATGCCGGTGCCGGTAGCAGACAGAAGATTCAAGGTAAAAACCGCGGCCTCGGGATGGGCTTTGACCACCACCGGCGGCACCTTCATGATCAGGTTGTGCAGGCCTTCGATCGGGAATTTTGGCGCGAAGATGCCGTTCAGGTAGGTCTTGAACTCAGGCAGTCCCCAGATGAAAACAAACACGGACAGGATAGCCCAGGGTGTCCAGGCGCGAACCAGGTCGGCGGTCGAATGACGCACGGTCGGCTCGGGCAGCTTGGCCTCGGCAGCGCTGATGTCGTGGCCGCGCATCGACGGCGAGGTCCACAGTTTCTTTGGTTGCCAGACACGCAGGAACAGGATCAGAGAGATCATCGAGATGATCGACGCAATGATGTCAACCAGCTCTGGCCCGATGAAGTTGGAGACCAGGTATTGCGGGATCGCGAACGACACGCCGGTGACCAGAATCGCCGGCCAGACCTCCATCATGGCCTTGCGCCCTGCGAAGGCCCAGATCAGCCAGAACGGCACCAGCAGCGAGAAGAATGGCAGTTGCCGGCCAATCATCGCGGTGACTTCCATCAAGTCATAGCCATGCACCTTGGCCAGCGTGATCACCGGCGTTCCGAGCGCGCCGAAAGCGACCGGCGCGGTGTTGGCAATCAGGCTCAGACCCGAAGCTGCCAGCGGCGAAAAACCCAGCCCGATCAGAATTCCTGCAGTCACGGCCACCGGTGTGCCGAAGCCGGCAGCGCCCTCGAAGAAGGCGCCGAAGCAAAAAGCAATCAGCAGCAGTTGCAAGCGCCGGTCCTCGGTAATGCCCGAGAGCGAGTCCTGCAGAATCTTGAAGCTGCCATTCTTTTCGGCCAGCTGTTGCAGAAAAATGATGTTGAGGACGATCCAGCCAATCGGCAGCAGGCCGGTGAAGCCGCCGTACATCGCCGCCTTGCCGGCCATTTCGGTTGGCATGCCATAGGCAAAGATCGCAACTGCCATTGCCGCCACCAGCCCGAGGCCGGCGGCGATATGCGCTTTAATATGGAAAAATCCCAGCGCTGCCAGCATTACCACCACTGGAATGGCGGCCAGCATTGTGGAAATGATCATGTTGCCGAACGGGTCGTAAATCTGCTGCCAAGTCATGGCTTGTCTCCAAGTAGTTGTACTCGTGGCCGGCGATCCAAGGATCTGCCAGCGGCGGGGGACGACGATCAAAGCCGTCTTGCCGAGACTTTAGAAAAAAAATGCCATCAGCGGGTTGATGGTTTTTTGCGTAAGGCTTGCGAAAATTTTGTCGTCAGGCCAATCGGGATCAGGAGGATCGGTTTCCCGCGGCCAGCGGCCTGATCAGGCCATCGACTGCTGCAGCCAATCGGCAAAAGCCGCGCATTCCCAACGGTCCAGCGCGCCCGGCTGCCAGCAGATGTAATGGCGATGGGCTGAAGGTACAGACGAGGTTGCCAACCTGACCAAGCGGCCGCTTTCAAGCCAGGCCGCGCCCATCTTCAGCCGGACAAGGGCCACACCAAAACCGCTGGCTGCAGCATCGTAGATCAGGCCGATGTCGTTGAACTGCGCGCCAACATGCGGCTCCGGCCGATCCAGACCGATGGCGGCAAACCAGGCGCCCCAGGGCTCCAGCGGGCTGCGGATCAATCGGGCAGAGCGGATCTCGCGCTCGCTGGCGAAGCCATCGAAAGGCCCGAACTCATTCAGGTAACTCGGGCTGCAGGCTGGCGTTACTTCATCGACCAGGAGCAGGCGATGTTCGACATCGGTATAGCCGCCGTTGCCGAAGCGGATCTCCAGGTCAGCGTCTTCGGCCTTGACATCGAGCAGCGGAATCGACACCTGCAGGATCAACTCGATGTCGGGGTAAGCGTTGCGGAACAACTCGAGCCGCGGCATCACGAACTGGCGGCAGAACGTCGGCGTGATCGCCACCCGCAAGCGGGTGTGGCCCTTGCTGGCGCGATTGGATGGCATCTGCTGCAGGGCAGCCAGACCGGCACGCACATTGGCCAAGTAAGCCGCACCGTCAGCTGTCAGCGTGAAGTCACTGCGGCCAAACAGCTTGAAACCCAGATGCGCCTCGAGTTGACGGATACGGTGACTGACGGCACTCGGCGTCACGCATTGTTCGTCGGCCGCCCGCCCGGCATTGCGAAGCCGCGCCACCGCCTCGAAAGTCAACAGGCATTGGATCGGTGGAATATGTTGCAAAGTCATCTTGTCTCCTTCTCTTGCGCCGTATCCTCAGCGCTGCTACTTCATTTCAGCCCACCAGTTTTCGGAGAACTGGCCTTGCAACCAAGCGATCAATCCGCTGACCTTGGCAGGCAGCAAACGCGGTGAAGGGAAAACCGCGTGGATTTCCTGGCTTGGCAAGGCCCAGTCACCCAGCACCGCCTGCACCGCACCGGATTGGATCGACTGATGGGCAACATAAGCAGGTAATGCCGCCAGGCCCATGCCCAAACGCGCCGCCGACAGCAAGGCCGACAGATTGTTCGAGCGCAGCGGCCCGCTCACCGTGATGGTCTGCAACTGACCGGCCGGGCTGTTGAATTGCCAGCGCGCATCGCCTTGCACGGTGCTGTAGATCAGCGCGTCATGCTGGTCCAGATCGTCCGGATGTTGAGGTATACCGCGCTTGGCCAGGTATTCTGGCGCGGCCACCACCACCCAGGGGTTGATGGCAAGGTAACGGGCCCCAAGCGTCGAGTCGGCCAGCCTGCCCATGCGGATAGCCAGGTCAATGCCCTGCTCGACCAGATCGACATAGCGGTCGTCGAAGCTGAGTTCGATCTGCAAGCGCGGATTCAGCTTCATGAAGCGCATCACCAGCGGCACCAGCACGCGCCGGCCAAAGGCCACTGAAGTGCTGATGCGCAAGCCGCCTTGCACCTGTGATTGCATCAGCGCAGCCACCGATTCGGCCTCTTCGACATGGTGGGCGATCAACTTGCACTTCTCGTAATACAGCAGGCCGATCTCGGTCGGCGTGACTCCACGGGTCGACCGATGCAGCAGGCGCGAACCCAGCTGCGCTTCAAGTTGCGCCACCAGCTTGGTGGCCGAAGGCTGGCCGATATTCATGTCGGCCGCAGCCTTGCTGAACGACCCGAGGTCGACCACGCGAATGAAAAGTCTGAGGCCTTGAATGCGATCCATGGGGCTGAATTAAGACATAGGGAAAGGCCGGCATGGTATTCCGGATTGGAATAACCGTAATTCAAATGCCCTGTCTTCCGCATCTGGTTCAGCACCGCGATCATCGCTGCCACAGATTTCAACCGCTGACAGGAGAACTCCAAATGGCAAAAATGAAGGCCGCGATGGCCGCCGTGCTGGTGATGGAAAAAGAAGGCATCACCCAGGCCTTCGGTGTACCCGGGGCAGCGATCAACCCGCTCTATGCGGCGCTGCGCGAACGCGAATCGATCTCGCATATCCTGGCCCGCCATGTCGAAGGCGCCTCACATATGGCCGAGGGTTACACCCGCGCCAAGGCTGGCAATATCGGCGTGTGCATAGGCACCAGCGGTCCGGCCGGTACCGACATGATCACCGGCCTGTACTCGGCGATCGCCGACAGCATCCCGATCCTTTGTATCACCGGCCAGGCGCCACGCGCCAGGCTCTACAAGGAAGACTTCCAGGCGGTCGACATCGAGTCGATCAGCAAGCCAGTGACGAAATGGAGCGTGACCGTGCGCGAACCGGCGCTTGTGCCGCGCAGCTTCCAGCAGGCATTTCACCTCATGCGCAGCGGCCGTCCGGGACCGGTATTGATCGACCTGCCCTTCGACGTGCAGATGGCCGAGATCGAATTCGACATTGACACCTACGAGCCGCTTCCGGTCTACAAGCCACAGGCCACACGCAAGCAGATCGAGCGCGCGCTCGACATGCTGATGGCGGCCGAGAAGCCGCTGATCGTTGCCGGTGGCGGCATCATCAATGCCGATGCGAGCGATCTGCTGGTCGAGTTCGCCGAGTTGACCGGCGTGCCGGTGATTCCCACCTTGATGGGCTGGGGCACGATTCCCGATGACCACCCACTGATGGCAGGCATGGTCGGTCTGCAGACCAGCCACCGCTATGGCAACGCCAGCATGCTGGCTGCCGACTTCGTTCTCGGCATCGGCAACCGCTGGGCCAACCGCCACACCGGCAGCCCCGAGGTCTATTGCAAGGGCCGGACCTTTGTCCATGTGGACATCGAACCGACCCAGATCGGCCGGGTCTTCAACCCCGAACTGGGTATCGTCAGCGATGCGGGTGCGGCCTTGGCGCTGTTCGTGCAGGTCGCGCGTGAGCGCCAACAGGCCGGGCGGCTGAAGGACTTCAGCGACTGGTCCAACCGCTGTGCCGAGCGCAAGTCGTTGATGCACCGCAAGTCCCATTTCACCGAGACGCCAATCAAGCCGATGCGGGTCTACGAGGAGATGAACAAGGTCTTTCCGCGCGATACGGTTTATGTCAGCACGATTGGCCTAAGCCAGATCGCCGGCGCGCAGTTTCTCAAGGTCTATGGCCCGCGCCAATGGATCAACTGCGGCCAGGCCGGCCCCTTGGGTTGGACCATGCCGGCGGCCTTGGGCGTGGTCGCTGCGGATCCGACTCGCACCGTGGTCGGGCTGTCGGGTGACTATGACTTCCAGTTCATGGTCGAAGAGCTGGCCGTCGGCGCGCAGTTCCGCCTGCCCTATGTACAGGTGCTGGTCAACAACAGCTACCTGGGCCTGATCCGCCAGAGCCAGCGCGGCTTCGAGATGGACTTCTGCGTCCAGCTGGCTTTCGAGAACCAGAACGTCGAAGACGCCGGGCTGAAGAGCTATGGCGTCGACCACCAAGCCGTGGTTCAGGGCCTGGGCTGCAAATCGCTGCGTGTCACCGACCCCGAGAAGATCGAAGCCGCGCTGATTCAGGCGCAGGCCATGGCCCGCGAGTTCAGGGTGCCGGTGGTGGTCGAGGTGATTCTCGAGAAGGTCACCAATATCGCGATGGGCGTCGAGATCGACAAGATCAACGAGTTCGAGGACATCGACTGCCGGCATCCCGAAGGCCGCGAAGGTCTGGCCTTGGCCGGTCTGCTCGAGTAAGCAAGTCATTCAAATCAAGGAGCCAAGCAATGCCCAAGTTCTCAGCCAACCTGTCGATGCTGTTCACCGAGCTGCCATTTCTCGACCGTTTTGAAGCAGCCGCCGCAGCCGGCTTCGACGCGGTGGAGTTCCTCTTTCCCTACGCCTGGACCGCGCAGGAGATCAAGCAGCGGCTCGACCAGACCGGTCTGCAACTGGTGCTGCATAACCTGCCCGCAGGAGACTGGGAGGCCGGTGAGCGCGGCATCGCCTGTCATCCCGACCGCGTCGAGGAGTTCCGCGCTGGGGTCAGCCTCGCGATCGACTATGCCAAGGCTTTGGGCGTGGGTCAGCTGAACTGCCTGGCAGGCAAGGCACCCACCGGCGTCAGCGAAGAACAGTTGCGCAAGACATTTGTCGACAACCTGGTCTACGCCGCAGCCGAGCTGAAGCAGGCCGGGCTGAAGCTGCTGATCGAGCCGGTCAACAACCTCGACATTCCCGGCTTCTACCTGACCCGCAGTACCCAGGCCGCAGCGATTCTGGTCGAGGTCGGGGCTGACAACGCCTTTATCCAGTACGACATTTACCACGCCCAGCGCATGGAGGGCGAACTGGCCGCGACGATGCAGAAATACCTGCCACGCATCGGCCATATCCAGCTCGCCGACAACCCCGGCCGCAACGAACCAGGCACCGGCGAGATCAATTACCCCTTCCTGTTCGCCCATCTCGACCGCATTGGCTACCAAGGCTGGATCGGCTGCGAATACAAGCCCGCCACCAGCACCTTGGCAGGACTGGGCTGGCGTCAGCGCCTGGTCCCAACGAAATCCATTTGAATCACGTCTGCATAACCAAGGAACATCATGACTTCATCACCACTCAAGATCGGTTTCGTCGGCCTGGGCATCATGGGCGCGCCTATGGCAGCACACCTGATCGCCGCCGGCCATCAGCTCTTCGTCTTCACGCTGGGCAAGATGCCTGATTCGATTGCCCATAGCCGGGCCACGCAATGCCTGAGCGCGCGCGGCGTTGCCGAGCGTGCCGACATCATCATCACGATGGTGCCTGACACGCCCGATGTCGAGGCGGCCCTGTTCAGCGAAAACGGCGTCGCAGCCGGGCTGAAAAGCTCCGCTTGCGGCCCGGATGGCCGGATCGGCAAGATCGTCGTCGACATGAGCTCGATCTCGCCGATCGCGACCAAGGCCTTCGCCCTGAAGATCAATGCCCTCGGTTGCGATTACCTCGATGCACCGGTTTCAGGCGGCGAAGTCGGCGCCAAGAATGCGACCTTGTCGATCATGGTCGGCGGACCCGAAGCCTGTTTCGACAAGATCAAGCCCTTGTTCGAGCTGATGGGCAAGAACATCACCTGGGTCGGCGGCAACGGCGACGGGCAGACTGCCAAGGTCGCCAACCAGATCATCGTCGCGCTGAACATCGAAGCCGTCGCCGAAGCGCTGCTGTTCGCGGCCAAGGCCGGCGCCGATCCGGCGCGGGTGCGCCAGGCTTTGATGGGCGGATTTGCCTCGTCGAAGATTCTCGAATTGCATGGCGATCGCATGATCAAGCGAACCTTCGACCCAGGCTTCAGGATCGAACTGCACCAGAAGGATCTGAACCTGGCCCTGGCCAGCGCCCGCGCCCTCGGTGTGGCGCTGCCGAACACGGCGATGGCACAGGAGTTGTTCAATTCCTGCGTCGCCCATGGCGGCCGCGCCTGGGACCATTCGGCGATGGTCAAGGCGCTGGAAAAGCTCTCCAATTTCGAAATCGGACAGACCGCCGCCTGACCATGTCGGCGACCCATCCAGTCGAGGCGGACAGCGCCGCGCAGGATTTGCTGCGGGCCATGTTCGACGCCGCAATTGCCAGCGCCCAGCCGGCCTTGTGCATTCCGCGGCATCTGCCCAGCGCTCCGAAGGGGCGTTTGATCGTCATCGGTGCCGGTAAGGCCTCGGCGGCGATGGCACAGGCGGTAGAAGCTCACTGGCCCTCCCCCTTGTCCGGCCTGGTGGTGACGCGCTACGGCTATGCCGTGCCCTGCGGGCGCATCGAGATCGTCGAGGCAGCCCATCCACTGCCCGATGCAGCCGGTCTCGCCGCCGCGCAGCGGATGCTGGGACTGCTCAAAGGACTGAGCGAGGACGATCTGGTGCTGTGCCTGATCTCGGGCGGCGGCTCTGCATTGCTGCCGCTGCCGGCTCCCGGTTTGACCCTCGAGCACAAGCAGTCGCTCAGCCTGGCCTTGCTGAAGTCAGGTGCCACGATCAGCGAAATGAACTGCGTGCGGCGCCACCTTTCAGCGATCAAGGGTGGCAGGCTGGCAGCAGCCTGTCACCCAGCGCGTCTATTGACCCTGCTGATCTCCGATGTGCCCGGCGATGACCCGATCAACATCGCCTCGGGCCCTACCGTCGCCGATCCCAGCAGCTGCGCCGATGCGCTGGCGATACTGAACCGCTATCAGATCGAGCTGCCGCAAGCGGTGCGCGAATTGCTGGAGAGCGGTGCTGGTGAGTCGATCAAACCCGGTGACCCTCGCCTGGCAAGGGCCGAATACCGGATCATCGCCACACCGCAGATGGCGCTCGAGGCCGCAGCGGCGGTGGCCCGCGAGGCCGGCCTGCCCGTGCATATCCTCGGCGATTCGCTGGAGGGCGAGGCGCGCGAGGTCGGCAAATTGCTTGCCGGCATCGCATTGCAGGTGGCCGAACGCGGCCAGCCCTTCACGCCGCCCTGCGTGCTGCTTTCAGGCGGAGAAACGACTGTCACCGTGCGCGGCAGCGGCCGCGGCGGGCGCAATGTCGAATGCCTGCTGTCGATGGGCATCACGCTGAATTCGCATCCGCGCATCCATGCCCTGGCTGGCGACACCGATGGTGTCGACGGGCTGGAAGAAATTGCCGGCGCCATGCTGACGCCTGACTCGCTGGCAAGGGCCAGGCAACAAGGCTTGAACCCGCTGGACTCGCTGTCCGACAACGACGGTCACGGCTTCTTCGGGGCGCTCGGCGACTCGGTGATCACCGGACCGACCCTCACCAATGTCAATGACTTTCGCGCCCTGCTGGTCCTGGCCGAAACAACAATACGGAACTGAAAATGCGCAGAACAAGAAATGCCAAGATCGTCGCAACGCTAGGCCCCGCCAGCTCGAGCCGGGAGACAGTTCACGAGTTGTTCCTGGCCGGCGTCGATGTCTTCCGACTCAACTTCAGCCATGGCAGCGCGGCCGATCATCGCGAGCGCTTCGACATGCTGCGCGCGATCGAGTCTGAGACCGGCAGGCCGATTGCCATCCTCGCCGACCTGCAAGGGCCGAAGCTGCGCGTGGGCACCTTTGCCGATGGTCCGGTACTGTTGATCGAGGGCCAGGGCTTTCGCCTTGACCTCGACCCGGCGCCGGGCAATCTGCAGCGCGCAGGCCTGCCACACCCTGAGATCTTCGCCGCGCTGGTGCCGGGCGCCGAGCTACTGCTCGACGACGGCAAGCTGCGCCTGGTGGTCGAGAGCTGCGGCCCCGACTTTGCCGAAGCCAGGGTGCTGGTCGGCGGCAAGCTGTCGGAGCGCAAGGGCGTCAACGTACCCGGCGTGGTGCTGCCGATCACGGCGCTGACCAGCAAGGACAGGCGCGACCTCGAACTGGCGCTGGAGCTTGGCGCCGACTGGATCGCGCTCAGCTTCGTGCAGCGCCCCGAAGATGTGGCCGAAGCCAGAGAGTTGATCGGCGACCGGGCCTTGATCGTCTCCAAACTCGAAAAACCCGCAGCCATAGACCGGCTCGATGCCATCGTCGAACTGTCGGACGCGGTGATGATCGCCCGCGGTGATCTGGGTGTCGAACTGCCTGCCGAGCAGGTGCCGGCGATCCAGAAGCGCATCGTGCGGGCCTGCCGCCGCTTGGGTAAACCGGTGATCGTCGCGACGCAAATGCTCGAGTCGATGGTCGATAGTCCGGTGCCGACGCGGGCCGAAGCATCTGACGTCGCCACAGCGATCTATGACGGTGCCGACGCGGTGATGCTGTCGGCTGAATCAGCCGCCGGCAAGCATCCGGTCGCAGCGGTCGAGATGATGAATCGCATCATCGTCCAGGTCGAGCAGGATCCGGCTTATCGCCAGTTGATCGACGCCTCGCACAATGCGGCTGTCGCCGGGCAGGCTGACATGGCTGAAGCGGTCTGCTGCGCGATGCGACGCGCGGTCTCGCTGCTGCAGGCTGCCGCCATCGTCTGCTACACCAGCTCGGGCCATACCAGCCAGCGGGCAGCGCGCGAAAGGCCGGAAGCTCCGATCCTGAGCCTGACGCCTGATCTGGACACGGCGCGCCGCCTGGCCCTGGTCTGGGGCGTCCATTCAGTCCATATCAACGATGTCGCCGATGTCCGTCAGATGACCGAGATCGCCTGTGCGATCGCCAAGCGGGAAGGCTTTGCGCAAAGCGGCCAGACCATCGTCGCTATCGCCGGCATGCCTTTCGGCACCAGTGGTACGACCAATCTGCTGCGTATCGCAACCGTCTGAAACAAGGATTGATGACCATGAGTCTGATCAAGCATATCCGGGGGCTGGAAGTCCTCGATTCACGCGGCAATCCGACCGTCGCTGCAGAAGTCACGCTGGCTGGCGGCGCTCGCGGCTATGCCGCCGCCCCTTCGGGTGCATCGACCGGCTCGCGCGAGGCCATCGAGCTGCGCGATGGCGACCCGCAGCGCTATGGTGGCAAAGGCGTCCGGCGCGCGGTCGGCCATGTCAACCACGACATCGCACAAGCCTTGCAAGGCTTTGATGCCGATGACCAGGGCGGACTCGATGCCAGGCTGATCGAGCTCGACGGCAGCCCCAACAAGGGCCGCCTCGGGGCCAATGCCTTGCTGGCCGTCTCGCTGGCAGCCGCAAGAGCCGCTGCTGCAGCAAACGACATGCCGCTCTACCGCCGCTTCAGCAATAGCAGTCAATTGCTGCTGCCGGTACCGATGATGAACATCATCAACGGTGGCGCCCATGCCGACAACAACGTCGACATCCAGGAATTCATGATCCTGCCGGTGGCTGCACCGAGCTTTGCTGAAGCGCTGCGCTGGGGCACCGAGGTGTTCCATGCCTTGAAGGCGCAGCTCAAGGCTGCCGGCTTGACCACCGCAGTCGGCGATGAAGGTGGCTTCGCACCCGACCTGCCCTCCAATGCAGCTGCGCTCGATGCGATCATGAAGGCAGTGGAAATTGCCGGTTTCAAACCCGGCCGAGACATCTGGCTAGGCCTCGACGTTGCGAGCTCGGAGTTTCATGTCGACGGTCACTATCTGCTTGGCGCCGAAGACAAGCGCTTTGATGCCGAGGGCTTTACCGAATGGCTGGCGGGACTGGTGCGGCAATACCCGATTCTGTCAATCGAGGACGGCATGGCCGAGGACGATTGGGCAGGCTGGAAACTGCTCACCGAGCGCCTGGGCGACAAGGTGCAACTGGTCGGTGACGATCTGTATGTCACCGATGCCAGAACCCTGCAGCAGGGCATCTCGGCGGGATTGGCCAACGCGATCCTGATCAAGCCCAACCAGATCGGCACGCTCAGCGAGACCTTGGACGCGATCAAGCTGGCGGCCGAAAAGGGCTATGCAAGCATCGTCTCGCATCGCTCCGGCGAGACCGAAGACAGCACGATTGCCGACATCGCGGTGGGAACCTCCGCCACGCAGATCAAGACCGGCTCGCTCTGCCGCTCGGACCGGGTCGCCAAGTACAACCGCCTGCTGGCGATCGAAGATGAACTCGGCGCGCAATGCAGCTATGCAGGGCGGACGGCCTTCGCGCGTTTCCTGCTTTGACAAGGCCGGCTCAGCCACCGGCGCGCTTGACGGTCCAGCTGGCTTTGGCTTTGAGCAGTTCGATCACGCGCTCGCAATGGTCGCCCTGGACCTCGATCACGCCGTCCTTGACCGTGCCGCCCGAGCCGCAAGCGGTTTTCAGCTGCTTGCCAAGCTGATTCAAGGCCTCGGCGTCGAGCGGCAGGCCTTTCACCAGGGTCACGCCCTTGCCATTGCGGCCCTTGGTTTCGCGCGAAACACGCACGATGCCGTCGCCTGCCGGGATCAGCTGTTTGCGACAACTGCAGGCCGCTACCGCCTTGCGGCAGACCGGGCACATGCGGCCGGCATCGGTTGAATAAACCAGCCCGCCCGCGCTTGCTTTGTTCTTCATGCAGTCACACCGAAAATGGTTTGTTGCAGCAAGGCCGGCGAGTTGATCGCGCGGACCTGCAGATAGGTTTGCTCGGCTTCAGGATAACGCCGCCGCAGGTAATGCAGCCATTGTTTCAGACGCCCGGCCTGATGTTTAACCGGCATATGCACCAGCACCAGGGCCCAGAACTGCTGCATCAAGGGCAGCAGCTGTGCCCAGGCCAGCGGTGCCGCGCCAGCGCTGATCGCCAGCGCCAGACCCGGATCGGCGACCATGCCGCGACCCAGCATCAAGGCGCTGCAACCCGATTGCGCCAGGCAGGCTTTGGCGTCAGCAGCGGTCCAGACCTCGCCATTGGCAACGACGTTCACCGCCACGGCTTCGCGCACTTCACTGATGCGGTCCCAATAGGCCGGCGGCTTGTAGCCATCGGCCTTGGTGCGGGCATGGACGACCAATTCGTCAGCCCCTGAGTCGACCATCGCCTGCGCGCATTCGAGCGTGCGCGAGCCGTCCATATAGCCCAGCCGCATCTTGGCCGACAAGGGCATGCCGGGCGGCATCGCGCGGCGCACTGCGGCGACGATTTCGGCGATCAATTCAGGCTCGTCGAGCAGCACTGCACCACCGCGATGCCGGTTCACGCTCTTGGCCGGGCAACCAAAGTTCAAGTCGATGCCGGCCGGTCCCAGCGCCGCCAGCTTGGCCGCGTTCTCGGCCATGCAGACGGGGTCAGAGCCGAGCAGTTGGGCCCGCACCGGAACGCCAGCCGGGGTCATGCCGCCGCTCAGCAACTCGGGCACGATACGGGTAAAGACCCGGTTCGGCATCAAGGTGTCGGTGACGCGGATGAATTCGGAGACGCAGCGGTCGATGCCGCCAACACGGGTCAATACATCGCGCAGCATATGGTCGAGCAGACCTTCCATCGGCGCCAGCAAGATCATGGCTTTGCCTCGGCGGCGAGCAGATCCTGCTGCGTCAGGTAGAGCCGCAGGTCGAACTCGAGCTGGCCGTAGGTCGGCTCCATATGGCTACAAAGCTGGTAGAAGGCCTTGTTGTGGTCGGGCTCCTTCAGATGCGCGAGTTCATGCACGACGATCATCTTGAGGAACTCGGCCGGCGCCTCCCTGAACAGGCTGGCGACGCGGATTTCGCGCTTGGACTTCAGCTTGGCGCCCTGCACCCGCGAGCTGCGCGTATGCGTGCCCAGCGCATGCTGGATGATTTTCAGCTTGGCGTCGAAGCAGACCTTGGACAGCGGCTCGGCATTGCGCAGATAGCGGTTCTTCAATGCCAGCGTGTAATCGAACAAGGCCTTGTCGCTGCGCACTTCATGACCCAGCGGATAGCGCTTGGCCAGGGTCTCGCCCAGGCGTCCGCTGGCGATCAGCTCGCGCACTTGCGCCAGCAGTTCGGGCGGGTAGCCAGTCAGGTATTTCAGCTCGATCACGCAGGCAGACTCATCAACAGGCAAAAAGTCGCCAAGCATAGCGGCATGATGTCGCATGTTGCCAACCGACCGGACTCAGCGTTTCCAGATCACCGTCGAAGGCCAGCCGGGATTCTTCCTGGCAGGCGCCGATCAAACCTTGCTGCAGGCCGCCCTGCAGGCCGGCACCAGCTTGAGCAGTTCATGCCGCAATGGCAGCTGCCGCGCCTGCATTTGCAAGTTGCTGGCAGGCCGGATTGAACACCTGATCGAATGGCCAGGCTTGAGCCGCGAGGAAAAGCAAGAAGGCTGGATCCTGCCCTGCGTGGCGCTGCCGCGCAGCGACATCGTCCTGCAGTGGCCGCAACAGGCCGGATAATCGCCGCAACTCGCAGCCCTGACCTCGCATGCATCGAACCATCTTCACCACGCCGATTGTCAATACCGCGCTGCGCGCCTTGTCGCTGGCCATCCTGAAGCTGACCGGGTGGAAGGTCGAAGGCAGCCTGCCGGCCGAACAGAGCAAATGCGTCCTGATCGCAGCACCGCACACCAGCAACTGGGACCTGCCTTACACCTTGATGGTGGCTTTCGCGCTGCAACTGAACATCTACTGGATGGGCAAGAGCCAAATTTTTCGCTGGCCTTTTGGCGGCCTGATGCGCTGGCTCGGCGGCATTTCGGTTGACCGCGAACAGGCGAGCAATCTGGTGACAGCCTCGGCTGCGGCCCTGGCAGCGGCCGATGGCCCAGTGCAACTGGTCGTGCCACCCGAAGGCACGCGCAGCAAGACCCGCTACTGGAAAACCGGTTTTTACTGGATCGCGCACACTGCCAAGGTGCCGATCGTGATGGCTTATATGGACTACCCGCGCAAGCTCAGCGGTCTGGGCCCGGTGTTCATGCCGACTGGTGATGTCGATGCCGACATGGCAACGATCAAGGCCTATTACTCGCAATACAAAGGCAAGAACTGGCAACAGTTCGACCATCAATGAGCGACCCCTTGCATGGACTGACGCTGGAGGCGATCGTGACTGCGCTGGCCGACTACTTCGGCTGGGAAGAACTGGGGCAGCGGATCGAAATCCGCTGCTTCCAGAGCGACCCGAGCGTCGCATCGAGCCTGAAGTTCCTGCGCAAGACCCCCTGGGCCCGAGCCAAGGTCGAGGGCCTTTACCTGTTCATGCTGCGCGAGCAGGCCCGCCAGCAGCGCTGATCAGCGTCTGAATTCAGGCAGTTCGATCTTGACCTCGAGTACTTCGAGGTTGTCCTGCCGCTCGACATGAACTTTCAGGTCTTCAGGGTTGATCGACACATATTTCGAAATCACCGCCAGCAACTCGCGCTGCAGTTGCGGCAGATAGTCGGGGCTGGGGCTGCGGCCATTGCGCTCATGCGCGAGGATCAGTTGCAGTCGCTCCTTGGCCACATTGGCCGAGCTCTTCTTCTGGCCCAGGAAAAAGTCAAGAAATCCCATCTCGTTCCCCTCACCTGCCGCCGAAGAGGCGCTTGAAGAGGCTGGGCTTGACGGCTTCAATGAAGCGCATCGGCCGCTCTTCGCCGAGGAAACGAAGCACCACGTCCTTGTAGGCCTCCGAGACATCGCTGCCCTGCATATGGATCGCCGGATTGCCCTGGTTGGACGCCTGCAGCACCACTTCGGATTCGGGAATCACACCGATCAGCGGCGTGCGCAAAATCTCGTTGATGTCGTCCAGCGACAGCATCTGCCCGCCCTCGACCCGGTTCGGGTTGTAACGGGTGATCAGCAGATGTTCCTTGATCGGCTCCTTGCCTTCGATCGCACGCTTGGTCTTGCTGTTGAGCATGCCGAGAATGCGGTCCGAATCGCGCACCGAAGAGACTTCCGGGTTGGTCACGACCAGCGCTTCGTCGGCGAAATGCATCGCCATCAAGGCTCCGGTCTCGATGCCGGCGGGCGAATCGCAGATGATGAACTCGAAGTCCATGGCCTTGAGTTCCTCGAGCACGCGCTCAACGCCAGCATGGGTCAGCGCATCCTTGTCGCGGGTTTGCGAAGCGGCAAGGATGTAGAGCTTGTCGAGTTGCTTGTCCCGGATCAGGGCCTGGCTCAGCTTGATCTCCTCGTTGATCACATTGATCAGGTCGTAGACCACCCGGCGTTCGCAACCCATGATCAGGTCCAGATTGCGCAGGCCGACGTCAAAGTCAATCACGCAAGTCTTGTGGCCCAGCAAGGCCAGGCCGGTTGCAAAGCTGGCGCTGGTGGTCGTCTTGCCGACGCCTCCCTTGCCCGATGTCACCACAACGATTTTCGTCATCGAATCAAATCCTTCTTTTCAATCGAACAGCGGATGGCCGGCCAACGGCCAGCCCTGGAGGGTTTCACTTCAAAGCTTCAGGGCTTCAATCAACAGCTTTTCGCCGTCGAGCCTGACCTGGACCGACTTGCCGAAGATCTGCGCAGGCAGCGGCGTCTCGGCAGTGCGGTAGATGCCGGCGATGGCGACCAATTCGGCCTCCATGCTGGAGGCAAAAATGCGCGCATCGGCATTGCCACGCGCGCCGGCGATGGCCTTGCCACGCAGCGGCGCATAGACATGGATATTGCCATCGGCGATCACTTCAGCGCCATGATTGACCAGCGCCAGCACGATCAGATCGGCGTCCCTGGCATAGACCTGCTGGCCTGAGCGCAAGGGCTTGTCGATGATCATCGTTCGGGCGACTGCAGGCGCTTCCACGCTGGCCTGGGCCAGGGGCGGGTTGCGCGGTGCTTCAGGTCGGGAAGGCGCATCGGACTGCGGCGCCGCAGCCAGACCCAGGGCAATCGCTTGCTCCCGTTCGGCTGGATTGGCACCGAGCACCGCGACCGGTTGCATCCGGTAGGCGCGCAACAGCAAGATGACCGCGGCCAAGTCGACATCGGCGACCCACTCGACCAGACTCAGCTGCCCCGACTCGATGCTGACCGGCACTGCCGCTGCCGGCCTCGACATTTGCGTCAGATCGATCAGCACCGGGTCATGGCTGAAGACCTCGGGCGTATCGCCCAGCTTGCGGCTCAATTGGCCGGCCAGCTCGGCCAGATCGGCAGATTTCAAGATCACCGCCAGCAAACTCAGAGAACTGTCTTTCAACTCGAAACCATCGTCGGACTTCTGCGCTGAACGCCCTGTTTGTGCCTGAGTCATTGCCGTTGTCATTGTGCAAAAGTCAGCCATCTTAGCCGCCAGCCGCATGAGCCGGATTTGCCAGCGAATCACGAGCGCCTTGACGCCGGCCAATTTCCGGGTTACCGACGAATTACAGGCTGCGCCGAGTCGCGACGGCTGATTCAGGCCTGAAACAGGACTTCCCGACACCGGCTTATCCCCCTTTTCGATGGCCGTCAAGTACCTTCAGAAAAAACAATTCAAGGTCCTGGAACTATTTCGCGCATCAGGCTAAGTCCTTGATTCATATGAAGCCCTACGACCTGCCTAGAAAAGAGGCAGATTAAGCTGGAGCGCCAATCTGCAAGGGTTTGGCGCGGGCCCCCAGCCCTTGTCCACAAAGTTATCCACAGCTGCAGTGGATAGCTTTTGATTTTATTAAAATCAATGACTTAGCTGCCTTTTTTCATACTTTTTTCAGCTTTGAGCGCTAAATGCGGCTTCCCAAATCCAGCCCTGGATCGATCGTCCGAACCTCGGCTGCCGGCAGCGGTTACAGTAAACCCAATTTCGCGCATCGCGAATACCTTGCAGGAGCACGGCTTTGGCTACACCCAACTACTCATATGAAAAGCGCCAACGTGAATTGGCCAAGAAGCGCAAAACCGAAGAAAAGCGTCAGCGCAAGGTCAACAAGCCCGATGGCGAAGCCGAGGGCGTTGAAGGCGCCGAACCTGCCGAGGGTGAGGCGCCTGTCGAAGGCACAGCGCCCCCCACCGCCGCCTGAAACAAGCTGCTGTCCTGAGGCAAGCAGGTCCGACGGCGTCGCTGCGATCAGGCAGATTCAACTGCACCGTTCATCAGCGGGCCTGAGATAATGCGGATCCCGGCGCGCTGCCGGGGCCGCAAAGATCACATGACCCGCAAGCTCTTCGTCACCACCGCTCTACCCTACGCCAACGCCAATTTCCATATTGGCCACATCATGGAGTACA
>CAIJIT010000015.1 GCA_903820745.1 uncultured Burkholderiales bacterium
CAAGGCTTTGGGCACCATCGTGCGCAAGAACATGCGGGTGTAAGTGTGGCGGTTGAAACCCCGGCCGATCGCATGGCCGGCCGCGGTCAGGTCGATCGGCGAGCAGACCGCGCAGACTGCCGAAGCATTGGCCGCAGCGTCAGCACCGCTCTCCTCGGCCCAGCGCAGCAGGGCATTGCCACCGAGCGAAACACCCACCGCAAGCACCGGCCCGCCGTTTGCGGCGCGCAAGCGATCGAGCAGCCAGCCGATCTCCTCGAAATCGCCCGAATGGTAAGCACGCGGCGCCAGGTTCAACTCGCCCGAGCAACCGCGAAAATGTGGAACCGCGAAGCCCCAGCCGCGCGCTTTGGCGACCGCAGCGAAGGCCTTCGCATAATGGCTTTGCGAGCTGCCCTCGAGCCCATGGAACAGCACCAGCAGCGGCGCGCCGGCGGGTGCATCGAGCCGGTCGACATCGACGAAATCACCATCGGGCGTATCCCAGCGTTCGCGCCTGAAGCTGGCAGCGGCGCCGGCATCAGCAAACAGCGCCGGCCAGATCGTCTGCAGCTGGCCACCAGGGAGCCAGCGAGGGGCCTGATAGACCATCAATGCAGAGTCGTGGGCAGGTCGGCGGCCAAGCCCTGCACGTCATGCGGGGTGCCGGGGCTGGCATGGTGGACCATCATGCGCCAGCCCTGCGCGGTCTTCAGATAGACATTGGTCGAGATGACCCAGGCGCTTTGCTGGCCTTCATTGCTGTTGACCAGCACCCGCTCGAGCACTTGGTGGATGGCGGTATCGCCGGATTGAAAGCGCCGCACCCGCTCAACTTGAACCGCAATCGCGCCATGGGAAAACACCGCCTCGAAGGTCGTGCGGATGGCACCCGCGCCGACCACCCTCGGCCCGCCCGGATGCACGCAGCTGATCTCTTCTTCATCGGCCCAGACCTGCATCAAGCGACCCAGATCGGCTTGCTGCAGCGCTTCGTAAAACTGCTGCTCGATCGCCTCGGGAGACGCCAGCAAGACCTGGGCTTTGGGGGCTGGCATGGCTGAAAAAATCAATGCCCGTGCAGAATCTCGCCAGCCTTCAACTGGTAGACGGTGCCGCAGTAAGGGCATTTGCCATGGCCGTCATGCGAGATGTCGATGAAGACCTTCGGGTGCGTGCTCCACAAAGCCATCTTCGGATTCGGACAGGCAACGACGCCGGGGCCTTGCACGTCGCTGGCGGTCACTTCGACGACTGCTATCGGTTTTTTCATTTTCAGCCTCAGACCAAGGTCAGCCAGCCAGAATATTTCGGATTGCGTCCGTTCACGATGTCGAAGAACGCGCTCTGGATCTTCTCGGTGATCGGGCCGCGCGAGCCGCTGCCGAGTTCGACCCGGTCGAGTTCGCGGATCGGCGTCACTTCGGCTGCGGTGCCGGTGAAGAAAGCCTCGTCGCAGATATAGACCTCGTCGCGGGTGATGCGTTTTTCCACCAGCTTCAGACCCAGGTCTTCGCAGATATGCATGATCGTGTTGCGGGTGATGCCGTTCAGCGCACCGGCCGACAGGTCGGGCGTGTAGACCACGCCTTTCTTGATGATGAACAGGTTTTCGCCAGCGCCTTCGGAAACGAAACCCGACGCGTCGAGCAGCATCGCTTCGTCATAGCCATCCTCGGTCGCTTCCATATTGGCCAGGATCGAGTTGGTGTAGTTGCTGACAGCCTTGGCCTGCGTCATCGTGATGTTGACATGGTGGCGGGTGTAGCTGCTGGTCTTGACGCGGATGCCGCGCTGCAGGCCTTCTTCGCCCAGATATGCGCCCCAGGGCCAGGCGGCAACCATCAGATGGATCTTGTTGCCCTTGGGCGAGACGCCAAGCTTTTCAGAGCCGATCCAGGCCAGCGGGCGCAAATAACAACTTTCCAGCTTGTTCTCGCGGACGACTTGCTTCTGCGCCGCTTCGACCTGCTCGGGCGTGAAGGGAATCTTCATGCGCAGGATCTTGGCGCTGTTGAAGAGCCGCTCAGTATGTTCCTGCAGACGAAAGATCGCCGTGCCGGCCGCGGTGTTGTAGGCGCGTACGCCCTCGAAAGCGCCGCAGCCATAGTGCAGCGTGTGGCTCAGCACATGGATCTTGGCTTCGCGCCATTCCACCAGCTCGCCGTCCATCCAGATCTTGCCGTCGCGGTCGTCCAATGACATGAGGTGTTCCTTGTGTTGCGCTGGGAGGTGACAAGCCGTTGATTCTAGCGGCGCCGCGCTGCGCCCAATCCAACCCTCGCAACAGCGCGACTTGGCCAGGACTTCCCCTCGATTCGGGCGGGCCCGCCCTTTCGGTCGGTGAAATTTGATGCGGCAACAACTTGACAGTTGCATCGACTGCTCAACTCGGCGCGGTGGGCTACACACCGCCCTCGTTCACTTCACTTCACGCCAAAAGGACCGCCATGCAAAGCAAACTTCTTCCTCTTTCAAAACTTTTCGCCGCCAGGGCAATTCGAACCGATTCGGACAAATGGAAAACTAGGCTGCTGGTGGCGGCGCTAACCGCAATCAGCGGGGCGTCAGCCAGCGCCAAGACCGTCTACGGACTGGACGAGACCGCGGTTGGGGCCTTTGGCACCGGACCCTTCGGCACCATCACCTTGACGCAGAATGGCGCGAACATCGTCGATGTCTCTGTCGTCTTGAAGACTGGCTTCAGGTTTCTTGAAACTGGCGGGCCCCATGATGCCTTTACTTTTAACCTGCCGACGCTCCCTAGCCTAGCTATTCGGTCAGCGACATTACGGCGACTCAAGACACGACTTCGCCGGTACGTACGGCTCACCCGTATGTCTGGCTGCAGCCGGGTTCCAACCCGGCCTACGGCAACTACACTGACAAGCTGGAATGTTCGGCTTGTGGCAACGGCGGATCAAATGCATTTGCCAATATGCTGAGCTTCACGGTGACAGGCACGGGCTTGACCGAGCAAAGTTTCATGAAAAATGCCGATGGCTATCGATTCTCTGCCGATGTGCTGCGGGTCAGCAACGGCGCAACGGGTGCAGTGGCCGCGGTTCCCGAACCCGCAACCTACGCGCTGATGCTCGCCGGCCTCGGTCTGGTCGGTTTCATGGCGAGGCGCCGCAAGCTCGGCTGAGCTCGCAACGGCGGCCAGTAAAACCCCCTGCAACGGGGGTTTTTTCAACTGCGGTCCGATCGTTATTCAGGCCGCAGCAACGACCAGCTGCAGCCGACCAGCGTCGGCCCAGCCATGGTTCTATCAAGCCTTGCAAGTGAAAAATATTTGTCTTACCATGTGGCTTACTTCTTGATCAAGGCAAGTCATGGAAACCGTCACCCTGTCCAGCAAAGGCCAGCTCGTCATCCCCAAAGGGGTGCGCGATGACGCGCGCATTGCGGCAGGCTCGCGCTTGCAGGTGTCGTATCTGGATGGAGAAATCAGGCTGCGGCCCTTGCCCGACTTGGCCGCATCTTCGCTCGAGAATGTGGCGGGTTGCCTGTTCAAGCCCGCGCGCAAACCGCTGAATGAGGCACAGACCCAGGCTGCCATTCGGGCCAGGCTCAAAGCCCTTAACGCTCCGTAATCGACGCTCTGATCGGCGCCATGATCGCACTCGACACCAATGTGCTGGCGAGGCTGTTGCTGCGAGACGACCGGGTTCAATTTGAACGGGCCAAGGCCATGCTGGCGACCGATCAGCAGTTCACTGCGCCTGTGACCGTGCTGCTGGAACTGGTGTGGGTTCTGGAATCCAATGATTGCACCGCCGCCGAGATTCAGCGCGGTGTGGGTTTGCTACTCGGTCTGCCCAATTTCAACCCGCCGCAAGCCTGGGCCTTGCGTTTGGCGCTAGATGCCTTGGTGCAGGGCATCGACTTTGCCGATTCTCTGCATTTGGCCTTGAGCAAAGGCGAGGATGCATTGCTCACTTTGGACAAGTCTTTTGTCAAAAAGGCCGGCAAAGGCAGTTTCACAACACCTGTCAGGTTGGTTCAGTCGCTGGCTCCGAAATAAAGCCGCGATTCAGCTTGGTTGAGCTTGGCAACGCCGCCAACAAAAACTCAAGCCTTGTCTTCAGGCCGCAGCAGCGACCATTTGCTGACCCTGCCCTGCTCGAGCACGACAACCAGTTGCACCTCGCCGGCGTCGGTCCAGGCATAGGTCTCGGGCGAGGTCGACAGCTTGTTGCCCAGACTGCGGGCCAGCGGCAACAGCTCGACCAGCTTCATGCCCTGACGCATCTTGGTGCTGAGCATCACCGCGTTGTCGATCTGGCCCATCGGCCCTTCGGCAGCGATCCGCATCACCCGGATAAAGCGACTGAACTGCAGCAGCAACCAGAAAGAAATGATCGTCACCCCCAGCACCAGGCCCTGCCAGCCATAAAGCAGCCCGCCACCGATCAGCGCGGTCAAGGCCAGCGCAATCCCAATCCATTTATTCATGGGTCAGGATGCTAGCAGCCATGAACAAAGAATCGGTCAGCAACAAGCCTTACAAGCCACGGACCAGTTCCATCGCGTCCTCGATCCGCTCGACCGCGTGGATCGTCAGGCCTTCAATCGGCTTTTTCGGCGCATTCGCCTTGGGCACGACGGCGATCGAAAAGCCCAGCTTGGCGGCTTCCTTCAAGCGCTCTTGGCCGCGCGGCGCAGGCCGCACTTCGCCGGCCAGGCCGAC
>CAIJIT010000016.1 GCA_903820745.1 uncultured Burkholderiales bacterium
CGTTTCGACTGCCGTGTGTCGGGCGATCTCGGCGTCGAAGGCCGGCAATTGCTGGACGCCATGCGAGCCCAGGCGCCGCTGATTGTCGAGTTGTCCGAGGAACGTGAATTCGGCAAGGCCTTGCGCGAATCGATGGCGCTGGCCGACCGGGTGAACGCCTATGTCGACCAGCACAAGCCCTGGGAATTGGCCAAGCAGGAGGGCGCGGAGGCGGTGCTGCACGATGTTTGCAGCGTCTGCATTGAGGCGTTTCGCCTGCTGACGATTTATCTGAAGCCGGTGCTGCCGGCCTTGGCAGGCAAGGTCGAGAGTTTTCTGCGAATCGAGCCGCTGCAGTTCGCTGACGCCTCGCGTGCGCTCGGTGCCCACCAGATCGGCGCCTATGAGCATCTGATGCAGCGCGTCGACGCCAAACTGCTCGATCAGTTGTTCGAGCCGCCCGCCGTGGAAAAAATCAGCCCGGGCGGGGAAGACCTGGCCGCCGAGATCAAGATTGACGATTTCACCAAGGTCGATCTGCGGATTGCGAACATAGTCGCCGCCGAGGCGGTTGAAGGTTCTGACAAGCTGTTGCGGCTGACGCTCGATGCCGGCGAAGGCCGGCTGCGCAATGTCTTCAGCGGAATCAAGAGTGCTTATGCGCCGGCCGATCTGGTTGGCCGCCTGACCTTGCTGGTGGCCAACCTGGCGCCACGCAAGATGAAGTTCGGCATCAGCGAAGGCATGGTGCTGGCCGCCAGCCATGCGGATGAAAAGGCCAACCCTGGCATCTACCTGCTCGAGCCCTTCCCGGGTGCCCAGCCGGGCATGAAGGTGCGCTGAGCGTAAACTGTCCATTTTTGAAATGCTCTTATGCCATTGTTCTGGAAAGCCTACAAATCCGACACCAGCGATTTGATCGATTCGCTGAAAGCCAGCAAACCGACGCTGGAACAGGAGCAGCGTGCCGGAATGGCCCTGCTCTGGAACAAGCAAGTTGATCGCGAAGCGCAAGCCAGTTTCAAGACCGCCCAGGTGAAACAGCAGGCTTACGTCTACCAGTCCGGCTCCAAGTGAACCCAGCGGGGTGAACGAAGGGGCTGCCAGCGTGACTGCCCTGCCCGCCTTGCATCCGGGGGCCGGCGCTGTGCCGGGTCTGCCCGAAACGGTCGACTCGGTGGCCGTTGCAAGGCTTTATGGCGAGCCGCTGTTCCAGATGCCGCTCGACCTGTACATCCCGCCCGATGCGCTGGAGATTTTTCTCGAAGCATTCCAGGGCCCGCTCGATCTGTTGCTCTACCTGATCCGGCGCCAGAACTTCAATATCCTCGACATACCGCTGGCCGATGTGACGCGCCAGTACCTCAGCTATGTCGAGCAGATCCGGCGCCACAACCTTGAATTGGCGAGCGAATATCTGCTGATGGCGGCGATGCTGATCGAGATCAAGTCGCGCATGTTGCTGCCGCCGAAGAAGTCCGCCGAGGGCATCGAGCCCGAGGATCCGCGCGCCGAACTCGTGCGCCGTCTGCTCGAATATGAACAGATCAAGCTCGCTGCAGCCCGCCTTGATGCCCAGCCTCTGCTGGGCCGGGATTTTCTCGGCGCTCAGGTGCATGTCGAGCAGTCGTTGCAGCTGAGCTACCCGGACGTCGAGCCACACGAACTGCGCGATGCCTGGATGGACATTCTGCAGCGCGCCAAGCTGGTCCAGCACCACCGGATCAGCCGTGAACAACTGTCGGTTCGCGAGCATATGAGCATCGTGCTGCGGCGCCTGCAAGGGCAGCGCTTCGTCATGTTCGAACAGTTATTCGACCCCAGCCGCGGCCAGCAGGTGTTGGTCGTGACCTTCATCGCCATGCTGGAACTGGCGCGCGAGCGCTTGCTGGAGGTCACCCAGGCCGAGGCCTTTGCACCGATCTATGTGCGCTTGGGCTATCAGCCCAGCTGAGGCCGAATCAAGATGCGGCTGACTTGCCTTGCACCAGTTGCCCGACTGCCAGCACCGCCTGGGTGCGCGAGCTGACGCCCAGCAACTTCAGCACGGCAGCGACATGATCCTTGACGGTAGCCACGGCACTGTCGGGCTCGCGCGCAATGATCTTGTTCGGCTTGCCTTGCAGCAGCGACGCCAGCACCGCGCTTTGCCTGGGCGTCAGTCCCGGCAGGCCTGGTTTGGCCGGTTGGGGCATGGCCTGCTGCGGCAGGCAGCCCAGCGGCGGCACATCGATGCCTCCCGCCAGCACCAGTTGCAAAGCCTCGGTCAACAAGTCGGTGCCACTGCGCTTGGGCACAAAACCCATCGCGCCATGGTCGATGGCCCGCATCACATCGGCGGCCTGCTCCGAAGCTGAAATCACCACGATCGGCAGGGCAGGATAATCGGCGCGGAATTCGTCCAGCAGGTCGAAACCGCTCACCTCACCCAGGTGCAGATCGAGCAACACCCGATCGAAATCGGTCTGGCGTTTGAAGGCCGCCCTGGCGGCATCGGCATGGTCGACTGCGGTCACCGAGACCTCTTTGCCGAGCGCCTCGATCACATGGCTCAATGGCGCCAGGATCAGCCGATGATCAACCATCAGCAATATTTTCATGGCCGAGCCTCCTGGCGACAGAAGACGCCCAGCCGATGATGACGTCAACGGTATTGGCGCGTCAATGACTCGGCCACGCAGACCGGTTTGCTTTGGCCCTCAAGCTCGACCGTGACCTCGATGCAGAGTTGCACCCCACCTTCGATTGCATCGAAGCTCAAGAGTTTGAAACGGCCCCGCAGCCGGCTGTTGACCGGCACCGGCGCCGGAAAGCGCACCTTGTTGAGCCCGTAGTTGAGGCCCATTCGCGTCTCGGCAACCTTGAAGCCGGTGTCGAAGAAAACCGGCAACAAGCTCAGCGTCAAAAAACCATGTGCGATCGTGCCGCCGAAGGGCCCGGCTGCGGCCCGTTCAGGCGAGGTATGGATCCATTGCTGATCATCGGTCGCATCGGCAAAACCCTGGATGCGCGCCTGATCGACCAGCAGCCAGTCGCTCAGGCCGATCTCTTGCCCCACCAGCTCAGCCAATTCGGTCAACCGTTCGAATTCACGCATTGAGGTTCCTGTTCTGCAGTCTTGCAAATGAGGGATTCTGGCCGTTTTTGCCCAGCCGGTGCTCAGATCGCGGCATTTCTTTGCCCGACAAAGCGTAGGGGTAAACCGGACTTCTTGCTGCCGCGCCGAGGCGTCATACTCAAGCAGGGAATTTATCCTGCCCGTTCTCAAACGGCCGTCACCATGAATGGCACAACTTGTGCTTGCATGATCGGGACCACAAGGTAACTCATCATTCCCATCACCATTCAGGAGAAGTTTCATGCGAGGAAATTTGCCCCATCATCCGGCCATCTGCCGCTGGGCCATGACGTTTGCAATCACGGCAGCCTTCGGACTATCCCCCGCTGCGTTCGCACGCGACCTGGTGGTGGCACTCAAGACCGAGCCGACTTCGATGGATCCGCAGTACCACTCGCTCACGCCCAATATCCAGTTGTCGCAGACGCTGTTCGAAGGCCTGGTTTGTGCCAGTGCGGAGCTCAGCATCAAACCCTGTCTGGCTGAATCATGGTCTTCTAAGGGCAAGGTCTGGACCTTCAAGCTGCGCCCGGGTGTGAAGTTTTCTGACGGATCGCCGATGACGGCCGCCGATGTGGTCTTCACCTTCGACCGGGTAGCCAAGGTCCCGAACAGCCCATCGTCGTTCAAGATTTATCTCCAGGAAGTTGACAAAGTCGAGGCAGTCGACCCGCTGACGGTGCGCATCACCACGGCAGTCCCATACCCGCTACTGGCCGTCAATATGGTGGGTCTGCCCATCATGTCGGCCAAGGCGATGGCCGGCCCCCTGCCTGAAGGCAAATCCACCACCGAACTCAATGGCGGCCTCGGCCTGGTCGGCGCCGGTCCCTACAGGTTTGTTTCCTGGAAGCGTGGTGTCGAAGTCGTCTTCGAGCGCAACCCACATTACTGGGGCCGCACACCGGACTGGGACAAGGTGATTTACCGGCCCATCAGCAACCCTGCCGCGCGCGTTGCGGCCCTGCTCTCCGGGGATGTTGATCTGGTGGAAGATCCGCCAACAGATGTGCTCGAACGCCTGCAAAAAGACCCCAAGCTGACCGTGGTGACCAAGGCATCGAGCCGCATCATCTATGTCGCGCTGGACCAGTTTGGCGAACAGACGCCCGGCATCGAAGGCACCAAGGGCAAGAACCCCTTGCTCGACAAAAAGGTGCGTGAGGCCCTCTCGCTGAGTCTGGACCGACAGGCCCTGGTGGCACGCATCATGGGCGGCGTCGGCACTCCTGCCGGGCAGTTGCTGCCTTACCCGATGGCCGGTGCGAGCAAGAATCTGGCGATGGCACCGAAAGTCGACACCGAAAAGGCCAAGGCCCTGCTCAAGGAGGCGGGCTACCCGGATGGTTTCACGATCGTCCTGGGCACCCCGAATGGCCGCTACATCAATGACATCAAGGTCGCGCAGACGATTGCCGCCATGTGGACCCGCATCGGCGTGAAGACCAGCATCGATGCGAATGCACCGGCCGTCTTCTTCAAGAATCGCGACTCGCATTCCTACAGCGCCTATCTGGCTGGCTGGGGCACGGCGACCGGCGAAATGTCCAACACCTTGAACTCGCTGCTGGTGACGCCCAACAAGGACAAGGGGCAAGGCACCACCAACCGCAGTCGCTATTCCAATTCCGAGATGGACAAGTTGGTGGCCGAGTCAGCCACCTTGATGGAGGACGGACCGCGCGCTGCGGCTCTGGCCAAAGCCAGCGAGGTGGCCATGGCTGATTTCGCCATGCTGCCGATCCACTTCGAACATTCGGTGTGGGCGATGAAAAAAGGCATCACCTTCGAAGGTCGGGCCGACCAGCAGACCATGGTGCAACATGTCACCCTGGTCAAATGAGCTGACCCCGGTTGGCGTCTGAACCATCTTCCCTGAGACTCTTTGCGCCGCCCTGACGGCGGACCGCCCATGCTTGCCTTTGTCATTCGCCGCCTGCTGCAGGCCCTGCTGGTCATGGCCGTGATGTCCGGACTGGTTTTTGTCGGTCTGTATGTCGTCGGCGATCCGGTCTCGATGATGGCCAGCCCCGAGGCTACCGAATTGGATCGCGACGCGATTCGCGTCAACTTCGGTCTGGACAAACCCTTGTGGGTGCAATACGGCGTCTTCATGGCGCATGCGGCACAGTTCGATTTCGGCAAGAGCTTCCTCACCGGCCAGTCGGCCATGGGACTGATTCTGGAGCGCATGCCGGCCACGCTGGAACTGGCCGTCATCTCGATCAGCCTGGCGGCGCTCCTCGGTGTGCCCCTGGGCATCTGGGCCGGCCTGAAACCGCAAGCGCTGAGCACCCGCGGCATCATGACCGGTTCAGTGCTGGGTTTTTCACTGCCCAGCTTCTGGGTCGGCCTGATGCTCATCATGGTGTTTGCCGTGTACCTGGGCTGGCTGCCCTCCGGCGGCCGCGGCCAAACCATCTGGCTCGGCAGGCTGGACTTGAGTTTGCTCACAATCGATGGCTTGCAGCATCTGATCTTGCCCGCCTGCACCATTGCGATGGCCAAGGGGGCGCTGATCATCCGTGTCACCCGTGCCGCGACGCGCGAAGCCTTGCCGATGGACTACATCAAGTTCGCTCGCGCCAAGGGATTGGCCTGGAGTCGCATCCTGCGCGTGCATCTACTCAAAAACATCATGATCCCCATCGTCACCGTCCTGGGCCTGGAGTTTGGCCAAGTCGTGGCATTTGCGGTGGTGACCGAAACCATCTTTGCCTGGCCAGGCATGGGCAAGCTGTTGCTCGACTCGATCATCACGCTGGACCGACCCGTGGTCGTGGCCTATCTGATCCTGATCGTGTTCTTTCTGGTCATGCTCAACCTCGCAACCGACATCCTCTACTCAGTACTCGACCCGCGCGTGCGTCTGCAGGCAGCCAAAGCATGAACGACGCCCCCACCCCGCTGCCCGAGCCTGCCTTGCTGCCACGGCCCGAAACTCCCGGACAGCGCCTGAGGCGCGAATTCGTCGCCAGCAAACTGGCGCTTTTCGGCCTGGCCTTGCTGCTGCTGGCGGTCGGCTTGGCGCTGTTCGCTTCGGCGATCTCGCCGCAGAACCCCTATGACATCGGCAAGCTGGATATTTTCGATTCCAAGTTGCCGCCCGGCAGCCAGAACGCGGCCGGCACCTTCACCTATTGGCTGGGCACCGACAGCCAGGCGCGTGACCTGCTGTCAGCGATCTTCTACGGCCTGCGAACCAGCTTGATGGTGGGTGGCATTTCAGTCGGCGCGGCTTTGGCCATCGGCAGCATTGCCGGGCTGACAGCCGCCTACTTTGGCGGCTGGATCGATGCGCTGGTGATGCGCATCGTCGACATCCAGTTGTCCTTTCCGGCCATCCTGGTGGCCTTGATCCTGCTGGCCATCCTGGGCAAGGGGGTGGACAAGGTCATCATCGCGCTGATCATCGTGCAATGGGCTTATTTCGCCCGCGCGGCGCGCGGCGCCGCCTTGGTCGAGAGAGCCAAGGAATATGTGGAGGCCGCGCAATGCATGGCGCTGGGCGCACCGCGCATCCTGCTGCGCCATATGCTGCCCAACTGCCTGCCGCCCTTGATCGTAATCGCCACCATCGACCTGGCTCATGCGATTGCGCTGGAATCGACGCTGTCCTTCCTCGGTGTCGGTGTGCCGGTCACCGAGCCTTCGCTGGGCATGCTGATTGCCAATGGCTTTGAATTCATGCTGTCGGGCGATTACTGGATTTCCTTTTTCCCCGGCATCGCCCTGGCCCTGGCCATCATCGGCATCAACCTGGTGGGTGACCATTTGCGCGACATCCTCAACCCGCACAACGCCCATTGAACGATGAATGAGTCACAGAATTTGTCGGCCCCACCTGACCCCGCCGCGCTGCCTGTGCTGGAAGTCGAGGGGCTGCAAACCCATTTTTTCACCCATGGCGGTGTGGTGAAGGCCGTGGACGGTGTCGACCTGCAGGTGCGGGCGGGCGAGATCCTCGGCCTGGTCGGAGAGTCCGGTTCGGGCAAGAGCATCACCGGCTTTTCAATCATCGGCTTGATCGATGCGCCGGGCCGTATCGTGGGCGGGAAGATCCGCTATCTTGGCGAAGAATTGGTGGGGCAACCGGAGGCGCGTCTGCAGCAATTGCGCGGCAAGAAAATCGCCATGATCTTCCAGGACCCGATGATGACGCTGAACCCGGTCCTTCGGGTTGACACGCAGATGGTCGAAGCGATCCATGCCCATGAGAAGGTCAGTGCTGCGGCGGCTCGCGCCCGCGCGCAGGACGCCTTGACCATGGTCGGCATGGCGTCGCCGGCCGAGCGCCTGCTGGCCTATCCGCATCAGCTGTCCGGCGGCATGCGCCAGCGCGTTGCCATCGCCATTGCGATGCTCAACCGCCCCAAGCTGATCATTGCCGACGAACCGACGACGGCCCTGGATGTCACCATCCAGGCGCAGATCCTGTACGAAGTGCAAAAACTATGCCGCGAAACCGGTACCGCAATGATCTGGATCACGCATGATCTGGCCGTGGTCTCGGGACTGGCTGACCGGATTGCGGTGATGTATGCCGGGCGCATTGTCGAAAGCGGCGTCACGGCGGATGTCGTGCACCAACCCGCGCACCCCTACACGCAGGGGCTGATCAACTCCATTCCAACCCGCGCAACCCATGGCCGCCCGCTGCAGCAAATTCCCGGCATGACGCCCTCACTGCTGCATTTGCCGCCAGGTTGCGCATTCAGGCCGCGCTGCAATCGCGCCAGCCAAGCCTGCCTGAGCATGCCACTGCCTGTCGCCATGCCGGCGGGCCGGACCCTGCGTTGCTGGCACGCGGCGGTCTGATGGAAACCCCAACCATGGCAGCCACCAACATCCTGCTGCAACTGCGCGGCATCAGCAAGAACTTCGTGCAACCGGTCGATCTGGCAGGCCAGATCGCCAACCTACTGGGTGCGCGCAATGCGCCCTCGGTGGTGCAAGCGGTCGCCGGCGTGGACCTGGACATCCAGGCCGGCGAAGTCATCGGCCTGGTCGGCGAATCGGGCTGCGGCAAATCGACCCTGGGCCGCGTCATTGCCGGCATCAATCCGCCGACTGCGGGCCAACTCAGCTACAAGGGCAAGAGCCTTGAGGCCATGACCGCCAACGAGCGCCGCGCCTATGCCTTGGGCGTGCAGATGATTTTCCAGAACCCGCTGGCTTCGCTCAATCCGCGCATGAATGTGCTCGACATCATCGGCGAGGCGCCGGTGGTGCACGGCGTGGTGACCAAAGCCGGCAAGGCCGACTATGTGGCCGGGCTGATGCGCCAGGTGGGCCTGGACCCCGACTACGGTCAACGCTACCCGCATCAGTTTTCCGGCGGTCAACGCCAACGCGTCGGGATCGCACGTGCGCTGGCCCTCAAGCCGCAGCTGATCGTTTGCGATGAAGCGGTAGCCGCACTCGATATGTCGATCCAGGCGCAAGTGCTCAACCTCTTTCTGGAATTGCGCCGCAGCCTTGATCTGACCTATCTGTTCATCAGCCATAACCTGGGCGTGGTGGGCCATATCTCGGACCGCGTGGTCATCATGTACCTGGGTCGAGTCGTCGAGGTGGCGCCGACCGAAGTCATCTTCACCCGGCCCAACCATCCCTATACCCAAGCGCTCTTGTCAGAGCTGCCGAGCATCGACGCGCGCCGCCGCGACTACCTCCCGATCAAGGGCGAGTTGCCTTCACCG
Source organism: uncultured Burkholderiales bacterium (assembly GCA_903820745.1). GTDB lineage: Bacteria > Pseudomonadota > Gammaproteobacteria > Burkholderiales > Burkholderiaceae_C > Paucibacter_A. The sequence continues at coordinate 8,800 of CAIJIT010000016.1, forward strand.
CTGCGGCCGCCTACGGGCTGTGCCTTTCATCCGCGCTGCCTGCATGCGATGCCGCAATGCAGGACCGACATGCCTTTGCTGCGAACGCTGGCCACCGGGCATACCAGTGCTTGTCACCTCAATGATGCGGCTCTGCCGCTTGCCAACTGATGTACAAGCGCAAGCCCAACGCTGGGTTCAAGGCCTTGCAGAGCGCCATGCGCGGTATTTCTGCTCAAATCGACGTTGACGTCAAAATCCGAATCAACCGCTTAGCAAAGGGCCATGCACCATGAGTCTGATCGCCGCCATCGAAGACAACCACCAGGAATTCATCGCCTTACGTCGCGATATTCACGCCCATCCCGAATTGGCCTTCCAAGAAAACCGCACCTCCGATCTGGTCGCCGAAAGGCTGTCCGCATGGGGCATTGAAGTACACCGCGGCCTGGGCAAGACCGGCTTGGTCGGGGTGCTGCGTGGCAGCCGGCTGGCCGCGAGCGGCAAGCCGCGCTCGATTGCCTTGCGCGCCGACATGGACGCCTTGCCGATGCCCGAACACAACCGCTTTGCCCATGCTTCGCAAAACCCCGGCCGCATGCATGCTTGCGGCCATGACGGCCATACCGCGATGCTGCTCGGCGCCGCCAAATATCTGGCCGCCCACCGCGACTTCGACGGCATCGTCAACTTCATCTTCCAGCCGGCCGAAGAAGGCGGCAACGCCGGCGCCCGCGCGATGATCGAAGACGGGCTGTTCGATAAATTCCCTTGCGACGAGATCTATGGCATCCACAATATGCCGGGTTCAGCGGTCGGTCATTTCGGTTTCCGCAAAGGGCCGACCATGGCCTCGAGCAACCGTTTCGACATCATCGTGCGCGGCACCGGCGGCCATGCGGCGCAGCCGCACAAGGCGGTCGACACCATCGTCATTGCGGCTGAAATGGTCGGCGTCCTGCAAACCCTGATTTCGCGCCACAAGAATCCCATCGATGTGGCCGTTCTCAGCGTGACGCAGATTCATGCCGGCGACGCCTACAACGTGCTGCCCGAAGAAACCATCATCCGCGGCACGGTGCGCACCTTCAGTGACAAGGTGCTGGACGACATCGAGGCCAATCTGCGTCGGGTGGCCGAACTGCTGCCCCAGGTTCATGGCGGCAGCGGCGAGCTGAAGTTTCACCGCGCCTATCCGCCGTTGGTGAACTGGGATGAGCAGACCGACTTCGCGATGAAGGTGGCGCAAGATGCCTTCGGCGCGGAATGCGTCGACGGCAACACGCCGATGCATGGCGGCGCCGAGGACTTTTCCTTCTACCTCAAAGAAGTCCCCGGCAGCTACCTGTTCCTGGGCAATGGCGAAGGCGATGGTGTCCACCGCGAAGACCGCTATATCGGCATGGGCCCTTGCGAGCTGCACAACCCCAACTACGACTTCAATGACGCGCTGTTGCCGATCGGGTCGACTTACTGGGTGAAGTTGGTCGGGGCTTTTTTCAACCGCACAGCAGCGGCCACCCCGGCCTGAAGCCGCCGTCGAGCGCCTCGATCGGGCCCGCCTAGGCTGGGCGCTGACGAGCGGCGACAATCGAGCGATGTTCGCGCCTTCACAAATTGACGTACGCCGCTTTTTTTGCGCCACTTATCGCAAGTTGCGCGCGGCCCAGCCCCTGATCCCGATGGAAGTCATCGCCGCCGACTGGATCGACCAGCATCCGGAATATCACGCCGAGCTGGCCGACGAAGAAGCTGCGGTGGCTGCCGTCTACAAGGTCGAAGAAGGTCGTACCAATCCCTTCCTGCACCTGTCGATGCACCTGACGATCAGCGAGCAGCATTCGATCGATCAGCCCCATGGCATCCGGCAGGCGGTCGATTTGCTGGCAGCGCGCCGCAATTCGCTGCATGAAGCCCACCATGTGGCGATGGAAAGCCTGGGCGAGATGATCTGGGCTTCGCAGCGCAGCGGCTTGCCGCCGGATGGTCATGCCTACCTCGACCGCATCCGAATGAGAGCCACCCGCTGAGCGCCCGGCTCGATAAACTCCCTGCCTTCCGGACCGTCCGGGGCCCGTCCACCTTGCAGAAATAAACGCCATGTCATCCGTTTCAGACAACCAACTCGCCAACAAAGCCCAAGCCTGGTCGGCCCTGTTTTCGGAGCCGATGAGCGATCTGGTCAAGCGTTACACGGCCAGCGTCTTCTTCGACCAGCGCTTGTGGGCAGCCGACATCGAAGGCAGCCTCGCGCATGCCGAGATGCTGACCGCACAAGGCATCCTGAACGGCGACGACCACGCCGCGATCCTGCGCGGCATGGCGCAGATCAAGGCCGAGATCGAAGCCGGCAAGTTTGACTGGAAGCTGGACCTGGAAGACGTGCACCTGAACATCGAAGCGCGCCTGACCGAGCTGATCGGTCTGCCGGCCAAACGCTTGCATACCGGGCGCAGCCGCAATGACCAGGTCGCCACTGATGTGCGGCTCTGGCTGCGCGGCGAGATCGACGAGCTGGCCCTGCTGCTGAACGCGCTGCAACTGGCGCTGGTCGATGTCGCAGCCAAGAATGTCGACGTGATCATGCCCGGCTTCACTCATCTGCAGGTGGCGCAACCGGTGTCGTTCGGCCACCATCTGCTGGCCTATGTCGAGATGTTTTCACGCGATGTCGAGCGCCTGGGCGATACCCGCCGCCGCGTCAACCGGCTGCCGCTGGGCGCTGCGGCGCTGGCCGGCACCAGCTATCCGCTCGACCGCGAGCGCGTTGCGCGCACCCTGGGTATGGAAGGCATCTGCCAGAACAGCCTGGACGCCGTCAGCGACCGTGATTTCGCGATCGAGTTCAGTGCCGCGGCCGCCCTGGTGATGGTGCATATCTCGCGCTTGAGCGAAGAGCTGATCCTGTGGATGAGCCAGAGCTTCGGTTTCATCGATCTGGCCGACCGTTTCTGCACCGGCAGTTCGATCATGCCGCAGAAGAAAAATCCCGATGTGCCCGAGCTGGCGCGCGGCAAAACCGGCCGCGTGGTCGGCCATCTGATGGGCTTGATCACGCTGATGAAGGGTCAGCCGCTGGCCTACAACAAGGACAACCAGGAAGACAAGGAGCCGCTGTTCGACACTGTTGACACGCTCAAGGACACGCTGCGCATCTTTGCCGAGATGATGGGCGGCTTGACCGTCAAGCAAGAGGCGATGGCGCGCGCCGCGTCCAAAGGCTACGCCACCGCGACCGACCTGGCCGACTATCTGGTCAAGAAGGGCCTGGCCTTCCGCGATGCGCATGAAATCGTCGCCCATGCAGTGAAGGCGGCGATCGCCCAAGGCCTCGACTTGTCGGAATTGCCGCTCGCCGAACTTCAAAAATTCGATGCCCGCATCGAATCCGATGTATTCGAATTGTTGTCGCTGCGCGGCTCGCTGAACGCCCGCAACACCGTCGGCGGCACCGCGCCCGACCAGGTGCGCGCGCAGGTCGCCAGGCACCGGATACGCTTGGCCGTTTAAGCCGGCCGTTTAAGCCGGCCGTTTAGCCCGGCCGATTGGCGGCAGTTGGCGCCACAATCGGGCCATGTCCGCGTCTCATACATTGCCCGACCGCCTGATCGCGCATCTGGACATGGACGCTTTTTATGCGTCGGTCGAGTTGCTGCGCTATCCCGACCTGTTCGGGCAGGCCGTTGTCGTCGGCGGTCGCCGCATGCATGAGCCCACGCTGCTGGCAGACGGCAGCCGCAGCTACAAACGCTTGCGCGATTACAGCGGCCGCGGCGTCGTCACCACCTCGACCTATGCCGCCCGCGACCTGGGCGTGTTCTCAGGCATGGGATTGATGAAGGCCGCCCTGCGCGCGCCCGACGCGATCCTGCTGCCAACTGACTTCGAGGCCTATCGGCGCTACTCAAGGCTGTTCAAAGCCGCCGTGGCTGAAGTCGCGCCAGTCATCGAGGACCGCGGCATCGACGAAATTTATATCGACCTCAGCGACGTCCCCGGCATCCGCGATGCGGTCGGCCATGACCCGCTTGGCGGCATGCGCTCGGTGGCGCGCGAGATCAAGAACTCAGTCCTGCAAGCCACCGGCCTGACCTGCTCGATCGGCATCACGCCGAACAAGCTGCTGTCCAAGATCGCCTCCGAGATGGACAAACCCGACGGCATCACGCTGTTGCTGGCGAATGAAATCGAGTCGCGCATCTGGCCGCTGGCGGTTCGCAAGATCAACGGCATCGGCCCCAAAGCCGGCGCCAAGCTGCTGGCTCTCGAACTCGAAACCGTCGGCCAACTGGCTGCCGCGCCGCCCGAATTACTGCTGCAGCATTTCGGTCAGAGCTTCGGCAGCTGGCTGCATGAAGCCGCCCATGGTCGCGACCTGCGGGCGCTGGTGACCCATAGCGAACCGGTATCGATCAGCCGCGAAACCACCTTCGAGCGCGACCTGCATGTCGTCAACGACAAGGCCCTGCTCGGCCAAATTTTCACAAGACTGTGCGAGCAATTGGCCAGCGACCTGGCTGCCAAGGGCTACCAAGGCCGCACGATCGGCATCAAGCTGCGCTTCGAAGGCTTCCACACCGTCACCCGCGACCTGACCCTGGACGCCGCGATCGCCGACGCCGCATCGATCCGGCATGCTGCCGGCAGCTGTCTGAAACGGGTCAGCTTCGACAAGCGCATGCGCCTGCTCGGCGTGCGCATCGGCAGCTTGTCACGACCCGGCGACCTAAGCCCCGTCAAACCGCGACAAACCCGCAATACGCCGAAGCTGGAATCATTGACCTTGTTTGACTGACGACGCTGCCGACACTGTTGCATCGTGATTGGCCGGACCGGGCAAGGCCAACTTCTGCACTCATAGCGTCGGTCACAACACCGCCTTGGTCCCGGAGCTGCGCCCAGCATCCCGACCAGTCCGTTCCGTCCCTCCTGAAAGTTCCCGAAATAAAATTTTTTGATATAAAATATACTTCCAAATAAAAAATTATTTTATGGACTTCCAGCTTCTTCTCATCAAATACTCAGCTTGCGCGCTCGTGTTCGCGAGCGCCGCTGGGATGATTTACAGCTTTCCGGTTGCTTCAAACGCCGCACATGGCGGCGCCGTCACGGTCGAGTTGACGAACGAAAAGTTACCGGATGTAACCAAGACTCAGGCGGCGCAGATCCCTTCGTCCAAGGTCGCCATCAGCAGCCTCTGAGCGGGGCACAGGGGCCGCGCGGCAAATCATCGAGCCAGTGCTGGGGGGCATGAGCGAAGTAGAGCAAACAGCAGACCCGTGCATCGCTCTAGCTGCTGGATGCCAAGTTGCCGTCGCGACTTCGCGATCACTGCAAGTCTGCGGGATAGTTCAGGTCAATGGCCGAGCGACTTCGCTCATGTCCCCCGGACCGTGCCCTACACGATCCTCCTCCTTTACTTCGCTACGCCGCTCACCCACTGCCCTGAACAACCAGGCCTGCTCACTTTCGGATTGCCCGATTCACCAACCGGCAAGAGAACGGCTGGCTGTTCTGCACAGCGAAGTCAAGGAGGAGGCGCTGGCGATTAGCCGGCGCCGGGGGACATGAGCGCAGCAGAGCAGTCAGCCGTTCCCGGGGCAGGCTCGCAACCTGCTCGATCCCTAAGCCGGCAAGGCAAGCTTCCAGGAGGGAACGGCTGGCTGTTCTGCGCAGCGAAGTAAAGGAGGAGGCGCTGGCGATCAGCCGGCGCCGGGGGACATGAGCGAAGCAGAGCAGTCAGCCGTTCCCGGTGCAGGCGCGCACCCTGCCAGGCACCTCAGCCAGCAAGGCAAGCTTCCAGAAGGGAATGGCTGGGTGCAGCGGTCAGCTAGCTCGACTGGGGCGTATCCGCGCATCCAGAAAGATGTCTGCCCAGGAATGCGCCTATTTCCTTAACGGATTGATCCGCCTCAGGAAACAAGCCAGCGAAGGCTTGCCACACATGCCACATATCGTCGAAAGCCTTGATGGACACTGATGTTCCGTCTTCGGCCATCCGCCTGGCCAAAATCCGCGAATCATCGAGTAGCGCCTCGAGACCGCCAACGTGAATAAGCGTTGGTGCCAGCCCAGCCAAATTTGCGAACTGTGGGGAGATGCAGGGATCCTTCAAGTCATGGCTTCCTGCATACAACGCAGCCGCTCCATGCAAGCCGGATTTATCTGGAAAGAACGGATCTACTGCAGCGTGGGTCTGGTGCGTCTTATTGCTAAGAGTAAGGTCGGTCCATGGTGAAAGCAGTGCCATTGCAACTGGTGGTTCCAAGCCCGCGTCGCGCAATCGAAGGCCGAGCGCCAATGCCAATCCGCCGCCCGCAGAGTCGCCGGCAACCGCCATTCGTGCATCGGGTCGGTCGGCGCGTAGCGCGAGGTAGCACCTCAGCGCATCTTCGACTGCTGCGGGGTATGGATCTTCAGGCGCCCTTCTGTAGTCCAAGATAAGCGTAGCGGCCCTGGCCGTCACCGCCAGCTTTGCTGCGAGCCTGCGATGCGTGAGGATTGAGCCAGTAACGTACCCGCCTCCGTGCAAATAAAGCAAGATGGCCGAAGGCCGGCAATCCATGGGGCGGAGCCACTCCGCCCTCAGCCCTTGGATTGTTACCGCCTCGGTCTCCACGCCTTTGGGCATCTTGCCACTCGATCTGTCGCCATGTGCGCGGATGGAGGCAATCGATGGGTTAAGTCTCCTGGATTTGGAAAGTTGCCGCCTGAGCAGGTGGTAAAAGACCAAAGACCTGATGGATTGCATTCAGAAGATTCCTTTGAGGGTGGTTAAAGTTGCTCGGATAAAGGGACTTGCGTCTCGCAATCGCATTACGCTGACGAAAGTCGCAACTGTCAGCTTCATTCGGTGAGGTCTGTGCCAAATACTCGGTTTAGCCCGACCAGTCCTGACAACGCGATCGGAGCGCTGTTTCAGGCGGTGTTTCTACTCATCACACAAGAGGCCCAGGAGGCTCGGACGCGTATATAGACGATCGACGCCGTCTGCGGAAATGCCAGGAACCCACTGTCTTAACTCACTTGCTGCGTTTATTGCCGAATACAGGACGTTGGCAGAAATCGTGGGATCCTGCGCACGAACTCCGCCGTCGAGAAAGCCTTCGACGAAAAGGTTGCCCATGCGCTCTATGACCCGTTCCATCGATCGGAAGACATGCAGTCGTTGTTCTCGATCAGGCAGTGCACTGAAACCTGATCCCCTCAGGAGTGGACCTCGCTCCGACATTTGAAACCAGATCAACGATGTAGTCACGGCGGAAATCCGAGCGGCACTTGTTCCGCTGGCCTGTTCGGCGCATGACAGGAAATGCCGCTGCACTTCAAAGCTTCGCTCAAAACATGCCGTCACCAAGTCAATTTTGGTCTCGTTGTAATAGTAAAACTTGCCCTTGGTTGCGTTCAGAAGCGCCGAAATTTTGTCGACGGATGCACCCCGATAGCCTTGTTCATTGACCAGTTCCGTTGCCGCTCTGAGAAACGATTCCGCCGTTTCATCAGCGACAGTGGGCGGCTCGGGAAGTCGTGGGCCGACTCCCTCAAATGCGGGCTTGGTGGGATCAAAGATGCCATGCAAGACGACTTTCGCCACTCGCGCCGCCAGCCGCGGATATTGGCTGGGTTCAAAGCGAACCGTCCACCCGCTGAAATTGTTGGCAAACGATAGCAATAAATGTGTACGGGCGTTGAGCGCATCCTGACTCAACGCCGGAGCGTCGGCGCCCTTTAACAGTGTTCGCAAACTCCGGAATAGTTCACCGTACGCCACAAAAACTGTCGATGCAAGTGCATCGGGCAGGGACCGGGTATCGCTGAAACTGATCAAGGCCGGGCGTTCGCCTCGTTCGATAGCCGCCAACTGTGCCGCCAGCAACGTGAAAAAACACTCAATCCGTTTGGCTATGCTGGACGCCTCTGCAGCCTGCGCCACCAATATCTTGGCTTCAGCAATGGATGTGAGCAGACAAGCGGCCGCCAAATCCTCCTTTTTTTGGAAGTAGTACGTGATGCCGCTGGTCACGAGACCCACGCTGGCAGCAATGTCAACCAAAGCGGCACCCTTGACGCCATGTTCGTTGAATTGTCGGGCTGCAGCGTCAAGGATCGATGCGCGCTTTTCCCTAAAGCGCCTGGTCTTGGGGGGCGTCCTCGATTTCGGTGCAACTTTTGGTGAGTGATTCACGACAGCCCCTCGATAAGTAAAAGTACCGGCGCGCCTACCGAGATCGACGAACCTCCGCTCGCGAGATCCGGTTTTCACACCACCCGCGAATGATGCCATGGGCGTCGCTGCGGCCCCACTGTGCACTCCAAGATGGCACCTGGCATCTACGAGCCGATCCTTGCAAATGCTCAAGCATGGCTGCTTGTCGATGTCGCCTGAGCGAGTAGTGCGCGCAATTGCATTCATGGATACCCCTTCGGAATGTGCTTTTGTTCGCAACTGAATGGGTGATTGAAACCTAAATTGAATTCTCAGTATCTTAGTGTTTACCCCAATTTGCCTTGTGATAAATAATAAAAATTTATGTATTTGAAAAAAGAGTTTGCATTTTTTACAGGAAAACGCTACCATTTTTCTTCAATGATCCAACTCGCTTCTTGCGAGAAAAGTGGCGGACTTACCGATGACAAAGCTCGAAGATCTACATGCATTTCAACTAGAAACGCGCGCCTGGCTGGATGAGCAATGTCCAGCCGCCATGCGCACGCTTGTACAAGGCGACGATGGGCATTGCTGGGGTGGGCGGCGTTGTGAGTTCGAAAGCGAAGCGCAGCGGCAGTGGCTGGCCCGCATGGGCGAACGCGGCTGGACGGTTCCCACGTGGCCTCGCGAATATGGTGGAGGAGGACTATCTGTGGCAGAAGCCAAGATCCTTGCGCAAGAGATGCAGGCAATCGAGTGCCGACCACCGTTGCTGAGCTTTGGCATCTGGATGCTCGGTCCCGCGCTGCTGAAGTTTGGTACGCACGAGCAAAAACTCGAACATCTACCAAAGATTGCACGTGGCGAGATTCGCTGGTGCCAGGGCTATTCCGAACCCAACGCAGGTTCTGACCTGGCTTCCTTGGCCAGCCGCGCCGAAGACCGTGGCGACCACTTTATCGTCAACGGCCAAAAAATCTGGACCAGCTATGGCGACAAAGCCGACTGGATCTTTTGCCTGGTTCGCACCGATACGGCAAAAAAGCATACCGGCATCAGCTTTGTGCTGTTCGATATGACCACGCCCGGTGTGAGCACCAAGCCCATTCAGCTGATCTCCGGCAAGTCACCCTTCTGCGAAACCTTCTTCGACAACGTGCGGGTTGAGAAGTCCAACCTGGTCGGCACCCTGAACGCTGGTTGGGATGTGGCCAAGTACCTGTTGACCCATGAGCGCGAAATGATTGGTGCAATGGGTGAAGGGACCTTGCCCCAATCACTGATTCAGATAGCGACTGCCGCAGCGGGACTGGATGACCAAGGGCGACTTGCGGACCCCCAATTGCGTGCACAAATCGCCGAGTTTGATATGGACGAGGCCGCCTTCCATGCCACCCTGTCGCGTTTCAGTGAGTTAGCCAAAGCTCGCAAGGCGCACCCTGCCATGTCGTCCATGCTGAAGTATTACGGGGCTGAACTCAACAAGCGACGTTGGGAACTGATTATGTCTGCCGCCGGCAGCGACGCATTGGAGTGGGAGAGTGATCGCTCCGACCACGGTGGTCTGGCTCGCGCATGGTTGCGCACCAAGGGCAACTCCATCGAAGGCGGCACCAGCGAAGTGCAGCTCAACGTGATTGCCAAACGCATTCTTGAACTTCCTGGAGCTTGAACGTGGCGCTGATTCTGACTGAAGAACAAACCATGCTCCTTGAGAGCGCCCGCAACTTCCTGGCCACAGAAGGCCCGGTGTCCCAGCTGCGCCAATTGCGCGATTGCGCCGATGCAAGCGGATTCTCACCGGCGCTGTGGAAGCAATTTGCAGAGATGGGTTTTAGCGGCGTACTGGTGCCTGAGGCCTTGGGTGGCATGGGCTTGGGTTATGTCGAAGCAGGCATTGTGATGGAGCAAATCGGTCACAACCTGAGTGTTTCACCCTTCCTGGCATCCAATGTGGTGGCGACAACGGCGTTGCTGCATGCTGGAGATGCGGCCCAGCAAGCGCTGTGGCTGCCGCGCTTGGCCAGTGGTTCTGCCATTGCCACGCTGGCGTTGGAGGAGCACAGCAAACACCGACCGGCTCACATCGCCCTGAGTGCCACACCTACAGCCGACGGCTTTATCCTCGATGGCAGCAAAACCTTCGTTCTGGAAAGCCATGTGGCCGACTTGCTGATCGTGGCGGCACGCCGCGCTGGCGAGCCGGGCGATCTGGAGGGCATTACTCTGTTCCTGGTGGATGCAAAAGCCCAAGGCGTTGACATCGAGCGCACCGTCATGGCCGACTCGCACAATGCGGGCCGCATTCGATTCAATCAGGTCCAGGTCAGGTCTGACGCCGTGCTCGGACCGGTCGATGGCGGCTGGGCAACATTGAACGCTGCCTTGAACGCCGGCCGTGCAGCGGCTGCCGCCGAGCTGCTGGGTGTCGCCGATGAAGCCTTTGCCCGCACCGTGCAATACCTCAAGGAGCGCAAACAGTTCGGTCGCCTGATAGGAGAGTTTCAAGGTCTGCAGCATCGTGCTGCGCAGCTCTATTGCGAGCTGGAGATTACCCGTGCAGCTACAGCCAAGGCGCTCACCCAGCTCGATGCCGACCCAGCCACCGCGGGCGAAGCTGTCTCCATCGCCAAGGCCCGCGCGGGCCGCACCGCAACCCTTGCAGTGCAGGAAGCCGTGCAAATGCATGGCGGCATGGGCATGACCGATGAGTTTGACCTCGGCTTCTTCATGAAGCGGGCCCGCGTGTTGCAAGAGCTGTTTGGCGACTCCAACTTCCACTTAAACCAACTCGCCGATCTGCGCGGGTATTGATCAACATGAACCAAACTCATTACGAAACACAGCAAGGCGTTGCCGTCATCCGCCTGGACAACGCCCCCGTCAACGGCTTGAGCCATGCGGTGCGCAAAGGCATCGTTGCAGGCATCCGTCAGGCTGAGGCCGACGCTACGGTCACAGCCATCATCCTCATCGGCTCTCAAAGCCTGTTCTCTGGTGGCGCAGACATGCGAGAGTTTGGAACTGCCGCGGTCACTGCCGAGCCCAACTTGCTCAATGTCATTGGTATCGTCGAGACATCCACCAAACCCGTCATTGCCGCCATTGGTGGCACCTGCATGGGCGGCGGCCTGGAGTTGGCGTTGGGTTGCCATTTCCGCGTAGCAGCATCGGGTGCCCAGTTGGCTCTGCCGGAGGTCAAGATCGGTCTGCTGCCGGGGGCGGGTGGCACCCAACGCCTGCCGCGCATCATTGGCGTAGAGGCAGCGCTGAACATGATCGTATCGGGCGAAACCGTCCCGGCGGATCTGTTCAAGGCAACGCCGCTGTTCGATGAATTCATCGAGGGCGACCTGCTCGCTGGTGCCATTGCTTTGGCCCAAAAGGTGGTGGCCGAGAAGCGCCCGCTCACGCGCATCCGTGATCGCAAGGTAAGCCATCCCAAACCCGATGCATTCTTCATGTTCGTGCGCAACAGCGTCGGTGCAGTCTCGAAGAACTTCCCGGCACCGCTGAAATGCGTCGAAGCCGTGCAAGCCTGCCTGACGCAATCGTTCGAGGAAGGCATGCAGGCCGAGGCTCGCCTCTTTGGCGAGCTCTACCTCGGCAGCGAATCGCAGGCATTGCGGCATCTGTTTCTGTCAGAGCGCAAAGCGGCCAAGGTCGAGGGGGTGTCATCAGACACCAAGCCCCGCGCCGTTGCCAGCGTGGGAATCATCGGTGCTGGCACCATGGGCAGCGGCATCGCCATCAACTTCCTGCTGGCCGGCATTCCGGTGACGATGTTGGAAACCCAGCAGGCCGCGCTGGACCGGGGCGCCAAGCACATCGCCGACTACTTTGCCGACCGGGTCAGCAAGCGCAAGATGAAACCCGAGAAGGCCCAGGCGCTTGCTGCATTGCTGAAGCCATCGCTCAGCTACGACGACCTGACCAATGTCGATTTGGTGATCGAGGCCGTGTTCGAGAGCATGGATGTCAAAAAAGCGGTGTTCGAGAAACTCGATAGCGTCTGCAAACCCGGTGCCATTCTGGCCTCGAACACCTCCACGCTGGACCTGAACCAGATCGCCAGCTTCACCCAACGTCCGCAGGATGTGGTCGGCGCCCATTTCTTCAGCCCGGCCAACGTGATGAAGTTGCTGGAAGTGGTGCGCGGCGCGAAGACCGCTGACGATGTGCTGCTCACCATCATGCAGTTGGCCAAGAAGATCAAGAAGACGGCGGTCATCTCCGGCATATGCGACGGCTTTATCGGCAACCGCATGATCGGCGGTTACGGCGCCGAGGCGGGCAAGATGCTTGAGGAAGGCGCCACGGTCCAGCAAATCGACAAGGCAATGGAAAAATGGGGCATGGCTATGGGGCCGTTTCGCATGACTGACCTGGCGGGCAATGACATCAGCTGGTCGATCCGCAAAGGCATCACACAGAAACATCCGAAATTTGTGTGGCCCAGCTCGGCGCTGCTGGCTGACAAGCTCTGTGGACTTGGCCGCTTTGGCCAAAAGACTGGTGCAGGCTGGTACAGCTACGCCAAAGGGAAACGCGAAGCGCTCCATGACCCTGCTGTAGATGCCTTGGTCGAGGCCCATCGCAAGGAGCATGGGATCACGGCTCGCAAGATCAGCAACACAGAAATTGTGCAACGTTGCATTTTTGCGCTGGTCAACGAAGGCGCAAAGATTCTGGAAGAAGGCATTGCCCAGCGCGCCTCTGACATCGACATCGTCTACGTCTTTGGCTATGGATTCCCGGCCTACCGCGGCGGCCCCATGTTGTACGCCGACCGCGTGGGTCTGCTCGTCGTACAGCGCGCGATGGAGGGCTTCGCGCGCGAGGACAGGGCCGGTGGCGCTGCGTGGGCCACAGCGCCCTTGCTGGCCCGCCTCGCGGCCGATGGCAAGACTTTCAACTAACACCGAATTGAGAGAACACTTATGACAGACGCTGTAATCGTATCCACCGCCCGCACGCCGCTGGGCAAATCATGGCGCGGTAGTTTCAATATGACCCATGGCGCGACATTGGCAGGGCACGCGATCGAGCATGCCGTCCAACGCGCCGGTATCGACCCCGCCGAGGTGGAAGACGTGGTGATGGGCTGCGCCCTGCAACAGGGTGCCACGGGCTACAACATGGGCCGCTACGCCGCCTTGCGCGCGGGCCTGCCAGTGACGGCAGGCGGCACCACCATTGACCGCCAATGCGCCTCGGGCCTGCAGGCCATTGCCTTGGCGGCGCAGCGAGTGATCGTGGATCGGGTTCCCGTGATGGTAGCTGGCGGCGTGGAATCGATCTCCTGCGTGCAGGGTACCGTCAATACGCAATACCTCGTGGACGAGTGGGTGAAGGAACACCGGCCCAGCTATTTCCTGTCGATGCTGGAAACCGCCGAGATCGTGGCCAAGCGCTACGGCATTGGTAAAGAACTGCAGGACGAATATGGGGTGCGCAGCCAGCAGCGCGCGGCAGCGGCGCGCGCAGCGGGTCTCTTCAGCCAGGAGATCGCTCCCATCACGGTGACGATGGGTGTTGCCTCTGCGATGGGCATGGGCATGAAAGAAGTGACGGTCAGCGAGGACGAAGGCATCAGAGCCGACACCACGCTCGAAGGCGTTGCCAGGATTCGCTCTGCCATGGCAGGCGGTGTGATCACGGCAGGCAATGCCAGCCAGTTTGCCGATGGCGCCTCTGCCGTGGTGGTGATGAACAGCAAGTTGGCAGAGCAGCGCGGCCTGGCGCCTTTGGGTATCTTCCGTGGCTTCGCCACTGCGGGCTGCGAGCCCGACGAGATGGGCATCGGCCCGGTGTTCGCCATCCCACGCTTGCTCGCGCGTGCAGGACTCAAGATCGATGACATCGGCTTGTGGGAACTGAACGAAGCGTTCGCGGTGCAGGTGCTTTATTGCCGCGACAAGCTGGGAATTCCCGATGAACGGTTGAACGTCAATGGCGGCGCGATTGCCATCGGCCACCCCTATGGCATGTCAGGCGCCCGCATGGTGGGCCATGCGCTGATCGAAGGTAAGCGCCGGGGCGTGAAGTATGTGGTCGTCACCATGTGCGTCGGCGGCGGCATGGGTGCCGCCGGCCTGTTCGAGGTCGCGTGATGGCTGAGTCCGATCCACGCGCGTTCTGCGACCTGGCCGCCATGGTGGCCGCGCACGCACTCGCGCAACCCGAGGCGCTGGCCATCGTGGACCGCGACAGGCGCGTCGACTATGGCACGCTGGATCGCCTAGTTGACCAGGTGGCGGCATCCCTGCAGCAGACGGGCTTGCAGCCGCGCGAAACCATCGCGATCTGCGCTGCGACCTGCACCGAATACTTGGCGGTCTTTCTCGGCGCACTACGCGCGGGCATCACCGTCGCGCCGCTGGCGCCCAGTTCGACGACGGCGCAATTGATGGACATGGTTCGCGACTGCCGGGCGCGCCTTCTGTTTGTCGATACGGCAACAGCACTTACCCTGGACGACGATCATGCCTTGCTGCCGCCAGGAGTGGCACGAATTCATCTGGATGCTGTCGACGGACAAGCCCCCCTGGCGCCATGGCTGCTGGCTCAGTTGGCAGTGCCGACGCCATTATCGATCGATCGAGCCTGGCCGTTCAACGTCATCTACTCGTCAGGCACCACCGGCACACCCAAGGGCATCGTGCAGTCCCACGGGATGCGATGGGAGCTGATCAGGCACGCACCGTTAGCGGCATTCGGTACGCGCTCGGTAACGTTGGTGGCAACACCGCTCTACAGCAACACCACACTGACGACCCTGCTGCCGACGCTGGCATATGGGGGCTGCCTGGTCTTGATGGCCAAGTTCGATGCGCTCGGCTATCTCCAGTTGGCGCAGCAGGAGCGCGCCACCCACACCATGCTGGTTCCCGTCCAGTACCAACGCCTGATGGCCAGCGACGACTTCGGCCGGTACGACCTTTCGTCGTTCCAGATCAAGTTCTGCACCAGTGCGCCTTTCCGCGCTGAGCTGAAGGCAGATGTGCTGGCGCGCTGGCCGGGTGCCCTGGTCGAGTTCTATGGGATGTCCGAAGGTGGCGGTACGTGCATCCTCGACGCCCACATCTTCCCGAACAAGTTGCACACCGTCGGCAAGCCGGGAGCCGGACATGACATTCGCCTCATCGACGAGAATGGACATGAGGTTCCCCGAACCCCCGGCGGTGCGAGTCAGGACATCGGCGAAGTGGTGGGCCGCTCGCCGTCCATGATGGACGGCTACCACGAGCGGCCCGAGAAGACGTCAGAGGCCGAGTGGTTTGACGCCGAAGGTCGGCGCTACATCCGCACCGGCGATGTTGGCCGCTTTGATGAGGATGGCTTCCTGATCTTGGTGGATCGCCGCAAGGACATGATCATCAGCGGCGGCTTCAACATCTACCCGAGCGACCTCGAGGCCGTCCTGCTTCAGCACCCCACAGTGCAGGAAGCTGCCGTCGTCGGCGCGCCATCGCCCGAATGGGGAGAGACGCCGGTGGCCTTTGTCGTCCTGCGCCAGCGGGAGGGCGTCAGCGCAGAGGCTTTGCGGGACTGGGTCAACGCGCAGGTAGGCAAGACACAAAGATTGAGCATGCTTCACTGCGTGGCAGAGTTGCCACGCAGTGCAATCGGCAAGGTGCTCAAGCGCGAATTGCGAGATGAGTGGATCAATAACCCCAAGGAGCGAACCCAATGACCATTGACTTCAAGGGACGTGTCGCCATCGTGACCGGCGCAGGAGGTGGACTCGGCCGTGAGCACGCGCTGGCGCTCGCGGCGCGTGGCGCCAAGGTGGTGGTGAATGACTTCGTGCGCCAGGCGCCGGCTTCCGACGCGGTCAACGCGGCCGAGGCCGTGGCGCACGAGATCCGGGCAGCAGGCGGCTCGGCCATGTCCTGCCATGCCTCGGTGACCGATGAACCTGCCATGCAGGCCATGGTCGCCGACGCGATGGCGCAGTGGGGTCGCATCGACATCCTCGTCAACAACGCGGGCATCCTGCGCGACCACAGTTTCACCAAGATGAGCCTGGCGGACTTCAGGCTGGTGCTGGAGGTGCACCTGATGGGAGCCGTGATCTGCACCCAGGCGGTCTGGGAGATCATGCGCGCGCAGAAGTATGGCCGCGTCATCATGACGACGTCCTCATCGGGACTGTTCGGCAACTTCGGTCAGAGCAACTACGGCGCGGCCAAGATGGCGCTGGTGGGCCTGATGCAGACCCTGTCCATCGAAGGCGCCAAGCACGGTATACGCGTCAACTGTCTGGCCCCCACGGCTACCACCCAGATGACCGAGGGCTTGTGGCCGAAGCAGGTGCTCCAGGCATTCAGGCCCGAGTTCGTGACACCGGCGGTGCTGGTGTTGGCGGCGCAAGACGCACCCAACCGCACTATCCTGTGTGCTGGCGCCGGCAGCTTCGAAGCGGCTCACATCACGATGACGGGAGGGGCCTGGATCGGCCACGGGGCCGACGCAGCGGAGCGCTTGCGCGAACAGTTGACGGCGGTCGTCGACCGCAGGGACAGCGTCGTGCCCCAGAGCGCCGAGGCGCAGGGCACGAGCGAAGGCATCAAGGCACTTGCCGCGATCGGGGCCTCCCATGTCTGAGGGCCTGCCCGAAGCGACCATCCTGCCCAAGCGACGCATCTCGGCCGTCAGCAAGTACTCGTATGCGATCGGCGCCGTTGCGTTCGGGCTGAAGGGTCTGGCATTGGCGCAGCTCATGCTGTTCTACAACCAGGTTCTGGGTCTGCCGGCGTCCTGGGTGTCGGTCGTCATAGGCATTGCGCTGATCGTCGATGCGATCGTCGATCCGATCATCGGTCAGGTCTCCGACACCTGGCGTTCCCGCTGGGGTCGCCGGCACCCGTTCATGTACGCATCGGCTGTGCCGGCCACCGTGGCGGTTTGGGCGCTGCTCAATCCGCCGCAGGGCTGGTCGCACGAGGCGCTCGTCGCCTACCTGCTGGGCTGCGTCGTTGCGGCGCGTGTCTCGATTTCGATGTTCGAAATTCCGTCCGCTTCGCTGTTGCCGGAACTGGCTCAAGACTATGACGACCGCACGGTGCTGTCGACCTGGCGCAGCCTGATCGGCCTGGTGCTGCCGATCGCCATCGTTGTCTTTGCGATGACGGTGCTGATGACGCCTTTCGTCAACGCCCAGGGCCAAGAGATGCCGGGCCAGCTGAACCCGGCCGGCTACGCGAAGTACGGTGTACTGCTGGCGGCAGCGATCTTCCTGTCGATCATGGTTTCGGCACTGGGCACGCACCGCGAGGTCAAACACCTGAGCGCACCGATCCCGCATGCGTCTTTTGCTGAACTGTTCGCCACAGTTCGCACCACCTTGCTTGACCGCAACTTCCTGGCGCTGGCGGTCGCCGGGCTCGTCGCAGGCGTGGGAACCGGGCTGGTCGGGAGCCTCAACGAGTACTTCAATACCTACTTCTGGGAATTGAGTGCGGCACAGATCTCATCGATCACAAGCGCGCTGTTGATCAGCCCGATCGCCGGCGCCATGGCGTCCCAATATTTTGCCCGGCGCTTCGGCAAGAAGCGCGTGGTGATGACGGCCTATTTCCTGGCGCTCTTTTTTGGCTTGCTACCGATAGGCCTGCGCATGCTGGGCTGGTTACCGCCGAACGGCAGCCCTGTGATCGTCGTCCTGCTGGCAGTGGACACGACGGTGGCGGTTGCCTTGGTGGTGATCGCGGTCATCCTGGGCACTTCCATGATGGCCGACATCGTCGAGCAGGTTCAGACCAAGACCGGGCAGCGCTCCGAGGGACTGATCTTCTCCGCCGACACCATGGTCAAGCAGATCGTCACCGGAGTAGGCTCCATGGGCACCGGGATCATCCTCACCTTGATTGCATTTCCCCAGCAAGCCGTCCCTGGCCAGGTTTCGGCCGAAGTGCTTCACCGGCTCGCTTTGGTCTACATGCCCATCACGCTGGTGACCAACTGCCTGGCCATTCTCGCCATCTCCTTCTATTCGATTGATCGAGAGGATCATGAGAGCAACTTGGCAAGAATCGCGGCGGCCGGCAAATCGGCCCGCTAAGCCTGCAAATGAGACTCGAAATGGCCGGATGGCTGCACAGCGAATGGATCACGGTCACATTCGCTGCTTTGGCAGCGACCGCGTTGCTGGCTTGCGCCGCCTCGTTTTTTCGCTTCCTGAAGTGGCGCAATGCGATCGCAGCTAGGCTCCTGGCCGAGAGCTCGGTCATCGATACCGCACAAGGCCCGGTGGAGGTAGCTGATCTTGGACAGGGCCCGGCATTGCTGATGTTGCACGGCACGCCAGGTGGCTATGACCAGGTGCTCAGCTTGGTCAAGGCCACCGGCCTTGCGGCGGAAGGCATCCGGGTCATCGTCCCATCGCGTCCCGGGTATCTCCGTACGCCGATCGAGTCAGGTGCCACACCGGCCCAGCAGGCCGCCTTGTTCGACGCCATGCTTGTCAGGCTGGGCATCGACAAGGCCTTTGTGCTCGGTGTCTCGGGCGGTGGACCCAGCGCCTTGCAGTTCGCCTTGCTGTTCCCGACCCGATGCGCGGGCCTGATCCTTGAAGAAGCTGTGACGCAGAAAATCGTCGAGCGCCCCATCCGCTGGCCGGCACTCCTGGTCGACTACCTCATCTACTTCTTCCGCCATCGCTCGATGGCTACGCTGCGGTCAAGAGGCGTCGATGACCCCGTTGTTCTGAAAGTAGCCCTCGAGGCAGGAGAGTCCGTATCTCTCTTCGGCCGCCGCAAAGCAGGCCAGGTCAACGACCTCCAACACTTTGCGAACATGCCGCCACTGCCCCTCCACACCATTGCCTGCCGCACATTGATTCTTCACGGGACGCTCGACAAAGAAGTGCCGATCGCGCATGCGGAGCTGGCGTTTGCGCAGATTGCGAATTCCCGACTGGTGCGGATTGAAGGAGCGGACCATTCGATGCCGGGTCTTCACTACAAGCAGCTGAATGCGTTGATCAGGCAGTTTGTCATGGAGTGCTGAGCGACCTCAGCGCGGTTGACTGGCTTATTGGGACTTCCGTGCGCGCAGTAGCCCCCGACAAGCATCGGTGTTCAACGTCGCAGGGCAACGACTGCCTGTGCGGCAGCGCAGAACGTTTGAGTGAGCACCGCCTCTTTCCATTCGGCAGTGTCGACGAAGAACGCTTCGATCATCTCCTGCCGGATACGGCTGGCCACGGACGGATAGGTCGCCGTCTGCAAGTGCAGCCAGTGGTCTGCCGTCAGCGCCAGCATCACCTTCTCGTAATGCAGTGTGCCGAACTCAAGGGCGATGCCGGTGTACTCGGCCTGCGGGCACTCGTCCCGTATCCCGCACCACAGGTTTCCGCTGAGGGGCGCAGAGTCGGATGACCCATCGTAGTAAGACGTGACCGCCGGGCCCCACCATGAGCGAGTCCGCGCCAAGGCCGTCGCGTCGTTCTGATTGAAGAAGATTCGCTCACCATGGCCGCATGGGCCGAGGCCAGTATGGATGTCGATCCAGCCCAGCTGCTCCACATCCCTGGCGTGCTCACGCAGCACCTGACGAAGCACCAGATTGCTCCAGCAGGGCTGTTGGCCGCCGTACATCTGTCCCTGTGGGTGGTGGTACTGCCCTCCTGACAGGGCTGCGATGAAAGCAGCGAAGCCGCGGTCTGCAATATAACGCTGCGCTTCGGCTATCACGGCCTCGCTGAGGGGCCAGTCAGGCGGCACCGCCAGATGCGCAATGTCGTCATAGCCGAGGTTGCGAGGCAGTTCACGGCTGAAGTCCACGAAGTTGCGGTTCAGGTCGACGTTCTCGTGCGTCACCCTTCGCAGCCACGAAAAGCCGTGCGGATTGAGCGCATGAATGTAGAGCACCGCAAGGCCATTCGCGGAAGCCTGATCCAGCCAGGACTGGTCTCGGATCAGCGCGACCTGAACCGCCGAGCCACAGAATCCCTCGATGCCGTGGCAACCGCTGCTGATCACCAGCATCGCTGCCGCGTCTTTAGGGCCCTGCAGGGCAACGTCGATGGCCAGGGTCTCGCCCTCGCGCCCGCGTTCGGGGTGCTCGTGCGATCGGATCGACAACCCCGCATCAGTGGCTGCGCGCAGAAACTTGACCCGGGCCTCGGCATAGCTGCCGGCAAAGGGTGAATGCAGGTCCTTCATTCCGCTGCCGGCCGTGCGGTGTCGGGCCCGAACAGCGCGCCGATTCCACGAGACAGGGCCGCCGGATAGACCGACTCGTGCGACTCATCGGGAAAGATCTTGCTGGTTACCTGCAGTCCGGGCATCTGCAGCGCGCCCAATCGCTTTGCGAGCTCTTCGACGTGCTCGGCCAGAAGGTGTTGGCCTTGAACATTCCTGAAGGCCTGCAACAGCGGCCTGACAGCCGCTGGCGCCGCGTCGACCCGGGCGCGAACCTGTTCGTCGCGCTCCAGATCACCTGCTGCCAGGAAGACACGAGCGCGAACGGCTTGCCCTCGGCCGGGCCAGATCGCTGGCTGCCGCATCAAGAGGTCGTTGTCCCACCACAGGGACGGGCTGCAGATGAGGTAGCGCTCAAAGGCCTCGGGCTGACTGAGCAGGACCCAGGACGCGAAGAGGCCGCCCAGCGACATGCCGACCAGTGTCCGATCGGACGCATCAACCGGGAACCGCGCCTCGATGAAAGGTTCGAGCTCATCCTGGATAAAGCGGTGGAAGGCCGCAGCGCCGCCGGTGCTGATCCGTTCATCGGGCAGCCCGGCCAGCGCGCCGCCAGAGCGGTCGAACTCCGGCATGACCGTGGGGGTGTAGTCCCTGGAGCGCTTGAGAAACGCCGCCGTCATCATCCCGTCGCTGCGGTAGCCGATGCCCACCACGAACGCGTGCGGCAAGCCAGCCAATGACCCGCCGCGAACGATGTCGCTGACAAGCCCGAAGTTGGAGTTTGCGTCGAGCACGTAGACCACTGGCGCCTTCTTGCCAGGCGGCAGGGCGACCATCGGATGGGCCACGATAATCTTGTATTCGTCACCCACTGCCGAAGAAGTAAGGTAGCGCACCTCGGTATTTGCCAAGGCGGCCCATGTGTTATCGGTGGTCATTTGATGTTTTCGGAACCTCAGAAATCAGCGCGAAGTACGACACCAATGGTACGCGGCTGGGTGATCGTGACACCTGCGGGCGTCAACGTTCCTGGGATTGCACCTGGCCCGATGTAGCCGCCGTTGACGGTAGTTATGCCGCGCACGTCGAAGACGTTCTTGGCGAAAAGTGAGAGCGTCCAGATGTCCTTGCTTAACGTTGCACGCAGGTCGACCACGTTGTAAGCCGGCATTTTTCCCACCGGGCTTTGCACTCCGGTACCGACCTTTGTATCCTCGAAATAGGCTGTGCGCTCACCAACATGGCGGACGGTCGCGCCGAAACTACCCTGTATACCCGCTGCAACATCGCGGCTGTAGTCTGCCGTCAGGGCGTAAGCCAGCTTCGGCGTGAAGGGGATGGTATTGCCCGCCTTGGCATTGATGCCTGTGATGTTGATGTTCTCGTCGAGCTTCGCGTCAGTCAAAGCTGCGTTGCCCCCGACGACCCAATGGGGGCTCGCACGCCACCGACCTTCGACTTCAAGTCCGCGCGTGTGGGCCCTGCCGCCATTGCCTTGGAACGAAGTACCGGTGACCGGGTCAACGCCTCGGGCCTGGATGTCCTTCCAGTCGGTATTGAAGAGCGCGGCCGAGTAGTCGAATTGCATCGAAGGCACGATACCCTTGATGCCGACCTCCAAGTTTAGGAGGCTGTCGGAATCAAACGTTCGAGGCGAAACGGCTCCTGCAACGTCAAAGTTTGGACCGCCAGGCCGATATCCATTGGCTGCTCGCGCGTACACCATGGTGTTGGGGTCGATGTGCCAGCGCGGCGAAATCATCCCGGTGCTGTGGTTCTCGTTCGAGTTGACGTCACCCGTCGGCGAGGGCGGAGCGCCCAGAATTGCCAGTTCATTCTGTGAGTAGGTCTGGCGGATGGAAGTCTTGCGCAGCCCGACCTGAATGTCGAACGGTTCGCTGAACTTATAAGTGGCGTTGGCGTAGATTGACCTTTCCTGCAGGTGTGCCCCATAGCGAAACGCCAAGACCCCGGGGAAAATCGGAGTGAAGGGGCCGCCTGCAGGTCCGCTGAGGAAGTCCATGTTTTGGGCGCCCAAGACCTTTTCGTCGGTATAAAAGGCGCCAACCAGCCAATTCAGTGACTGGCCGTCAGGTGAAGTCAGTCGGAATTCCTGCGTGGACTTCTTGTTGTCGACCAGGATTGGAAAGTTCACAGTATTCGCGCCAAACATGGCCGCGAGACCGCCAGTGGTGGGTGTCAAATCGACTGCCGTGTCGCTGGTCCCATGGAAGTAGCTTGTGGAAGAGAGCAACGTCGCGAACCCCGCGTCATAGTTCAGGGCCAGGTTGGTGCGATCCTGCTTGACGGTGCTTGGGTTGACTGGCAATTGCCAATTGACCTTCATGAAGTCGCCATTGATTGGTTGAAGTGTCAACAAATTGACCTGCGGCGTCGAGTCATCTTGGCCATTGATCGAGAGGGTATCGGCGGTCAGGCGGAGGTTGAAACGGGAACTGGGCTTGAGAAGCGCGCTGACAGTACCGCCGCTCACCGTCACCTTATTGATGTCAGTCTTGCCGCTGGCGATGTTGTCCAGGTAACCGGCGTCTTCGCGGCGGTAGGCAGATACCCGCACGGCAAACATTTCGGTCATGACAGGAATGTTGAGTGCGGCGCGCACGGCATTCCCCCTGCCACCTCCGCTGACCTGGTTGATGCCGATTTCAGCTCGACCGTTGAATGCCCGTAAATCGGGCTCCACCGTGACGTATTTGATCAACCCACCGAGAGCGCTGGCCCCATACAGGGATCCTTGCGGTCCCTTGAGAATCTCTACCCTTTCGATGTCCAGGGGATTGGGGTCGACGGTCAACGTCGAGCCTCCCGAATAGCTGGAATTGAAGCTCACGGGCGATTCGTCGACATACACGCCAACGGTCGCGCTGGTCTGATCAATGCCGGTCGTGATGCCACGGATGGCGAGTTGCTGTTGTCCTGTTCGCGTGCCGGACACGACCAAGCCAGGCACATAGGCGGCCAGGTCGGCCACGCCATTGACGCCCAGTTCGTCAAGCCTCGCCCCGCCAAGAACGCTGACTGCGCCTGCCACGTCCTTGGCGAGCTCCTTTCGACGATTTGCTGTGATGGTCACACTTGGAAGAATCTGCCGATCTTCTTTTTCCTTTGCTTCGTCGGCCGTTTGAGCGCCTGACGAGGCCACAGGCCTCGGAACCTGCTGCGTCGATTGAGCCCAAGCGGGAACCGCAGCCAGTGCGGCTACCAATGGCAGTTGTCTAAAACTCATGAGGCTGCGCGAGCGGGGCCAATTCAAGGCTACTTCAGTCAGCAAGAACATGTGGTCTCCTTAGCGCGGCATGTTGACCCAGCTCCTCTGCCAGATCCAGCCCGCTCCTTTATCTGTAGGCAAGCGTCAAATCTTTCAGCGCACTGCGCTTAGTTCTTTGCCGCCACTGATTGAGTTGCTCCTATCGTTAGCGACAAGGGTGACGTCTCGAGGATAAGGCCTGGATTTGACTGCGAAAACAGCCGAAATGCGGAAAACCATCCCCTCGCGAAACCTTTGGCGCATAGGTCTGAACTCAAACCGCACCAACCCAAGGGAAGGCGCGATAAACCGATGATGCCAGAAAATTGAAATTTGGGTATATTATAGTTTACCCTACATTATCAATAGATAAATTAACTCTTAACCACTATTTTGAAATCATGGTTTCTATGTCCGCATTGGTTACCGTGAGACTCACTCTTAGTGAGCCCCGATGCCAACCAAAATTCGCACGCTTGTGACCCCATCAAACTCATCGGCTCTGAGTGCGAGGTGATGATGGTCTAAAACCTGCCGTTTCACCGCCTGTTGGCTGACCTCGCAGGATGTCCTGAATGGGTGTTCCGGCCTACCGTCGTTGGATTCGAGATCTACTCTCGGTGCACCTGAACGAGTTCACCGAACTGTTGGGTCAAGTCGTCCGTTTTGAGTTCGAGATGGGACTGGTCAAACGGGGCACCATAGCCATCGAAGGCACAATGACCAAAGCCGACGCCAGTCGCGGTATGGCCATGAGTTATGGGTGCATGCAGTCGGGCTGACAGCGATGAAATTCAAGCCCTTCACCGACGACCCGATGCTCATGTCGCCATGGATGGTCCCGTAACGCTGTCTATCCCGATCCGGATTGGCGCTTCAGTGACCGGAAACAGGTAGTGGTGCAGACGGGAGTTTCTATGTGGGACGGGGCGACGCCGCCGCCGATTCCAAGCCAAGGCCACAGCACGCAAGCCTAGCAGGGCCAAGGCACCCGGTTCGGGAATGGACACGGCGTCATCGACTACTGGGAAATGCCTCCGACCCATTGAGCAAAAACGCGCGTCTCGGCGGTATGGAATTGAGTGT
Source organism: uncultured Burkholderiales bacterium (assembly GCA_903820745.1). Classification (GTDB taxonomy): domain Bacteria; phylum Pseudomonadota; class Gammaproteobacteria; order Burkholderiales; family Burkholderiaceae_C; genus Paucibacter_A. The sequence continues at coordinate 33,434 of CAIJIT010000016.1, forward strand.
TCAGGAACTCAAAATCGATAACACCGGTGGCCTGCCAGACCGCCCAGTTCGTAGTTCCATCTACTCATTCGGCGCTATCCAACACGGCCTTTTCAACAGACGCTCAAGAATCGACGGAATCTAAACTTGAGCACGAAGTTAGCGCTTTGCACAAAAAAAGCAAAATACAACTGGCTGTTCTGCGCAGCGAAGTCAAGGAGGAGGCGCTGGCGCCTAGCCGGTGCCGGGGGACATGAGCGCAGCAGAGCGGCCAGCAGGTCCGTGCATTGCTCTAGTTGCCGGATGCCGACTTGCCGTCGCGACTCGGCGATCACTGCAAGTCTGCGGGATGGTTCATGTCAGTGGCAGAGCGACTTTCGGATTGCCCGATTCACCAACCGGCAATAGAGCGGCTGGCTGTTCTGCGCAGCGAAGTTAAGGAGGAGGTGCTGGCGATGAGCCGGCGCCGGGGGACATGAGCGCAGCAGAGCAGCCAGCAGGCCCGTGCATTGCTCTAGCTGCTGGATGCCAAGTTGCCGTCGCGACTCGGCGATCACTGCAAGTCTGCGGGATGGCTCAGGGCAGTGGCCGAGCGACTTCGCTCATGTCCCCCGGACCGTGCCCTACACGGTCCTCCTCCTTTACTTCGCTACGCCGCTCACCCACTGCCCTGAACAACCAGGCCTACTCACTTTCGGATTGCCCGATTCACCAACCGGCAATAGAGCGGCTGGCTGTTCTGCGCAGCGAAGTTAAGGAGGAGGTGCTGGCGATGAGCCGGCGCCGGGGGACATGAGCGAAGCAGAGCAGTCAGTCGTTCCCGGTGCAGGCGCGCATGCTTTCCGAGGCAGACTCGCCTCCTGCTTGGTTCCGGAAACCCGACGCAGTCGGCAAACCAACCGTCAATGCGCCTGATCCCAGTTCGAGCCGATGCCGACTTCGGCCAGCAGCGGCACTTTCAGCTGGGCCACGCCGGCCATCAGCAGCGGTACTTCGCGTTTGACCCAATCGAGCTCGGCAGCCGGCACCTCGAAGACCAGTTCGTCATGCACCTGCATGATGATGCGCGTGGCCTTGGCCTGGGCGTCGAGCTCGGCCTGCACCGCGATCATCGCCAGCTTGATCAGATCGGCTGCGGTGCCCTGCATTGGTGCGTTGATCGCCTGGCGTTCGGCGCCGCTGCGGCGCGGGCCGTTGCCGGAGTTGATTTCGGGCAGCCAGAGGTGGCGGCCGAAAACAGTCTCGACATAGCCTTTGGCCTTGGCTGATTCGCGCGTCTGGTCCATATAGCGCTTGACCCCGGCAAAGCGGGTGAAATAGCGGTCGATATAGTCCTTGGCCGCCTTGGTTTCGATGCCCAGACTGGTCGCCAGACCGAAGGCACCCATGCCGTAGATCAGGCCGAAATTGATTGTCTTGGCATAGCGGCGCTGCTCGGTCGAGACCTCGTCCACCGGCACGCCGAAGACTTCGGCCGCGGTCGCGCGGTGCACATCGAGTCCGGCGCCGAAAGCATGCAGCAAGCTCGGGTCTTCGCTCAGATGGGCCATGATGCGCAACTCGATCTGCGAATAGTCGGCGCTGACGATCAAATGCCCGGGCGGCGCGATGAAAGCCTCGCGCACGCGCCGGCCTTCAGCGGTGCGCACGGGGATGTTCTGCAAATTCGGCTCGTTGCTCGACAAGCGCCCGGTGACCGCTACTGCCTGCGAGTAATTGGTGTGGACGCGGCCGGTCGCCTGGTTGATCATCAAGGGCAGCTTGTCGGTATAGGTGCTCTTGAGCTTGGACAGGCCGCGGTATTCGAGCAGCTTGGCCGGCAGCGGATAGTCGAGACTGAGTTTTTCAAGCACCTCTTCATCGGTCGAAGGCGCGCCGGTGGCGGTCTTCTTGGTCACCGGCAGACCAAGCTTGGTGAAGAGGATTTCACCGACCTGTTTCGGCGAGCCCAAATTGAAGGGCTGGCCGGCCAGCGCATAGGCTTCCTGCTCGAGCGTCAGCAGGCGCTGGCCGAGCTCATGGCTTTGCGCCTGCAGCAGCGCCGCATCGATCAGCACGCCATTGCGCTCGATGCGGGCGAGCAAGGCGCTGGTCGGCATCTCGATGTCGCGGTAGACATGCAACAAGCCAGCATCGGACTGAATCTTCGGCCAGAGCAACTCGTGCAGCGCCAGGCACATTTCCGAGTCCTCGCCCGAATATCGGGCGGCGCGCGCCACGTCAACCTGGGCGAATGGAATCTGGTGCGCGCCCTTGCCGCACAGGTCTTCATAGCTCAGGCCGCTGCGCCCCAGATAGCGCTCACCCAGGGCGCTCAGGCCATGGGTCTTGTGCGCTTCGAGCACATAGCTCTGCAACATCGTGTCATGCTGCACGCCACGCAAGGCAATGCCGTGATTGGCCAGCACATGGGTGTCGTACTTGAGATTCTGGCCAACCTTGGCCGCCCGGGGGTCTTCGAGCCAGGGTTTGAGCCTTGCCAGCACGGCGTCGAATGGCAATTGCTCGGGCGCGTCAGGGCCGGCATGGCGCAGCGGAATATAAGCAGCTTCACCGGGTTTGACGGCAAACGAGATGCCAACGATGCGCGCCAGCAGGGGGTCGAGCGAATCGGTTTCGGTATCGACTGCGCTCAAGGGTGCGGCCTGCAGCCTGGCCAGCCATGACTCAAAGCTGGCCCAGTCGACGATCAAGTCGTAGCTGCATTGCAGCGGCTCGGGCTTGCTTTCCGGCAAGGGCTCATCGGCGAACAGATCGCCGCTGACTGGCGCCGCTTGTACAGGCGCCAGTTCTTTCAGCCAGGTCTTGAAGCCAAAGCGGGTGTAGAAATCCTGCACTCCGGCCTGGTCCACCTCGCGCAGCGCCAGGGCTTCGAGCGCCGGCCAGCCCGGCACATGGCCATGGAGGTCGCAGTCCTGCACGACGGTGACCAGCTTGCGCGCCATCGGCAACCAGTCCAGCGCTTTGCGCAGGTTCTCGCCGGCAGCACCCTTGATCTTGTCTGCATTGGCGATCACGCCATCGAGCGAGCCATATTCGGCAATCCATTTCGCGGCGGTCTTGGGCCCGACTTTTTCAACCCCGGGCACGTTGTCGACGACATCGCCCATCAGCGTCAGGTAATCGATGATGCGGTCAGGCGGCACGCCGAACTTGGCCAGCACGCCGGCCACGTCGAGCTTTTCATTGCTCATCGTGTTGATCAAGCTGACCTCGGGCGTGACCAGCTGCGCCAGATCCTTGTCGCCGGTCGACACCACCACCTGATGACCGCAAGCCGCTGCAACGCGAGCCAGCGTGCCGATCGCGTCGTCGGCTTCGATGCCGGGAACTTCGAGGATCGGCCAGCCAAGCAGGGCAACGATCTCGTGGATCGGTGCGATCTGCTCGCGCAGGGGATCAGGCATCGGCGAGCGCTGCGCTTTGTAGGCCGGATACCAGGCATCGCGAAAAGTCGGGCCTTTGGCGTCAAAGACGCAGACTGCATGCTCGGCTTGAATCTGCTCGCGCAAGCGCTTCATCATCGCGACGACGCCGTGGATCGCGCCTGTCGGCACACCCCCCGGCCCGCGCAGATCGGGCAGGGCATGGTAGGCACGGTAAAGGTAGCTGGAACCGTCGACCAGCAGCATGATAGGTTTGCTCATGGCCGGCATTGTCCTGCACCGCGACCGCTGCGGGCCTTGCCAGCTTAGAATCTCGCTCATGACAATGTCCGCAACTCTGAAGAACTGCCTGCTGCTGGTGATCGCGATCGCTGCCCGGACGGCACTGGCGGTGCCCGCAGCCCCTCCGCCCCCCGCCCCCGAGGCCCAGGTCAAGCAGACCGTGATCGAGGACGACAACGCCCGCATCGAGGAGTTGCGGGTGCGCGGCCAGACGCAGAAGATCACCGTCAAGCCCAAGAATGCTCCGGAATATGAAATCATCATGGGCGATGGCAGCCGTGAGCTTTCACCGGGCCCGGGTTCGACCCGCGCCGCTGCAGGGCAACGGGTCTGGCGCTTGCTGGATTTCTAAGCTTCCAATCCTGCCGCTGATTCCCGCTGCCGACTTTTTATGGCTGTCTTTACTGAAGTTGCGCCCGAGCTTGCCCAATCGCTGCTGACCCGCCTCGGCCTCGGCCAGATGCTGTCCTTGCGCGGCATCAGTGCCGGCATCGAGAACACCAACTATTTCGTCAGCACCGGTCGGGGCGACTATGTGCTGACGCTGTTTGAGCGCTTGAGTTCCGAGCAGTTGCCCTTTTATCTGCAGCTGATGAAACATCTGGCCTCGCGCGGTCTGGCCGTACCCGACCCGCAGGCCGATGCTGATGGCTGCATCCTGTTCGAGCTCGCCGGCAAGCCTGCCGCGATTGTCAACAAGCTGCGCGGAGGCCATCAGCTGGCGCCTGATGTATTCCATTGCGAACAAGTCGGTGCGGCGCTGGCGAAGATGCATCTGGCTGGGCAGGATTTCCCGCTGCAGCAGCCGAATCTGCGCGGACTGCCCTGGTGGCGCGAAACGGTGCCGGTGGTGCTGCCCTATCTGACGCCAGAGCAGGCTTTGCTGGTCACGACCGAGCTCGACTATCAGGAACATCTGGCCGCATCAGCGACTTATGCCCAATTGCCGCGCGGGCCGATACATGCCGATCTGTTCCGCGATAACGTCATGTTCGAAGGCCTGCCAGGTCGCGAAAAACTTTGCGGATTCTTCGATTTCTACTTCGCCGGCGTCGATAGCTGGGTCTTCGATCTGGCGGTTTGCATCAACGACTGGTGCGTAGATCTCGATAGCGGCAGGCTCGACGAAACGCGCGCGCAGGCCTTTGTCTCGGCCTATGAAAAGGTGCGCCCCTTGAGCGGTGCCGAGCGGCGCTTGCTGCCCGGTCTGCTGCGTGCCGCGGCCTTGCGTTTCTGGATTTCGCGGCTCTGGGACTTCCACCTGCCCCGGGATGCCTCGATGTTGCAGCCGCATGACCCCAGCCATTTCGAGCGCGTATTGCGATCGCGCATCCAGCAACCCTGGCATGCATTGACCCCATGAACCAAGACCCGCCTCCCGTCAAGCCGATGGTCTTGCGCCTGCAGACCGTACCTGCCCGCCACGGCATGCAATGGATCCGCCATGGCTTCAAGATTTTCAAGCGCAAACCGATCGCGCTGTCGGGCCTGTTCTCGGTCTTCCTGTTTGCCGCCTTCGTGATCTTGATGCTGCCGGCCGCCGGCGTGATGCTGCTGCTGATGGCGCTGCCGATGCTATCGCTGGGCTTCATGCTCGCCACCCATTTGGTGCTGCAGAATCTGACGCCGACTGCCGCTGTATTTCTGCTGCCGTTCAAGTTGACGCCGGAGCGCCGCAACGCCCAGTTGCTGCTCTGCGCCTGCTATGCGCTGGCCACCGTCGCCATCAGTTGGTTGTCCGAGTCGATCGACGGCGGCAGCTTCGAAAACCTGCAAAAACTGGCCGCCGAAGGCGCAGCGCCCGAGCAAATCGCCGAGGCCTTGACCGACCCGCAGCTGTTCTGGGGCGCGGTGACCCGCTTCGGACTGGCAGCGCTGCTGTCGATCCCTTTCTGGCATGCGCCTGCGCTGATCCACTGGGGTGGCCAGGGGCTGCTGCAGGCGCTCTTTTCCAGCACCATGGGGGTCTGGCGCAATCGCGCGGCATTTACCGTCAATGCCCTGCTCTGGGCTGCGCTGGTGATTGGCCTGAGCCTGGGAGCGAGCCTGCTGGTCGCCGCCCTGGGCATGGGGCAATTGCTGCCGATGCTGGCGATGCCGCTGGGCTTGCTGCTGTCGACAGTCTTCTATGCCTCGCTGTATTTCACCTTTGTTGACTGCTTCGTTTTCGGTGCGCCGACCGAACCCTTGATCGAAAAAGCCTGACAGGCTGCGTCCCCGGGACTGCAGATCAGTCGATCGGCGTCAATTTGGCGATCGAAAGCGCCAGCCATTTCATGCCATGGCGACCGAAGTTGACCTGAGCGCGCGCGTCGGTGCCGACACCTTCGAGGGTCAACAGCACGCCTTCCCCGAATTTGGTGTGGAACACGCTTTTTCCCACACGCAGTCCGCCATGCTCCTTGTCGACCTGCTTGACCATGGCTTTGGGCAAGGGCGGCTCGACATAGGCCGGCTTCTCGAACGGCCCGGCGCTGCGGCTCCATGCACTCTGGTATTCCTTGGCCGATCCTTTGCCAAAACCCTGGTTCTTTGGCGTCAACCATTTCAGCGCGGTTTCAGGCAACTCGGCCAGGAAACGGCTCCTGACGTTGTAGCGGGTCTGTCCATGCAGCATGCGGGTCTGGCTGAAGCAGAGATAAAGTCGCTGGCGCGCCCGGGTGATTGCCACATACATCAACCGGCGTTCTTCTTCGAGCCCATCGACATCAGCGATCGCGTTTTCATGCGGGAACAGCCCCTCTTCCAACCCGGTGATGAAGACCGCGTCGAATTCGAGCCCCTTGGCCGAATGCACGGTCATCAACTGCACCGCGTCCTGTCCTGCTTGCGCCTGGTTGTCACCGGCCTCCAGCGACGCATGGGTCAAGAACGCGACCAGCGGCGACATGATCTCGCCGGTCTCGGCGTCGGGGGCGAAGTTGCTGGCGCCTGACGCGTCTGTGCGAGGTGCTGCCGATTCGTCATAAGAGCTCAACTCATCGACCGGTATCCCGACAGCGTCCTTGCCAAAACCTTCCTGCGTCACGAAGGCCTCTGCGGCATTGATCAGCTCGCCCAGATTCTCCAGCCGTTCGGCGCCGTCCTTGTCATTGCGGTAGAACTCCGCGAGACCGGAAACCTCCAGAATCTGCTCGATGATTTCCCGCAGCGTCATGCCCAGGGTCAGGTTGCGGGTCGAGTCGATCAAGGCGGTGAACGCCTGCAGATTGGCCCCGGCTTTGCCGGGCACGGCGCTGACGCTCTGGTAAAGGCTGCGGCCCGAATTGCGCGCAGCATCCTGCAGCAACTCGATCGACCGGGCGCCGATGCCGCGGGCCGGGAAGTTGACGACGCGCAGGAAGCTGTTGTCGTCGTTGGCGTTCTCGAGCAAGCGCAGGTAGGACAAAGCATGCTTGACTTCGGCGCGCTCGAAAAAGCGCAGTCCACCATAGACGCGGTACGGAATGCCGGCATTGAACAGCGCCGATTCGATCACCCGTGACTGCGCATTGCTACGGTAGAGCATGGCAATTTCCTTGCGCGCCATGCCCTGCCGATGCAGCGCCTGCGCTTCCTCGATCAGCCATTGCGCCTCGGCAAAGTCGCTGGTCGCCTCATAGACCCGCACCTGCTCGCCGGGTCCCGCTTCGGTACGCAGGTTCTTGCCCAGGCGCTTGGTATTGCAACTGATCAGTTGGTTGGCCGAATCGAGGATATTGCTGAAGCTGCGGTAGTTCTGCTCCAGCTTGATGACGCGCTTGACCCGGTATTCGCGCTCGAAATCGGCCATATTGCCAACGCGTGCGCCGCGAAAGGCATAGATGCTCTGGTCGTCGTCGCCGACCGCCATCACGCCTTGCCCCTTGCCCGGCGGGGCGAACATCTTCAGCCAGGCATATTGCAGCTTGTTGGTGTCCTGGAACTCGTCGACCAGCAAATGCTGGAAACGCTGCTGGTAATGTTCGCGCAGCCCCGGGTTGTCGCGCATCACCTCATAGCAGCGCAGCATCAACTCGGCAAAATCGACCACGCCTTCGCGCTGGCATTGCGCTTCATAGGCCCGGTAAATCTCGATCAGCATCCGCGTCTGTTCGTCGCGCGGCTCGATGTCCTTGGGGCGCTGCGCCTCTTCCTTGGCGCCGGCAATGAACCAGCCCACCTGCTTGGGCACGAAACGCTCTTCGTCAAGCTTCATCGCGCGGATCACGCGCTTGATGGCCGAGACCGAATCGCTTGAGTCGAGGATCTGGAAAGCCTGCGGCAGGCCGGCCAGTTTCCAATGCGCGCGCAAGAAGCGATTGCACAGACCGTGGAAAGTGCCGATCCACATGCCGCGCACATTGACCGGCAGCATCGTCGTCAGCCGGGTGAGCATTTCCTTCGAGGCCTTGTTGGTGAAGGTCACCGCCATCACGCCGGCGGGGGTGACCTGGCCAGTCTGCATCAGCCAGGCGATGCGGGTGGTCAGCACCCGCGTCTTGCCGGAACCCGCACCAGCAAGAATCAAAGTCGCCTCGGCCGGCGCGGTGACCGCTGCGTATTGTTCGGGGTTGAGGTTCTTCAACAAGCCATTGGGGACGGACAGGGATTCTTGGGTGTGCATCCAAGCATTTTAGGGATGCGGCATGATTGATGCCTGATGAGCCAAGAATCCTTCCCCTGTCCTTGCGGCTTGAAGCAGCCCTACAGCGCCTGCTGCGGCCGCTATCACCGCCAATTTGCCGAAACCTCGACGCTGGGCGCACCCGATGCCGAGGCCTTGATGCGATCGCGTTACAGCGCCTTTGTGCAGAATCTGCCGGCTTACCTGCTGGCCAGCTGGCATGCCAGCAGCCGGCCGGCCGCCTTGGGATTGGATCAGCCGGGTCTGCGCTGGCTCGGCTTGACGGTAAAAAAACATTTGCAGCAGGGCGCCGACCATGCGACGGTCGAATTCGTCGCGCGCAGCAAGCTGGGTGGACGCGCCGAGCGCCAGCATGAGATCAGCCGCTTTGTGCGCGAAAAATCAGCCTGGTATTACCTCGACGGCGAGCGCCAATGAGTGCTACCGAGCCGCTGCTGAACATCATTCACATCGATGAGCATCTGGTCGCGATCGACAAGCCCGCCGGCCTGCTGGTGCACCGCAGCGCGATCGATGCCCAGGCCCAGATGTTCGCGCTGCAGATGCTGCGTGACCAGCTCGACCGCAAGGTCTGGCCGGCGCACCGGCTCGACAAGGGCACTTCGGGCTTGCTGCTGTTTGCGCTCAGCGCCGAAGTCGCCTCCGGCCTGGGGCAGGCTTTCGAACAAGGGCTGGTTCGCAAGCGCTATCTGACGCTGCTGCGCGGTTGGCCCGCAGCCGATGGCGTGATCGAGCACCCGCTGGCCAAAGACCCGGAGCAAGCATCACGAGGGCAGCTGATGCTGGCGGCGAGAACCGATTGGCAACGCTTGGCGCGGGTTGAATGGCCACTCTGCCTTGACCCAAGCTTTGCTTCGAGCCGCTTTGCGCTGGTCGAAGCGCGCCCGCATACCGGCAGGCGGCATCAACTGCGCCGCCATTTCAAGCATATTTCTCATCCGATCATCGGCGACTCCACCCATGGCAAGGGCGCACAAAACCGCGCGGTGGCCGGTTTTCTGGGTCTGCAGCGACTCTGGCTGCATGCGCTGGCGCTTGAAATCAGGCATCCGGCCAGCGGCGAGCTGCTGAGCTTGCATGCGCCTCCCGGTCCTGAATGGGCGGCTTTGCAGGCCATTGGCCCATGGCAGCAAGACTGAACCCCTGGCCGGGCCACAATGCCCCTTCTTCAATTGACCCGCGTAGCGTGACTGACCGATGAACCAAGGGATTGTTTTTGCTTCGCTGGCCTATCTGGCCTGGGGGTTGTTTCCGCTCTATTTTTTACAGGTGGCGGAAGTGCCGGCGCTCGAAGTGGTGATGCACCGCACGGTCTGGTCGATGCTGTTCATGCTGATCCTGCTGCTGGTGCTGCGACGCTGGGCCTGGCTGAAAGGGCTGTCGCGTCAACCCAAAATACTGGCGGCCTTTGCCTTGTCGGCGATGCTGCTGGCCAGCAACTGGCTGGTCTATGTCTGGGCGGTACAGCACCAGCATCTGCTTGATGCCAGCCTGGGTTACTTCATCAATCCGCTGGTCAATATCGCGCTGGGTTTTTTCTTTTTGCATGAGCGGCCGCGGCGACTCCAGTGGCTGGCTGTCGCCATCGCAACGCTCGGCGTGTGCTGGCTGGCCTGGCAGGCCGGTCACCCGCCTTGGGTCGCCTTGACGCTGGGCTTGACTTTCGGTTTCTACGGCCTGCTGCGCAAGGTCGCCACCTTGGGTGCGATGGAAGGATTGACCCTCGAGACCATGATGCTCACACCCTTCGCCATCGGAGCCATTGCCTGGTGGACCTGGCAGGGCAGCAGCGCGATGTCACAGGGTCATACGGCCATCACCCTTTGGCTGCTGGCCGCAGGGCCTCTGACAGCCATCCCCTTGCTGTTGTTCGCCGCCGGGGCGCGCCGCATTCCGATGACAACCTTGGGCCTGCTGCAGTACATGGGTCCGACCTTGCAGTTCACACTCGGCGTCTACGTCTTCCATGAAGCCTTCTCACCCTCACGTCTGATCGGCTTCGTCCTGATCTGGTCCGCGCTGCTGCTCTACAGCGTGGACGGATGGCAACACAGCCGTCGCAATCAGGCCGAACTGCGGCCCGCTTGAATCAGGCCGGGACCGCCGGCATCCGCATCAGGTGATCGAAAGCGCCAAGCGCTGCCTTGGCACCGTCGCCAGTGGCGATGATGATCTGCTTGAACGGCACGGTCGTCACATCGCCAGCAGCGAAGACGCCGGGCACCGAAGTCTGGCCCTTCGCGTCAACGATGATTTCGCCACTCTTGGACAGCTCGACCACGCCCTTCAACCATTCGGTGTTGGGGACCAATCCGATCTGCACAAAAACGCCTTCAAGCTCGATGTGGTGCGCGTCCCCGCTTGCCAGGTCGATGAAGCTGATGCCGTTCAACTTACCGCCCGCACCGGTCAGCTCGGTCGTCTTCGCCTGGGTATGCACGCTGACATTGGGCAGGCTGTTGAGCTTGTTGACCAGCACCGCATCGGCGCGCAATGCGTCACCAAACTCGATCACCGTGACATGGGCCACGATGCCGGCGAGGTCGATCGCCGCCTCGATGCCCGAGTTGCCGCCACCGATCACCGCCACCCGCTTGCCTTTGAACAGCGGCCCGTCGCAATGCGGGCAATAGGCCACGCCCTTGTTCTTGTATTCCTGCTCGCCCGGCACATTGACATTGCGCCAGCGTGCACCGGTCGAGATGATCACCGTCCTGGCTTTCAATGAACCGCCATTGGCCATCTGCACTTCGATCAGTCCGCCCGCTTGAGCGGCCGGAACCAGGCGGTCGGCACGCTGGTTGTTCATGATCTCGACCGCATAGGCTTTCACATGGGCTTCGAGTGCCATTGCGAACTTCGGCCCATCGGTCTCGAGCACCGAGACGTAATTCTCGATCGCCAGCGTGTCATTGACCTGGCCGCCGAAGCGCTCAGCGGCGATGCCGGTACGGATGCCCTTGCGCGCCGCATAGACTGCCGCCGCCGCACCGGCCGGCCCGCCGCCGACGATCAACATCTCATAGGGCGCCTTGGCTGCCAGTTTGACTGCATCGCGGTCGGCTGCACCACTGTCGAGCTTGGCGAGGATCTCCTCGACCGTGATCCGCCCTGAACTGAACATCACGCCGTTCAGGAACACCATCGGCACAGCCATGATGTCACGGGCATTGACTTCAGCCTGGAACAGACCACCGTCGATCACGACCGTCTTGACCTTGGGGTTGAGCACCGCAAGCAGGCTCAAGGCCTGGACCACATCGGGGCAGTTGTGGCAACTCAAGGACATATAGACCTCGAAATTGAAGTCACCGTCGAGCGCCTTGATCTGTTCGATCACTTCCGGCTCGACCTTGGGCGGATGACCGCCGACCCACAGCAAGGCCAGCACCAGCGAGGTGAATTCATGACCGAGCGGAATCGCGGCGAAGCGCAAATTCATCTCGCTGCCGTTTCGCTGCAGGCTGAACGAAGGCCGCCTGGCGTCCTGGCCATCGGTTCTGAGCGTGATCCGGTCACACATGCCGGCGATGTCCGCCAGCAACTCATGCATTTCACGCGCGCTGTCCGAATCGTTCAGCGAAGCGATGATCTCAAATGGCTGGATAACGCGCTCAAGATAGCCCTTGAGTTGATTCTTCATTGCAGCGTCCAACATGATTTCTTCCTTTTTTCGGGATTCAGACATGGCCAGGCAGACCACATTGAAAGCACCCTCGCAGGACGCTTTCAGTGAGGCTTGCTTTGCCTGGGGAGTGACGCCAACCCTCCCGGATTGGCGTCGGTCTAGCTGATCAGTTCAAACGACTCAGATCTTGCCGACCAGATCCAGCGAAGGCGTCAGCGTCTTGGCGCCTTCGGTCCACTTGGCGGGGCAGACTTCGCCCGGATGGGCTGCCACATATTGGGCGGCCTTGACCTTGCGCATCAATTCCGACGCATCGCGGCCGATGCCGTTGTCGTGGATTTCGCAAAGCTTGATGAAGCCTTCAGGATTGATCAAAAAGGTGCCGCGCAAAGCCATGCCGTCTTCCTCGACCATGACTTCGAAGTTACGGCTGATCTTGCCGGTCGGGTCGCCGATCAAGGCATATTGAACTTTCTTGATCGCTTCCGAAGTGTCATGCCAGGCCTTGTGGGCGAAATGGCTGTCCGTCGAAATGCCGTAAACATCAACGCCCATCTGCTGGAATTCAGCATGGCTGTTGGCCAGGTCTTCGAGTTCAGTCGGGCAGACAAAGGTGAAGTCGGCCGGATAGAACATGAATACGTTCCATTTGCCTGCCAGGCTGGCTTCGGTCAAGTCAACGACCTTGCCGTTGTGAAAGGCGGTGGCTTTGAAAGGCTTGACTTGGGTATTGATCAGGGACACGTTGGATTCCAATAGGGTTGCAAAGAGATGCAATCATATTGGTGCAGCGCAGCAAATGGTTTTGATTAAACGAATCACGGCCATTGAGCTAGGCTATCACCGTCGATTTTCGATAGTGAAACCGCCTCAAAACACCTCGAGGTCCAGCAACTCCTCAACCGTCTGACGGCGCCGGATCAAGCGTTCCTGGTCGCCATCGACGAGCAACTCGGCGGCCAGCGGCCGGCTGTTGTAATTGCTCGACATCGATGCGCCATAAGCACCGGTCGCGTGGATCACCAATAGATCGCCGACCTCGGCGCCACCAAGCAAGCGCGGCAGCACCACACCGCCATCCTCCTGAGTAAAGACATCGCCCGATTCGCACAGCGGCCCGGCCACCACCGACAGCCGCGCTGGCCTGGCCAGGCCGTCGCGCGGCAGCACCGTCATGGCGTGGAAGCTGCCGTACATCGCCGGCCGCATCAATTCACTAAAGCCGGCATCGACCAGCACGAAGTGATTGCTGCCGGCATCCTTGGTTGCGCGCACCTCACTGAGCAGCACACCCGACTCGGCCACCAGGAAGCGACCGGGTTCAATCTCCAGCGACAACGGGTGGCCGACCAGGGCTTCGGCGGTCTTGCGGGCGGCGTCCCATTGGCCGAAATAATGCCCGGTGTCGATCACCGGTTCGCCATCGCGGTACGGAATCGACAAGCCGCCGCCGGCCGAAATCGCCTGCAGGTCATGGCCGGCAGCGACCGCCTCGCGCACCAGGCCGACCATCGCACCGCAGACCTCGCTCAAATGGCCATAGTCGACGCCTGAGCCAATATGCATATGCAAGCCGACCAGTTGCAAGTGATGCAGGCGCACCGCTTCGAGCGCTGCCCGCAACTCGGTATGCCAGATGCCATGTTTGCTCTGCTCGCCGCCGGTATTGGTCTTGTTGCTGTGCCCATGACCGAAGCCGGGGTTGATGCGCAGCCAGACTGGGTGGCCCGGGGCTGCGGCACCGAGTTGATGCAACATGTCGATCGAGCCGGCATTGACCGGGATTTGCTGCTCGATGACGGTGGCGAGTGTCTGCGGGTCGAACAGGTCGGCGGTGAAGACGATCTCAGCCGGCTCCGCGCCGGGCTTGAAACCGGCCGCCAGCGCGCGCAGGATCTCGCCACGCGACACCGCATCGACCTTCACGCCCTGCTCGCGCATCAGCCGCAGGATATGGGTGTTCGAGCAGGCTTTTTGCGCAAACCTGATCACATCGAAGTTGGCCAAGGCAGCAATGCGCGCACGGATGACGGCAGCGTCATAGACCCAGAGCGGCGAGCCGAAACGATTTTTCAAGGACCAAAGGCGGGCGGGAGAAAGCGTATCGGGCAGCATTGGCAGGTCTCGGAAACTCGAAGGAGCTGAGCTTGCGCGCCTTTACTCATTCAATCAAATGATATTTTTTATAGACTTGATCCATTTCTGATATGGTTTAGGCATGAGCTTGAACATCACGCACCGCCATATCGAAGTGTTCCGCTCGGTCATGACCGCGGGCAGCGTCACCGAGGCCGCCAGCCTATTGGGCAGTTCGCAGCCAACCGTCAGCCGCGAGCTCGCGCGCATGGAGCATCTGCTCGGCTATGCCTTGTTCGAGCGCCTGCGAGGGCGGTTGAAGCCCACGGCGCGGGCCCTGGCCTTGTTCGACGAGGTGCGCCGCAGCTACCAGAGCCTGGACCGGATTGCGAGTCGCGCCGCGCAACTCGGCCGTGACGAGCAGGCCGAGCTGTCGGTCCTGTGTCTGCCAGCCTTGAGCCATGCCTTGCTGCCGGGAGCCTGCGCGCAACTGCTGCGCCAGCATGCCAGTACCAGGTTGTCGATCACGCCGCAGGAATCGCCGCTGCTGGAAGAGTGGATGAGCGCGCAACGCTTCGATCTGGGCTTGACCGAGCGCAGCCAGGCACCGCCCGGCACCCGCTCGCAGCCGCTGCTGGCGCTTGACGAGGTCTGCGTGCTGCCGGCCGGCCATGCCCTGCTGGTCAAGGTCGGCAGCTTGACACCAGCCGATTTCGAGGGTGAGGAATTCATCAGCTTGTCGGTCGACGACCCCTACCGCACACAACTTGACGACATCTTCCAGCAGCAAGGCGTGCAGCGCCGCTTGCGGCTTGAAACACACAGTGCCGTGGCAGTCTGCGCGATGGTGACGCAAGGCTTGGGTCTCGCGATCGTCAATCCCTTGACCGCCTTGGCCTGCGCCGGGCCGCAAATGCAGCTGCGCCGTTTCAGCGTCAGCGTGCCTTTTCATGTCAACGCCTTGCTGCCGCTGTACCGCCCCGCGCAGCCGATCGTCGCCGAACTGATCACCGCCTTGCTCGAGCAGGCCCAGCTGTTGCAGCAGCGCCTGCAGCTTGCCCTGTAGCCCCGGGGCCAGGTGACCCACCAAACAAGGCCCTGCGTTGGCCTATGCGCGCTCTATCCGCGCATAAGCGCTGTGATTGTGAATCGACTCAAAGTTCTCCACATCGACCGAGTAGCGGCCGATGCGCGGTTCGGCATTCAACCGCAACGCCACATCGCGCACCAGATCCTCGACGAACTTGGGGTTCTGGTAGGCATGCTCGGTGATCCATTTTTCGTCGCTGCGTTTGAGCAGGGGCCAGATCTCGCTCGAGGCACTTTCCTCGGCAAAACGGACCAGTTCCTGCCAACCGATCGGCGCGCCGATCAGCTCGGCACGGATTGAAACCAGCGAGCGCTGGTTGTGCGCACCGTAATCGGAAATTTCCTTGGAGCAAGGACACAAGCTCTTCACCGGCACACCGACCTCGGCCCAGACCGAGGTCTTGCCGGCACGGGTTTCGGAGATCAAGGCACCCTGGTAATCAAGCATGCTTTCAATGCCCGAAACCGGCGCGCGTTTGCGCAGGAAAAAAGTGAAACGCACCTCGATGCGGCCTTCCAGGGCGCCCAGCTTTGTCAGCATCTGGCCGTGCAACTCATGCAAGCCGGCAGCGTCGAGCGGCGCAGCCAAGGCATCGAGCCAGGCCACGAAGCGCGACATATGGGTGCCCTTCTTGTCGGCCGGCAAGGCGACGTCCAGACTCCACAAACCCACCGTGGTCTGCGCCTGCTTGCCGACTTTCAATTGCAGCGGATAGCGGACGTCCTTGACCCCCACGCGCTGGATCACCAGATGGCGCTCGTCGCGCTCGCTCTGAGTATCGGGAATATGCAGGGAACTGGTGACTTGATTCATGCGGAGACTATGACTGAGACTTGTAAATTGGCTTCGAGCTTGCCAGTAAAGCTGCGGTAAAGCTTTTGCAAGGGCTTTCCTGTCAAGCGCCAAAGCGCTTGAGGATAGCCTGTTCAATGCCCTGGGCATCAAGACCGCATAGCGACATCAACTTGACCGGGTCGCCATGTTCGACGAATTCGTCAGGCAGGCCCAGTTGCAAAACCGGCAGATTCAAGCCCGCAGCCTGCAAGTACTCCAGCAAGGCGCTGCCGGCGCCACCCATCACACAACCGTCCTCGACGGTAACAAAGGCGTCATGGGTGCGCGCCAATTCGGCCACCAGCTGTTGGTCAAGCGGCTTGACGAAGCGCATATTGGCCACCGTCGCGTCGAGTTTCTCGGCGGCTTGCAAAGCCGGGTAGAGCAAAGTGCCGAAAGCCAGGATGGCGATCCGGGTCCTGCCCGGTGCCGCAGCCTTGGTCGACAAGCGGCGGATTTCGCCCTTGCCCCAGGCTTGAGCTGTCATTTCCTTTTGCACCGCCACGCCGACGCCAGCACCACGCGGATAACGCACCGTGACCGGGCCGTCATGCTGGAAGGCGGTATACAAGGCCTGACGGCATTCGTTCTCGTCAGCCGGGGTCAGCACGGCCATATTTGGAATGCAGCGGGTGAACGCAATGTCGTAATTGCCGGCATGGGTGGCACCGTCCGCACCCACCAGACCCGCGCGATCGAGTGCAAAGACAACCGGCAAGTTCTGGATCGCCACGTCGTGGATCATCTGGTCGTAACCGCGCTGCAAAAAGGTCGAGTAGATCGCGACGACTGGCTTCAACCCTTCACAAGCCAGGCCGGCCGCAAAAGTCACTGCATGCTGTTCGGCGATGCCGACATCGTGATAGCGGTCCGGAAATCGCTTGTGAAACTCCACCATGCCGGAACCCTCGCGCATCGCCGGCGTGATGCCGACCAGACGCTGGTCGAGTTCGGCCATATCGCAAAGCCATTCACCGAAGATCTGCGTAAAGGTGATCTTGGGCGTCGCGACCGGTTTGACAAAACCGATCTCAGGATCGAACTTGCCGGCGGCCGCGTGGTACTTGACCGGATCAGCTTCCGCCTGGCCATAGCCCCGGCCTTTTTTGGTCACCACATGCAGGAACTGCGGGCCTTTTCTGCCACGCAGGTTTTCCAGCGTCGGAATCAAGGACTCGAGGTCATGGCCATCGATCGGTCCGACATAGTTGAAGCCGAACTCTTCAAAAATCGTGCAGGGAACCACCATGCCCTTGGTATGTTCCTCGAAACGGCGGGCCAACTCATACAGTGGCGTGTTCTTCAGCACGCTCTTGGCGCTCTCGCGCGCGGCGGCATAGAACTTGCCGCTCATCAAGCGGGCCAGGTATTTGTTCAAAGCCCCGACCGGCGGGCTGATCGACATGTCGTTGTCGTTCAAGACCACCAACAAATCGCCCATCAGCCCGCCATGGGCGACGCCGGCATTGTTCAGCGCTTCGAACGCCATGCCCGCAGTCAACGCGCCATCGCCGATGATGGCCACGACATTGCGCTGCTCGCCCTTGATCTTGGCGGCCATCGCCATGCCATGAGCAGCCGAAATCGAGGTACTCGAATGTGCGGTGCCGAAAGCGTCGTACTCGCTCTCGTCGCGGCGCGGAAAGCCGCCGATGCCACCCAATTGGCGCAAGCTCAGCATCCGCTCGCGCCGGCCGGTCAGGATCTTGTGCGGATAGGTTTGGTGACCAACATCCCAGATCAGCCGGTCATGCGGTGTGTTGAACACATAGTGCAAGGCCACCGTCAGCTCGACCGTACCGAGATTGGAAGAGAGATGGCCGCCGGTCTTGGCCACGCTGTCGAGCATGAAACCGCGTAATTCGCCGGCCAGCTTTGACAGATCGGTGCGCGGCAAGCGCCGCAAATCAGCCGGGCTGTTGATGGTTTCGAGCAGGGAGTAGGTCATTGCAGATTCATCGATCGGTTCAACTGTCGCGCTCGACCACCATGTCGGCCAGCAAGCTGAGCCTGGCTGGGTCGGGCAACCGGCTGTCGCTCAATGCCTGCAGAGCCTGCAAACGCAAGTCCCGGGCCAGTTGTCGCGCCGGTTCAAGGCCGAGCACCGTCACATAAGTCGGCTTGTTGTCCTGCTGGTCCTTGCCAGCGGTCTTGCCTAGCGTCGCCGACTCCTGGGTCACGTCGAGAATATCGTCGACCACCTGGAAGGCCAGACCGATCGCCGCGCCATAGTCATCCAAGGCGGCAAGGGTCGCCACTGAGGCACGGCCACAGGCTGCGCCCATCATCACGCTGGCTTGCAGGAGCATGCCGGTCTTGCGCCGATGCATATCGCGCAAGGTCGGCTCATCGAGGCTTTGTCCGATGCTGGCCAGATCGATCGCCTGCCCGCCCGCCATGCCTGCAAAGCCTGCAGCCCGGGCCAGCAAGGCGCAAAGCCTGGCCTGCAAGGCCGGCGCCATGCCGACATTCGGAGTCAGCACTTCAAAAGCCAGCGCCTGCATCGCGTCGCCCGCCAGCATCGCCTGCGCTTCGCCGAACTGCACATGGACTGTCGGTTTGCCACGGCGCATCACATCGTTGTCCATACAGGGCATGTCGTCATGGACCAGCGAATAGGCATGAATCAGCTCGACTGCACAGGCCGCACGAACGGCGGCGTCGCGATCCCCGCCAACCGCTTCACAAGCTGCCAGCACCAGCAAAGGCCGCAGTCGTTTGCCACCACCGAGCACGGCATAACGCATCGCTGCCCCCAGGCCTGCCGGCGCGGCAGCAGGTACCAAATGGTCCAGCGCCTTTTCACAGTCGGCCAGCGCAACTTGCGCCCATTGCTCGAACAATCCCGCTTCCACGCTCAGGAATCCTCCCAAGGTTTCAAGCCTTCGCCCTCGAGCACCTTGACTTGTTGTTCCACCGCCTGCAAGCGCGACCTGCAAAACCCCAGCAACTCGGCACCGCGCTTGTAGCAGTCCAGCAGTTGATCCAGCGGTAGCTGCCCGGCTTCCATCGAAGCGACCAGACGTTCCAACTCACCGAGCGCCTGCTCGTAGCTGGGAGTTGCTGCGTCCTTGTCCGAGGCCGCTTGGGCGGGGCTATGGGTTCTGGTCATGTCAATTCGATAAACGATCATTGTAGTCAGTGGCGTCAAACACAGCCGCTCGAGGGTTTCAGGTCGAACCTTGTGCAGCAGGCGCCTGATGCGGCAGCCAGATGCACCTATCTTGTTTTGCGCCAGACCGGCTCAGGCAGCGACCTGGGTACAATCGTCAACCGTGCTGAGCAAGTCCGATGCCGTTTGCTCAGTCCAGCCCAAGTCCTGCCGCAAGCCGGGCGTGAATGATGCAATCACGGCCCCATTAGCGCGGCGCAGGAGGCAGATTGGTTTCTCGAAAGACTCCCTTTGGATCATGTCCGACCTGAGCATCACTCTCTCGGCGCTTGAGCGCAGCCCGACGCAGTTGCCTGTCACCTCCTATTTTGACGAGGATCTTTTCCGCAAGGAACAGGATCTGCTCTTCAAGGCCGGACCGCGCTATGTCGGACATGCCTTGGCGATCCCCGAAGTCGGCGACTACTACGCCTTGGCGCAGGAGGGCGAAGGCCGAGCGCTGGTCCGCACCGCCGGTGGCGTCGAGCTGATTTCGAATGTCTGCAGGCATCGCCAGGCGCTGATGCTGCGCGGCCGCGGCAATACCCGCAGCCAGATCGTCTGCCCTCTGCATCGCTGGACCTATGACCTCAAGGGCAGCCTGATCGGAGCCCCGCATTTCGACCATGACCCTTGCCTGAACCTGAACCGCTATGCGCTGCGCGAATGGAACGGCCTGCTGTTCGAGGACAACGGCCATGACATTGCCGCCGAACTGGCCAATCTGGGCCCAAGGGCCGAGCTTGACTTCACAGGCTATGTGCTGGACCGGGTGCAGGTGCATGAATGCGACTACAACTGGAAGACCTTCATCGAGGTCTATCTTGAGGACTACCATGTCGGGCCCTTCCATCCAGGTCTGGGCCAATTCGTCACCTGCGAAGACCTGGCCTGGCAGTTCGGCAGCAATCACTCGGTACAGACCGTAGGCATCCACAAGGACCTGGCGCGCCCCGGCTCGGCGGTCTACCAGCGCTGGCATCAGCAACTGCTGAAGTTCCGCGGTGGCCAGACGCCCGATCAAGGCGCGATCTGGTTGACCTATTACCCGCACATCATGATCGAGTGGTATCCGCATGTGCTGGTGGTTTCGACGCTGTTCCCGCAAGGGCCGCAAAAAACCAGCAACATCGTTGAGTTCTACTACCCCGAGGAAATCGCGGCTTTCGAGCGCGACTTCGTCGAAGCCCATCAGGCCGCCTATATGGAAACCTGCGTGGAAGATGATGAAATCGCGCTGCGCATGGATCAGGGCCGACGTGCCTTGATGCTGCGCGGCGACAACGAGGTCGGCCCTTACCAGAGCCCAATGGAAGACGGCATGCAGCATTTCCACGAGTGGTACCGCCGGGCAATGAAGCTGTAATTTTCAAGCTCGGCCACAATGCGGCCATGCCCGCGCCCTTGCTGATGATTGCCGCCACCTTCCTGTTCGCCACGATGGGCGTCTGCGTGAAACTCGCATCGAGCTATTACGACGCCGGTGAGATCGTCATGTACCGCAGCATCGTCGGCGTGATCTTGATCGCGGCGCTGAGCCTGACCCAGGGCCGAAGCTTGCGGACCAGGCTGCCGGCGATGCATTTCTGGCGCAGCCTGTCAGGCGTCACCTCCTTGTCCCTGTGGTTCTATGCGCTCGGCCATCTGCCCTTGGCGACCGCGATGACGCTGAACTACATGTCCTCGGTCTGGATGGCCTTGTTCATGATGGGCGGCGCGGCAGTCTTAGGCAGCGCCCGCATCGATGGCCGGATGGTGGCTGCGGTGCTGCTGGGTTTTGGCGGCGTCGCGATGGTGCTGAGGCCGACGATGGAGCAGCAGCAACTCTGGTACGGGCTGGCCGGTTTGCTGTCGGGCATCCTGTCAGCGCTGGCCTATCTGCAGATCACTGCACTGGGCCGCGCCGGCGAACCCGAATACCGCATCGTTTTCTATTTTTCGCTCGGCGGAATTGCCGCCGGAACCTTGACCACAGTGACGAGCAGCCTTGTCGCGGACCGCAATGGCTGGCATGGGCATAGTTTCAAGAGCGCTGCGCTGCTGCTGGCCGTGGGTCTGCTGGCAACCTCGGCGCAACTGCTGATGACCCGCGCCTATGGACAAGGCAAGACTCTGGTCAACGCGAGCCTGCAATATCTCGCCATCGTCTTCGCGGCGATCTATGGTGTCACGCTGTTCGATGATCCGGTCACCGCATCGGCCATCGCAGGCATGTCGACCATCGTCATCGCCGGTCTGATGGCGACCCGCTTGCAGGCTGGCAAACTCAAGGACCAACCTCTCTTGATCGGTGAAGCATGACCATTAAATTCCGGACCCTCCTCAACGCCGCTGAACTGCAGGCTTTGCAGGCCAGCCAGGCTAAGTTGCTCTTGTTCGACGTCGGATTCGACCTGAGCGACACCACCGCGGGCGAACAAGCCTTCGCTGCCGGTCATCTGCCAGGCGCCAGCTATTTGCACCTCGACCGGCAACTCAGTGGTGCCAAGACCGACGCACAGGGTCGATTCAAGGGCCGCCACCCGCTGCCGGACCGAGATGCCTTCGCACAGCAGATGTCCGAGTTGGGTTTGCAGGCCGACAGCCAGGTCGTCGTCTACGACGCGCAGGGCAGTATGTATGCCGCCAGGCTCTGGTGGATGTTGAACTGGATCGGGCATGAAGCCGTTGCCGTGCTCGATGGCGGCCGGCAAGCCTGGACTGCCGCCGGCCACACCCTGACGCAGCAGCCCCCCGCCCGCCGATGCGCCAGCGGTTTTCAAACCCGGGCGTCGCTTGTCGACAGCCTCAGCGCTGAGGAACTGCTGGCGCGCATCGGCCGGATGCGCTTGATCGATGCCCGCGCGGCCGAACGTTTTCGCGGCGAAATCGAACCGCTCGACGCCCAGGCAGGCCATATCCCCGGCGCCAGCAATCGCTTCTTCAAAAACAACCTGCAAGCCGATGGCAGTTTCAAGCCTGCCGCCATGCTGCACGCTGAATTCAGCGCCTTGCTGGCACCGTTTACCCCGGAACAGGTGGTGCACCAATGCGGCTCTGGCGTGACCGCCTGCCACAACCTGCTGGCGATGGCGCATGCGGGGCTGACGGGCTCGCTGCTCTACCCTGGATCATGGAGCGAATGGTCGTCCGATCCAGACCGACCGATTGCCAAAGGCTGACCGTCAGTCTTGATATAACGCAAGGCGGGATCGGGGGGATGAACCCCACAATGGCTCATCTGCAACCCAGAGGCCTGCCATGTTCAAACGCATTCTTGTCCCTACCGACGGCTCCGAAATCAGCGCCAAAGCGGTCAGCACCGCGATCGGTCTGGCCCGAATTCACGGTTCAACGATCTACGCCTTGAGCGTCAAGGAACCGTTTCCCTACAGCGCGGTGTCAGAGATGCAGCCCACGCCGCCACAGGCATTCTTTGATGCCCAAGAACGCATTGCCAGTTCCAGGGTCAGGGCGGTTCAGGCCAGCGCTGAAGCTGCCGATCTGCCCTGCGAAGCCCTTACGGTGGAGGCACTGCATTCCTGGGAAGCCATCATCGAACATGCCGAAAAAAATCAATGCGATCTGGTTGTGATGGCTTCGCATGGCCGACGCGGCATGCAGGCTTTGCTGCTCGGCAGCGAAACCCAGAAAGTGCTGACCCACAGCAAGATACCGGTGCTGGTGGTCAGATAAGCCTTAAACCTCGATTCGGCAGTTGGCCGCGCCCCATCGCCCCGGAGGCCGCATGCCGATTGAGATTTCCCTGCCCGCCGGCCATCACCCCATGAGTGAGAACGCTACGCAGTCGATTGAGCCGCGCTACGGCACGCTGGCTGCGTTGCTTTTCCTGGCGCTTGCGATCGCACGCTCGAATGTGTTGCCTTCCGCTATTCGGACAGCGTCGGCACCCAGGATAAACCTACTGTCGTGGCTCAATGGCTGGCCTCTACGTTCCCCTACCGACGCTTCACCGACATCCTCGCGGATGCCCATGCACGGCTCGGGGCCGATGTGAATCGCTACTTCTTCATTGCAGTGGACTTTCACCACTTACTCCTTGCCGGTCTCCCGGCGCACCCGGATCTAGGTTAAACGCCGTTGACCTTCAGCCAAGCCAGGCAGCGCGCCCAACCGTCTTCTGCCGCCTCCTTGCGGTAACTCGGACGGTAATCGGCATGAAAGGCATGTGGCGCATCGGGATAGACATGGATCTGGCTGCTTCTGGCTGCCGCCGAGCCACGGTGCAAGGCGGCCTGCATCAAATCCACAGTCTCGAGCGGTATGCCTGCATCCTGACCACCGTAGAGGCCCAGCACCGGGGCGCCAAGTTGCCCGGCCAATTCAACCGGATGGATTGGGTTCAAGTCTGACCGGTCACCAACCAGACGTCCGTACCAGGCAATGCCAGCCTTCACGGTCTTGCTGTGCGCGGCATATAGCCATGTGATGCGTCCACCCCAGCAGAAACCAGTGATCCCGAGTCGGCCTATGTCGGCACCCTGGCTCTTTGCCCAAGCCACGCAGGCGTCGAGGTCGCGCATCACCTGTGCGTCGGGAACCTTTGAGATCACTTCGGCCACCAGTTTGCCGACTTCGCCGTAGGAACCCGCATCACCCTGGCGTTCGAACAACTCCGGCGCTATCGCCATGTAACCCTGTTTGGCCAGCCGCCGCGCCACATCGGCAATATGCTCGTGGACGCCAAATATTTCGCTGATGACCAGCACCACCGGCGCATTCACGCTGTCGGCAGGCATCGCCCGGTAAGCCGGCATCTTGAATGCGCCCACCGGGATGGTCACTTCACCCGCCTCCAGGCCTTTCGAATCGGTGTAGATCGCCTGCGCGGTCACAGGCAAGACGGCTGCAGCGAAACTGCTACCGACCGCAGCCCGGACAAATTCCCGGCGATTGATTTCAAGGCTGTCAGCCGCGATATTAGATTCAGTGGTCTTCAATTCAAGCTCCTGGGTCAGCCAATTGGCCGCGCTGATTCTAGGCAGATTGTTGACATCCTCCCCGCCCTAAAGGACGGGAATTCCTACGGCGCTGCGCGATGATTTGCGCGTCGCTTCGGTGGCGCACCCATTGCCGTTATCCGGCAGTACATCGAACAGCAGCAAACACCCCAGTAGACGCACCAAACCGATCAATCCCTGCTCGCCAGGACCAGACAGTCCATCGATTACCGCGACAATGGATGGATGACAACTCACCGCCCCGCAGACATCCAATCACTCGCTGCCATCGACATGGGTTCGAACAGCTTCCGCCTCGAGATCGCCCAGATGCAAGCCGGCCAGTACAAACGCCTGGTCTACCTCAAGGAAACCGTCAGACTCGGCGCAGGGCTGGACGCCGACGGCATGTTGACCGAAGCCGCGATGCTGCGCGGTCTCGACTGCCTGCGCCGCTTCGCCCTGCGCATGGACGGTTTTGCACCAGCCCAGGTGCGCGCGGTCGCCACCCAGACGCTGCGTGAGGCGCGCAACCGCAACGCTTTTTTGGCGCTGGCGCAGGAGGCGCTGGGATTTCCGATCGAGGTGATTTCGGGCCGCGAAGAAGCGCGCTTGATTTTTGCAGGCGTAGCGCGGTTGCAACCGGCCAAGCCGCCGCGCCTGGTAATCGACATCGGTGGCCGCTCGACCGAAATGATTCTCGGCCAGGGCCTCAAGCCGGTGACGACAGAGTCGTTCCAGGTCGGTAGCGTCAGCCTGTCGATGCGCTTTTTCCCCGATGGCCTGTTTACCCCAGGAGCCTTCCGCGCCGCGCAGGTAGCGGCTGGCGCCGAGCTCGAGGAAGCTTTGACGCTGTTCAAACCGGCCTTGTGGCAGCAGGCCCTCGGCTCCTCGGGCACGGTGGGGGCAGTCTCGCAAATCCTTGTCGGTAGCGGCATCAGCGATGGCCGGATCACGCCAGCGGGCTTGCGCTGGTGCATCGAACAATGCATTGCTGCGGGCAGCGTAGACCAGCTCAAGCTGCCCGGACTCAGGGATGACAGGCGTGCGGTCGTCGGCGGCGGTTTATGCATCCTGTATACCTTGCTGACCCAGTTCGGCATCGAGGAGTTGCTGCCTGCCAAGGGTGCCTTGCGTCAGGGCGTGATCTTCGACCTTGACGAGCGCCTGGCGATCGAGACTGCGGCCGATGGCAGCGCCCAGGCGGATATGCGCGACGCTTCTGTCGCAGCTTTGCAGCAGCGCTTTGGCGTCGATCTGCTTCAGGCCAACCGGGTCCAGGAAGTGGCCTTGAAAATCCACAAGCAGTTGGTGACCAAGCCGCCGCGCGAGCGACAACGCGAGCTGGCCTGGGCGGCAGCCCTGCACGAGATCGGCATGATGGTGTCGCACCATGACCATCACCGCCACAGCGCCTATTTGCTGGCCCATGTGGATGCTGCCGGCTTCTCGCAAAACCAGCTCAAGCGTCTGGGCAACCTGGCCCTGGGTCAGCGCGGCAGTTTGCGCAAGCTCGAGTCGCAGATGGCCGATGACGGGCTGTTATGGCAGCTGCTGAGCTTGCGCCTGGCAGTGATCAAATGCCATGCCCGCGGCGCAGTCGACGCCAAGGCCTTGAAGCTGAACCGCCAAGGCCACAAGGTCCTGCTGACGCTACCCAAGGCCTGGGTGAGCGCCAACCCGCGCACCCAATTCCTGCTGCAGGAAGAGGCCGCCGCCTGGACGCGCAGTGGCGCGATGGAACTGGGCTTCGACTGAGTCCTCTCAAAGAGAGTCGGGGCTTTGCACTGCCTGCACGAACAATTCGCCGGAACCGTCGCGTCGGCGCAGCCACCAGACCCCACCCTTCTTGATTGCCCAGGGCTGGTCGGCTTGCGCCAGCAAATGCGCGGCAAGCAGGCCCAGGGTGGGCTGATGTCCGACCAGCAGCACGGGTTCGATTGACATCGGCCAGCGCGCCGCCTGCAACAGATCGTCGACGCTGGCGTCGGGCGCCAAGGCGGGCACAACCCGGAACTTGCGCCCCAATGCTAGCGCCGTACTGCGAGTCCGCAACGCCGGGCTGACCAGTACCTTGGTGCTTGCGGCCAGGCGCTGATTCAGCCAATGCGCCATGCGTTTGGCTTGGCGCGTGCCTTTGGTCGTCAAGTCCCGATCGAGATCTGTTTCGCCTTCCCGCTCCGCTTCGGCTTCGGCATGGCGCCAAAGGATCAGGTCCATATTTCAGTCGCCTTGAAAGCGCCGGACCAGAGCTTGCTGGGCGCTGATGCCTTGCTCGGAAATCCGCGTCGAATGTCCGTCAGGCCCGAGTTGCCAGGCGTCCAGCTGGTCATACAGATAAGGCTGCAGCGCCTCGTCGATGACGCGCTGGCGCAGCTTGGCGTCAAGCACCGGCCAGGCGACTTCGATGCGGCGGAACATATTGCGGCTCATCCAGTCGGCACTCGACAAATATAGCGCTTCGTCCTCATCACCAGGCCCCCAGCGGAAATAGCAAATGCGCGAATGTTCGAGGAAGCGGCCGACCACCGAGCGCACCACGATGTTTTCGCTGACACCCGGCAAACCGGGCGGCAGCATGCAGGCGCCGCGCACGATCAGATCAACCTTGGCGCCGGCCTGTCCCGCCTTCAGAATGCCGTTGATCAGCGCCGCATCAGTCAGCGCATTGATCTTCAGGACGATGCGTGCCGGCAAGCCTTCGCGCGCCGCCTGTTCGACCCGGGCCAGAAAATCGACCATGCGCGAATGCAGATTGAACGGCGCCAGCAACAAGCGGCGCGGCGTTTTGATCGCGCCCAGCGAGGCCAATTGGCGAAACACCATGTCGGCATCGGCGGTTAGATTGGCGTCGGCCGTCATATAGCCGAGGTCGGTGTAGAGCCTGGCCGTTTTCGGGTGGTAATTGCCCGTGGAGAAATGGCAATACCGCTTCAAAAAGAACTTGCTGCGGTTGTTGCGCTGCGGCTCGCGCCTTGTCACCAGCAGCATCTTGGCATGGGTCTTCATCCCGACGATGCCGTACACCACCTGTGCGCCGACCGCTTCGAGCCGCTCGGCCCAGTTGATATTGGCCTCCTCGTCAAAGCGCGCTTTCAGCTCGACGACGACCATCACCTCTTTGCCACGCCGGGCTGCCTCGATCAACAAATCCATCAAGACCGACTGCCCACCGGTGCGGTAAATCGTCTGCTTGATCGCCAGCACGGCCGGATCTTCGACCGCCTCACGCAGGAACTGCACGACCGGCTCAAAACTCTCGAACGGATGGTGCAACAGCACATCGCCCTTGCGCAACCGGTCGAAGATCGACTTCTGGCGCGGCAACTGCTTCGGCCAGACCGGCTCATGGTGAACAAAGCGCAAGCCGGGTGCATCGGTCTGGTCGATCAATTCATTCAAGCGACCCAGATTCACCGGCCCGTTGACACGGTACAGCGCAGCGGCCGGCAGATCGAACTGCTCGAGCAGAAAATCAGCCAGCTCGGCCGGGCAGGTGTTCACTACCTCGAGCCGGACAGCGCGGCCGAAATGTCGGGTCGTCAGGCCGGAGCGCAAGGCATGGCGCAGATTGGCGATTTCTTCTTCGTCGACTTCCAGGTCCGAGTCGCGGGTGACGCGGAACTGTGAAAAGGCCTCGACCTTGCGGCCGGTAAAGAGCGACTCCAGATGGGCCCGGATCACGCTGGTCAGCAGCACAAAAATTTGCTTGCCATCGCTGATCGCCAGCGGCAGCTTGATCACCCGCGGCAACACCCGTGGCACCTTGACGATGGCGATAGGGTTGTCGCGGCCGAAAGCGTCCTTACCCGACAGGCGAGCGATGAAATGCAGCGATTTATTGGCGACTTGCGGGAATGGATGGGCCGGATCAAGTCCCACCGGCACCAGCAGTGGCCTGACTTCACGGTCGAAAAACTTGGCGACCCAGCGGCGCTGCGCCGCATTGCGGTCGGCATGGTTGAGCACGATGATCGACTCGTTGACCAAGGCCGGCGTCAATTGCTCGTTGAAGATCGCGTATTGCTGATCGATCAGCGCATGGGCGGCGCGGCCGACGCGTTCGATGTCATGCCGGGTCACGCTTTCGCCAGGGTCGGATGCCGCGTCGAGCATGTCGGCAAAACGCACTTCGAAGAACTCGTCGAGGTTCGAAGAGACGATGCAGATATAGCGCAGCCGCTCGAGCAAGGGCAGATCGCTCCGCTCGGCCTGCGCCAACACGCGCCGGTTGAACTCGAGGATCGCCTGCTCACGGTTCAGCAGGGCCAGCGGCAGGACAGGAACAGTCGGTACATCCGGGATCATCATCGCGCGATTCTAAGCAGTGGAAATGTCGGTTTTATGACCGCAAGCCGGAGAGGTCCAAATGCTTCAGCCTTTCAGACCTCGATAATCGTGCCATGCATCTGATGATTTCCCATGCCAGCGCCATCGGCCCGGCCAGCGCCCATACCCTGGGCGAGCTGTCGCTGCCGCATTTGAGCCAGTTGCTGGGCTTGTTGAAACCCAGCGGCCAGCGCCTGGGCCGTGATGAAGACAGTTTGAATACGCCCTGCGAGCTGGCCCTGGCGGCATTGCGCGGCGCGGCGACAGCGCCTGTGCCCACGGCGGCCTGGCTGGCGCAATCCCAGGGCCTCGATTCAAGTCTGAGCTGGGCATTGCTGACACCGCTCCATCTGTCGGTCGGCGGCGACCAGATCAGCGCAATGCCGCCCGAAGCGCTGGCCCTGGACGACCTGGCTTCGCAAGCTTTCTTTGCGGCGCTCGGCTCGCTTTGGCCACAGGCCGAGGGCTGGGCTTGCCATTGGGTCTCGCCCTATCAATGGTTGATCGCCCATCCCGACTTGGCCGGGGTCGAGCTTGCCAGCCTCGACCGGGTGGTGTCGCGCAATGTCGTGCCCTGGATGCCTGAAGATCGCTTGCTGCGCCGGCTTCAAAACGAAGTGCAGATGCTGTTGCACCAGCACCCATTGCAAGACGCTCGCGAAGCCGCCGGCGAGTTGCTGCTCAATTCGGTCTGGATCAGCGGCTGCGGCTCTATGCTGGGACAGGGTTCACTGCCCGCGGGACTGACAATCGACGCGAGTCTGCGCGCGCCGCTGCTGGCCGGCGACTGGCCGGCTTGGGCCCTGGCTTGGGCACAGCTGGACGCCGGCCTGATGGCCCAGGCGCTCACAAAAGCGCAAGCCGGCGAAGCCGTGCAACTGACGCTCTGCGGCGAACGCTTTGCCCAGACATTGTCGATGCCGGAGCGCAGCGTTTGGCAGCGCTTGTGGCAAAAACTGTCGACACCCAACGCCGATGCCGGCAAAACTCTGGGGCCCCTGTGAGCAACCCACAACTCGTGCCCCGCGATGCCCCGCCACGCGCGACCTGGGCGCTCGAACAAGCCGGTGTCACGCCGCTGCTGGCCAGGCTGTTCGCAGCCCGCGGCATCCGCTCGATCGACGAGCTCGATGATGGCCTGGCGAGGTTGCTGCCGCCCCAGGGCCTGAAAGGCATCACGGCAGCGGCGACTTTGCTGGCCGACGCGATCGAGGCCGAAGCCAGAATCTGCATCGTCGCCGACTATGACTGTGACGGCGCCACGGCCTGCACGGTGGCGCTTCGCGGCTTGGCCATGCTCGGCGCCAAAGCCGCCAACCTCGGCTATGTGGTACCCGATCGCGTCGTCCATGGCTACGGCCTGACGCCGGCGATCGTCGAGCTGGCCCTGCCGCAGCACCCCGCTCTGCTGATGACGGTGGACAACGGCATCGCCAGCCTGGAAGGCGTCGCCCATGCCAAGGCCTTGGGGCTGAAGGTGCTGGTGACCGATCATCATCTGCCGGCCTTGATCGACGGTGTCATCAAACTGCCGGAGGCCGACGCGATCGTCAACCCGAACCAGCCAGGCTGCGATTTTGAGAGCAAGAACCTGGCCGGGGTCGGCGTGGCTTTTTACGTCCTGCTGGCCTTGCGCAGTGAGTTGCGCGAGCGCGGCCGTTTCGATGCGGCCCATCAGCCCAAACTCGATCTGCTGCTCGACCTGGTCGCACTCGGCACGGTCGCCGATGTGGTCAAACTCGACGCCAACAACCGCAGGCTGGTCGCACAAGGTCTCAAGCGCATGCGCGCCGGGCGCGGTCAGGCCGGCGTGGCGGCCTTGTTCAGCGCCGCCGGGCGCGATGCCGGCAAGGCCAACGCCTTCGATCTGGGCTTTGCACTGGGGCCGCGCATCAATGCGGCCGGGCGACTGTCGGACATGACGCTGGGCATCGAATGCCTGCGGACCGACGACCGAACGCGCGCGCTGGAGCTAGCCGGCCAACTCGACGCCATCAACCGCCAGCGCCGCGTGATCGAAGCCGATATGCGCGATCAGGCCGAAGCCCAACTCGAAAGGCTGCTGCAGAACCCCGGCCTGCTCGGCGAGCCGCCACCGGCCTTGGCGATTTTTGAGGCCGACTTCCACGAAGGCGTGGTCGGCATCATCGCGTCAAGGCTGAAAGACATGGTGCACCGCCCGACCTTTGTTTTCGCCCGCGGCGCCGATGGTCAATTGAAAGGCTCGGGGCGCTCGATCCCGGGCTTCCACTTGCGCGATGCGCTCGACCTGGTCGCCAAGCGCCACCCGCAGGTGCTGAAGAAATTCGGCGGTCATTCGATGGCGGCCGGCTGCACCTTGGCCGACGACTGCTTCGAAGCCTTTGACCAAGCGCTCCAGCAAGTAGCGCTCGAATGGCTCGACGCTGCCGCGCTGACACGGATTTTGCGCACCGATGGCCCCTTGGCACCCGAGCAGTTCACAGCGGCGACGGTGAAGGTGCTTGAAGAGCAGGTCTGGGGCCAGGCCTTCGAAGCGCCGCTGTTCTGCGACCAGGTACAGATCGTCTCGCAGCGCATCGTCGGCGAGCGGCATATGAAGCTCAGCCTGCGTCTTGGCGGCATGCTGCGCGATGCGATCTGGTTCGGTCGCAGCGAGCCGGTACCGCTGAGCGGCCGCATGGCCTACCGGATCAATTTGAACGAATACCAGGGCCAGCAACGGGTTCAAATGGTCGTCGAAGCGATGCTGGACAGCAGCACGGACTAAAATACCCGGGTGCCCACCCCTCACTTGACTCATCTCAGCAATGCCGATCTGCATTGCCATTCGCTTGTGTCTGACGGCACTTTGCCCCCGGCTGTACTGGCAGCAAGAGCCAAAGCCAATGGGGTCGAGCTCTGGGCCCTGACCGACCATGACGAAATCGGCGGCCAGGCCCAGGCGCTGGAAGCTGCGCAGGCCCTGGGCCTGCCTTATCTGACCGGAGTGGAAGTTTCAGTCACTTTTGCTGGCCGCGTCGTCCATATCATCGGCCTCGGTTTTGACCACCAGGACAAGGCGCTCGCCGCGGGCCTGCGCGCCACCCGCGGCGGCCGCGAGCCGCGCGCCCGCGAGATGGCTGCCGGTCTGGCTGCAGTCGGCATCCATGGCGCTTATGAAGGCGCTTTGAAATTCGTCGGCAACCCCGAGCTGATTTCACGCACCCATTTCGGACGCTTCCTGGTCGAGGCCGGCCATTGCAGCGACATCGGCGAAGTCTTCCGGCGCTATCTGACCGAGGGCAAGCCGGGTTATGTCGAACACCGCTGGGCTCAGCTCGGCGATGCCGTGCGCTGGATCGTCCAGGCCGGCGGCACGGCAGTGATCGCCCATCCCGCTCGCTATGGCTTTAGCCCGACCGTCGAATACGCGCTGTTCACCGAATTCATTGCCCATGGCGGGCGCGGCGTCGAAGTCGTCACCGGCAGCCATACGGCGGCCGATGCCGTCCGCTACACCGAGACCGCGATCGAGTTCGACCTGCTCGCATCACGCGGCTCAGATTTCCATTCACCCGAAGAAAGCCGCACCGATCTGGGCAGCCTGGCCGCCCTGCCCGGCCGCCTCAAACCGGTCTGGCAAGCGCTGGAACAACGTATCCATTGGCCGGCGTGAGGACGACCCGGCCAGCGCTCGGCATCGCCCTGATCATCGGCAGTTGCAGCTGCTTCGCTTCGATGGATAGCGTGGTGCGCTACCTCGGTGGTTTCCTGCCTGTGCTGCTGATCCTGTGGGCGCGCTACAGCTTCCAGGCTGTGGCAATGGCGCTGTGGCTGGGCTGGCAATGGGCCAAACAGCCGGGGGCCACGCCGTTCCACGCGGCGCATCCGAAATTCCAGGCCATGCGCGGCATGCTGCTGCTGGCCACCAGCGCAATATGTTTTTACGGCGTCCAGCAAATGCCGGTGGCTGAATTCACCGCCATCAATATGCTCTCGCCGGTGTTGATCACGCTGCTCGCCGGCCTGCTGCTCAAGGAGCAGGTCTCGGCCTTGCGCTGGGCCCTGGTGATCGGCGGCTTTGCCGGCGCCTTGATCGTGATCCGACCCGGCAGCGGTCTGTTCGGCTGGGTCGTGCTGTACCCGCTGACTTGCGCGGTCTTCTATGCCTGTTTCCAGATTCTGACCAGCAAACTCGCAGTGCTGGAAAGTCCGTACGCCACGCATTTTTATACCGGCCTGACCGGCATGTTGCTGTTGAGCTTGCTGATTGCCGGCGGCGATTTCAAGTTCCTTGCGGCAGTCCAGTCCGCCGCACCCTGGCAACTGGGTCTGCTGGCGCTGATCGGCCTGCTCGGCACCTTCGGGCATTTATTGCTGATCCTGGCCTTGGGACTGGCCCCGACCGGCACCTTGATGCCCTTTGTCTATGTGCAGATCGCGGTGGCGGCAGCGATCGGCTGGCTGGCCTTCGACCATGCGCCGGACGGCTATGCATGGCTCGGCATCAGCGTGTTGTCGGCCAGCGGCGCTGCCGCCGCCTGGCTCAATCTGCGGCAGGTGGCGGCCGATCAACTGCCCGATTCGATCGTGTTGCGCGACACCATCGCAGATTGACCCAAGCCTGAGAGCCGGCGATTGACCCGGGCGACAATCGCTGATGGCCCAGCTATTTGAAGTTCACCCCGATAACCCGCAGCAGCGCTTCCTGAAACAGGCCGCGCAGATTCTGCAGGCTGGCGGCATTGCGGCAATTCCGACCGACTCCAGCTATGCGTTGGTCTGCCGGCTCGACGACAAGGCCGCGGCGGAGAACCTGCGCCGACTGCGCGGCGTCGACGACAAGCATCATCTGACCCTGCTGTGCCGCGACCTCAGCGAACTGTCCAGCTATGCCCGCGTTGACAACCGCCAATACCGCTTGCTCAAATCAGCCACGCCCGGACCTTTTACCTTCATTCTTGAAGCGAGCAAGGAAGTGCCGCGGCGGCTCTCACACCCCTCGAGGCGAACGATCGGACTGCGCGTGCCGGACCACAAGGTGACACAGGATCTGCTGGCCCTGTTCGGCCAGGCCTTGCTGGCCACCACGCTGATTCCGCCGGGCGAAGCCGAGCCGCTCAACGATGCCCAGGAAATCGTCGATCGCTATGACAAGTTGGTGCAGGTCATCGTCAACGCCGGCGCTTGCCCAATGCAGCCGACAACGATCGTTGACCTGAGCGGTGATCAGGCCGAAGTCTTGCGCATCGGACGCGGCGACCCGGCCCTGCTGGGGCTCTGAAACCGGATCAGCAGGCCGTCAGGCCAAAGCACCTGAACTCACTGCGCCGCAGTGACGACGATCTCGATCTTCCACTCGGGCCTGGCCAGTTTGGCTTCGACCGTGGCGCGCGGCGGCGTATGGCCGGGCACGACCCAGGCTTCCCAGACTGCATTCATCGCAGCGAATTCAGCCAGATCAGCAATGTAGATTTGTGCGCGCAGGATCTTCGACTTGTCGCTGCCGCCGCGGGCCAGCAAGGCGTCGATGGCGGCCAGCACCTGCGCGGTCTGGCCAGAGATGTCCTGGCTGCCGTCATCGGCGACCTGGCCTGCCAGATAAACCACACCGCTGTGCACGGCCATTTCGGACATACGAGCACCAACGTCAAATCTCTCGATCGTCATTTTTTTACTGCCTTTTTGGAATGATGATGTGAATGGCCAGGGGCATGAGGGCCCAAACCATGGGGATGTTTTTTGCTGCTGTCGGCGGGCGCAGCAACGGCCTTCTGTCCCAGACGGCTCTCGGTGCCGCGCAGCAGTTTCCTGAGGTTGGCCTCATGGCGCCAGACCAGCAGCAGCCCCATCAGCACCAGCACGCCGACCACCGGGCCACCGCCCCAGACCAGCATCTGTAGCACCGGCGCAAAGGTGGCTGCGGCCATCGATGCCAGTGAAACATAGCGTGAAAAATAGACCACGACCAGCCAGGCCAACAGCGTCGCCGCGCCAAGCCAAGGGTTCAGCCCCAGGATCACGCCGGCCGCCGTCGCCACGCCCTTGCCGCCCTTGAAGCGGAAAAACAGCGGCCACAGATGGCCGAGGAAAGCGCCCAGCCCGACCAGCGCGGCCGAGCCTTCGCCGAGCTGATAGCGCTCACCGTAAAGCTGCACCAGCAGTACCGGTGCATAACCCTTCAGCAGGTCCAGCATCAGGGTTAGGATGGCCGCGAGCTTGTTGCCCGAGCGCAGCACATTGGTCGCACCTGGATTGCCGGATCCGTAGCTGCGCGGGTCGGACAAGCCCATCAAGCGGCTGATCAGCACGGCAAAGGAAATCGAGCCGATGAGGTAGCCGGCAAAGCCGGCCAGCAATGGGAAGAGTAGATCTTGCATAGGTCGCTATTCTGCACCGGCGCAGCTGACCGGCTTGGCATTCAGCAGTTCGAGCAAAACCGCCGGCTTGATCCCGACCAGATAGCCGCGCCTGCCGCCGTTGATGCACAGGCTGGGCAGATCCAGAATTACCGCTTCGACATAGACCGGCATCACCTTGCGGGTTGCGAATGGCGAGGTGCCGCCAACCTGGTAACCACTGTGGCGCGAGGCCACATCAGGACGGCACATTTCGACCTTCTTGCAGGGAATTTGCCGCGCCAACTCCTTCAAGCTGACTTGCTTGTCACCCGGCATCAGCATGATCAAGGGCTGAGCGAGTTCGTCCTGAAGCAACAACGTCTTCACCACCTGCTGCTCGGGCACACCGAGTTGGCGCGCCGATTCTGCTGTTCCGCCATGCTCGACATAGTCATAGACATGCTCGCTGAAGGCGACACCATGCTGGCGCAGGAACTGCGTCGCCGGCGTCTCGCTGATATGGGTGTTTTTCTTGGCCATGAGGGATTTTCGCCGATTGGCCGGCCCGGCCTTCGGGTAGGAAAAAGACTAGGGATTGCAGCCAGGATCAGGCGTCCTACCCTTCGCAATCTTGCCTTCGCGAATTGTCGGCAAGGAGCGGCTGCTGTTGATTTGCCTTGATGACCTGCTGACAGGCGAAGGCGATGAAAGGGCAGATGGAGACGCCGGCCCCGCCTTGCGCCTCGACCCGGTCGCCGAAAAGGGTTCATAGAGTAGGCATGCAGCGGGCTTGGCGCCCACAGTCCGGCCCGTCAGGAGTTCACCATGGAAGAGCATCTGGATCTACACAAAGAGTTCATCGCCCCTTGCCTGAACGACGAGGCCATCAAATTCAAAAGCCGTAAAGCCTCGGCCAGGCTGAATCAGGGTCTGGTCGAGAAATTAGCGAGTCAGGCGACCGCGATGATCGAAGTCGATGGCCGCCAATATCCGCGCGGCTGCGAGGCGGTCGAAATCGCCGCCCTCGGCAAGGGCAAGCTTGACAAGGCGATCGATGGCGGCACCGAAGGTTTCATCCCCGACCATGCCGATGTCGAATACATCGCCAGACTCGAGCCGCAAAGCCTGCGCCGCCCGAAATTCATCGAACGCAATGACTTCATGAAACTCGAAGAAGGGGCCAAGACCATCTTCGGCAGCGATGACCGCCGGGTCTTCTACAGCAACGCCTACCCTTGGCGCTGCAATGGCAGGGTCGAAAGCTCGCTGGGCACCGGCAGCGGCGTGATGGTCGGGCCGCGCCATTTGCTGACCGCATCGCACATGATCGACTGGCGGCCCGGCAACACCACGGGCTGGCTCAAGTTCACGCCGATGTATTACAACGGCAGCGCACCGTTCGGCAGTGCCTTTGGCGTCAAGACCTATTTCAAGGTCAAGGTGACGCCGCCGACGATCGACAGCAACGAGATCAAGTACGACTATGTGGTCGTGGTGCTGGATCGGCCGGCTGGCAACGCCACCGGTTGGCTGGGCACCAAGTCCTATAGCGACAGCTGGGACGGCGGCGCCTACTGGACCCATGTCGGCTACCCGGGCGACTTGACCGGCACGCAGCGGCCGATCTGGCAGAGCGGCATCGCGCTGGACGGCGACTTCTGGAGCCCGGATTCGCATGAAAGCATGAGCCACAAGGCCGATGTCTGGCCCGGCCAGAGCGGCGGACCCTTCTGGGGCTACTGGAATGGCCAGCCCTATGCCGTCGGGGTGCAAAGCGCGCATAACCCGTCGAACAACTTCGCCAGCGGTGGTTCGGACATGGTCGATCTGGTGATCAGGGCGCGCGCCGATCTGCCCTGAGCCTAGGCGCGTTCAGCCCGTAGTCGGCTGAGCCGCGGCTTTGGCATCAAATCCGGCGGCCCGATCGGGCTGCCGGCCCAGGATCACTGCGCCGGGTCGCGGATTTCCCAGCGGATCTGGTCGATTTCGGCCAGCAACTCCGGCGACAACTTGGCACCAAAGGCTGCCAGGTTTTCATCGAGCTGAGCGATCGAGGTCACACCGATGATGGTGCTGGCCGTCTGCCAGCGACTCGCACACCAGGACAGCGCCAAACTGATCGGGCTCAGGCCATGATCACGCGCCAGCTGGTTGTAGCGCTTGGCCGCACGCAGCGAATCGGGTCTGGCCCAGCGCTGTTTTTTCATGCTCTCGAAAATCGCCAACCGTCCTGGCTTGAGCGGGTCTGCCAGGCCCAGCAAGTCGTACTTACCGGTCAGGCTGCCGAAGGCCAGCGGGGAATAGGCCAGCATCGAGACCTGGTGCCGGTACAAGGCTTCATCCAGGCCGTTTTCAGGGATGCGGTTGAGCAAGCTGTAAGCGTTTTGCACCGAAACAATCCGCGGCAGACCATGCTGCTCGGCCAGACGGATGAATTCGCATACGCCATAAGGCGTTTCGTTCGACAAGCCGATATGTCGAACTTTGCCCGCCTTGACCAGTTGCGCCAGCGCTTCAAGTTGGGCATGGATACCGGTCGTCGCGGTCTCCTTGGCCGG
Organism: uncultured Burkholderiales bacterium; assembly: GCA_903820745.1. Classification (GTDB taxonomy): domain Bacteria; phylum Pseudomonadota; class Gammaproteobacteria; order Burkholderiales; family Burkholderiaceae_C; genus Paucibacter_A. The sequence goes on from CAIJIT010000016.1 coordinate 70,595, forward strand.
GTCGAAATAGACGCCGCCGAACATCGGCACATTGCGGTTCGGCCAATGCAGCTGGTACAGGTCGACCACCTCGGTCTGCAGGCGACGCAAGCTTGCTTCACAGGCTTCGATGATGTCAGCGCCGCTCAGATCCGCGCCACCGCCGCGGATCCAGGGCATGCCGCGCGAAGGACCAGTGACCTTGGTGGCCAGGATGATCCGCTCCCGCGCTTGCGGGTTTTTGGCCAGCCAACTGCCGATCAATTTTTCGGTCGCGTTATAGGTTTCGGCGCGCGCCGGCACCGCATACATTTCGGCGGTGTCGATGAAGTTGATACCGCTGGCCAGAGCGCGGTCCAGGATGGCATGGGTGCCGGCTTCGTCGACTTGCTGGCCGAACGTCATCGTGCCCAGGCAAATGCGGCTGACCTTCAGGTCAGAGCGACCCAACGTGGTGAATTCCATCGATTTCCTTGGCTACTTTGAACAAGGCACGGAGTGTGCCGCATTCGCCCGAAGCCTGCTTTGGGCCGGTTTCTTTCAGCCGCCGAAACGGCTCACCGAATAAGGTGATAGATCGATCGGGCTGTGGCCCGAGTGCATCAATTGCGCCATCGCGCGGGCGGTCACCGCCGCCAGGGTCAGCCCAAGATGCTGATGACCAAAGGCAAAGAACACATTCGCATGGCGGGTTGCGGCACCCAGCACCGGCAGATGGTCGGGCAAGGACGGCCTGAAACCCATCCAGTTGCTAGCCTGCCTGCTGTCAATACCCGGCAGCATTGCCTGCAGCTGTCGCTGCAGCAAGTCCAAGCGCCGCGGATCGGCAGGCAGGTGCAGACCGCCCAGTTCCACCGTCCCGGTCATGCGCAGCCCCATCGACATCGAGCTCATGATGACCTTGCGCTCATTCGACGCAACCGGCAACGGCAGCCTCGGCGGCATCACGCCATCGGCTTGCTTGCCGACGGTGATGTGATAACCGCGTTCGACCTCCAGCGGCACGCGATAACCCAGACTGGCGGCCAGCGGCCTGGACCAAGCACCGGCACAGACCAGCAACTGCTGCGCCTGCAAACGGCTGCCGTCCTCCAGCAACACATTGGCATAGCCCTTGTCGGCATGGAGTTGCAATGCCCGGCCTTGCCTGATGCGCCCGCCACTGTGCTGCAACGCAAGGTGCAAGCCGCTGCAGACCGCCCAGGGGTCCTCGACATGGCCGCTGCCCGGGTAATGCAGCGCCCCTTGCACAGACTGCCCGAGTTCAGGCAGCTGGGAGCGCAAATCAGCCAATGCCCATGGCGCCGTCTTGATGCCGTATGCACCCAGCCGCTGCGCCTGAGCGAGCACCGCAGCCTCGCCGGCTGGCGTCTCCCAGACCTCCAGATGACCACGCTGATGCAGCAAATGAGCCAGGTCTGCATCCGCCAGCAAATCCACCATATCGACCAGGGCGCTTTGCTGCAGCGCCAGCAGCCCGGCCACGCCGCGTTTGAAAGACTTGCCCCTTGCCGCCCAGACAAAACGGGCCAGCCAGGGCAGCAGCGCCAACAGATAAGCGGGCCGCAAACGCAAGGGACTGTCGGTATCCAGCAGATAGCGCCAACTGCTGCGGATCACCTCGGCGCTGGCCAGCGGGAACAACTGTTCGGTCGCGATATGGCCGGCGTTGCCAAAACTGGCCGCGCGCTCGGGTGTACCGAATTGCAGCAGCAGCACATCGCGCCCGGCTTGCGCCAACCTGAAAGCACAGGCCGAGCCAATCACCCCGCCGCCGATCACAATGACCTGCGCGTCGTAGCGGTGGATCAAGCGGGCCATGAATCGACTCAGGCGGTGGGCAAAACCGGTCTGCTGACCAGCGCCAAGGCGATCACTGCTTCGGCCTGCGCCAACTCGTCGCCCGCCAAAACCAGGCGCGGTGCCCGCACCGCCTGACTGCCCATCTCTACCCGCGACTGAGCCAGCTTGATCAGTTGCACGAACTTTGGCACCACGTCCATCCGCAACAAAGGCAAGAACCAGTGATACAGAGGCTGAAGCTCTTCCCAGCGGCCGGCCCGGGCCAGCTTGAACAAGGTCATAGTTTCTGCCGGAAAGGCGTTGACCAGCCCGGCGACCCAGCCGGTGGCCCCAGCAGCGATGCCTTCCACGATCAAGTCGTCCACTCCGACCAGAATTTGCAGGCGCGACCCCAGAGCCGATCTGATCGCCGCGATCCGGCGCACATCCGTACTGGACTCCTTGACCGCCGCCAGATTGGGATGGCTTGCGGCCAGTTCCTGCATCTGCAGCGCAGTGAAGTCGGTCCGGTAAGCCACCGGGTTGTTGTAGAGCATGCAGGGCAAGCTGGTGCTGGCAATCACTGCACTGACATGGGCTTTCATCTCACGCCAGTCGGTCGAATAGACATAGGGCGGCAGCACCATCAGCCCCTGGCAACTTTCAGCTTCAGCCATCTGCGCCAGGCGCACCGCGTCTGCAGTGGCCAGGGCCGCCACGCCAGAGACGACTGCCCCGCGCCCGGCCACCGCTTGCACCACCGTGCGCAACACAGCGCGCTTCTCATCAAAACTCAAGGTCGCCGTTTCGCCCAGCGAGCCCAGCGGCACGATACCGGTGCAGCCGGCCGCCATCATCAAGTTGACATGATGGGCCAGGAAGCCATGGTCGACTTCGCCGTTATCCAGGAAAGGGGTCGTGATGGCGGGCAACACGCCTTGCCAGAAATCGCTCATGGTGGGTCCTGTTTTTGGGTTGGAACGGTTTCAAGCCGGCTCTGCCAGGCCCCAGCAAAACGGGTCGGAGCTATCCAGCAACAACGTGGTTTGTGCCGACAGATGGGCCTGGCCGCGAATGCTGGGTATCAGCTGACCGTCCAGCCATCGGTAGCTGGCTTCGAACAGGCTGCCGACGACGCTTTCCTGTCGCCACAACTCACCCTCGGCCAGCTTGCCGTCACCCGCCAGACAAGCCAGTTTGGCGCTGGTGCCGGTGCCGCAGGGTGAACGGTCGTAAGCGCCACCCGGGCAAAGAACAAAGTTGCGGCCGCTATTGCCCGCTTGATGGGCCGGCCCCATCAGTTCGATATGGTCGATTTCAGCCCCGCCAGCGCCGGTGATCCCGTGGTCACGCAAGGCCTGGCGGATGGCCAGCGAAAAACCTGTCGCCTCCTGCACCCCGGAATACCGCAGCGACAAGCCCGCCGCGTCAGTCAGAAAGAACCAATTGCCGCCCCAGGCCACATCGCCGACCACCCTGCCATAACCGGGCACATCCAGCGCCACAGCGGCGAGATGCCGGTAGGCCACCACGTTCTCGACCGAGACCCGGCCCTGGCCGTAAAGCCGCGCCTGCACCGTACCGACCGGCGTGTCGATGGCGTAGCTGCCCGGTGTTGCACGACCCAGATGTTCCAGGGTTGACATCAGCCCGATGGTGCCGTGGCCGCACATGCCCAAATAGCCCACATTGTTGAAAAAGATCACCGAAGCCAGAGACTGCGGATTCACTGGCGGCAGCAGCAAGGCGCCGACCATCACATCATTGCCGCGCGGCTCGCAAACCGTTGCCCGGCGGTATTGGTCATGCTGGTCGCGCAGCCGCGCCAAGGCCTGCGGCAGCGGCAGGCCGGCGAGGTCAGGAAATCCGGACAGCACCACCCTTGTCGGCTCACCCCCGCTATGGGAGTCGATGCATTCGATCGTTTGCATGAAATTTTTCCTGCTGCTGACGCCGGGATGGGAAAGCCGGCCCATCATGCCAGCTATCACGGCCTGGTCTGGCGCGTAAAAACCCGCAGCCTTCCAAGGAGCGCTGGTGGCCGTCGATGTCTTGTTATCCTTGAGAACCTGCCATAAGGCGCGACCTCGCGATTGGAAAATCCTGCATCAACATTTCCCTGACCCGCCAATCAGCGCCAGCCAGCGCGCCCTGCTTTTGGGCTTGCTGGCTTTGGCGCATCTGGGTCTGTGGATTTGGATTGACAGCCGGATGCAACCGAGCACCTATCTGCCAGCCCATGCCAAGCGCAGCGATTTGCAGCTGATTGCATTGCGGCTGCCGCCGCCCCGGAGACTCGCGCCACCCGCGGCGCTGCGGGTCACTTCAACCATGACAGCGCAGCCGATCCCTAGGCCATCCGCCTTGCCAGAAACAAGGCCGATGATCGTCGAGCCGCCCGTTGTCATGCCAGCGCCGGTCGAGGCAGCTCAGGGCAGCTTGCTCGACAGCGAAGCGACCCGACAGGCTATCCGCCAAGCTGCGCGGGCACCCTTGCTTTCCGAGCGCGCAGCCTCGGCGATGGGCGATGGCGCACCGCTGCGCCCGGAAGACAAGCTGGGCGGGCAGATCATGCAGTCGGCCAGCGGCGACTGCCTGAAAGGCGAATTTGGTGGCGCTGGTCTGGGTTTGCTGAGCCTGCCCTTCTGGGCCCTGGCCGAAGTCCGAGGCAAATGCCGGCGCTGAGTCCGCTGCGACATCAACCGGGGCTGGTCATGCCCGTCTGTGCTCGTTGTTCTTCCTGCAGGCGCAGGATGCCTCGCTGCAACTTGCCGGTCGTCGTCATCGGCAAGGCCTCGATGAATTCGATCTCCTTCGGATATTCATAGGGCGCAAGCCGCTGTTTCACATGGGCCTGCAATGCCCGTACCAGCGCGGGCGAAGCAGTGAAGCCCGGCGCCAGCACCACATAAGCCTTGACCAGCGCGCCGCGCTCGGCATCGGGCTTGGGCACCACGGCGGCATTGGCGACCGCTTCATGCTTGACCAGGCAGTTCTCGATTTCACTCGGGCCGATGCGATAGCCGGCCGACTTGAACATATCGTCACTGCGCCCCTGGTACCAAAGGTAGCCATCGGCGTCCATCAGCGCCATGTCGCCGGTGCGGCACCAACTGTCATCCGCATCGCCGGTGAACTTGGCCCGCGTCGCCTCCGACTGGCCCCAATAGCCGAGGAAAAACACCGGGTCGAGATCGCCATGCACATCGCGGCGATGCACGGCGACGTCACCAGCCACGCCGGCCGGACAGACCGCACCGGCAGCGTCGATGACGGCCACCCGGTGCCCCGGATAGGCACGGCCCATGCTGCCCGGCCGAGCCGGCCAGAGCATGCAGTTGCCGACCACATAGTTGATTTCAGTCTGGCCGAACATCTCGTTGACGGTGACGCCGAGCTGATCCTTGCAATAGCCGAATACCGCATCGCCAACCGCTTCGCCGGCGCTCATGATCGCCTGCAGCTTCAGCGTGTAGCGCAAGCGCGGCTCGGGCAGCGCTTTCATCATCGCCTTCAGCGCGGTCGGGAACAAGAAGCTATGGGTCACGCCATGGCGTTGCATCAACTCGAAAGCGCGTTCGGGCGCAAAGCGGCCCTGGAAGCCGAGGATGGTCCGGCCGAAATAGAGCGTCGGCAGCAAAGCGTCCATCAAGCCGCCGGTCCAGGCCCAGTCGGCTGGCGACCAAAAGATCGTCGGCAATTGCAGCGGCGAAGGCTCGGGCCAGACCGGCTGCGCGCCGGCCGGGAACGGCTCGAAACCAAACCAGTTCTGGCTGGCGATGAAGCCACTGAGGTTGCCGAGCAAGGCGCGCTGCGGGATCAGGGCACCTTTGGGCGGTCCGGTCGTGCCGCTGGTGTAGACCAGGATCGCTGCGTCGTCAGCGCGAGTCTTGACGGCACAAAAGCGCGCGTCCTCGGCCTGCAGGGCGGTCATCCATTCGATTTCATTCTCTGCCGCTGTGCCGCTGACGACGATCAAGCGGCGCAGATCGGGCAACTGCGGGCGTAAATCACGCAATGCCGGAACCGTCCCTCCCTCAGCAATCGCCAGCACCGCGCCGCTGTCGCGCAGCCGGTATTCCAGCGCCTCTGGGCCGAACAGTATCGACAGCGGCATCGCCACGGCGCCGAGCTGATTGATCGCAATATGCGCGACTGCGGTCTCGAAACATTGCGGCAGCAAGATGGCAACGCGGTCACCTCGCTGCACGCCCTGGCGCTGCAAGGCGTTGGCAAGCCGATTCGCTGCGCGCTGCAATTGACCGTAGCTGTAATGCGCCTGGAACCCGGCTTCGTTCTCGAACCGGACCGCAATCGCCGAGGCTTGCTCGCGGGCCCAGCGCCCGCAGCAGGCTTCGGCGATGCTGAAGTCTTCCGGCACCTGCCAGCGAAAAGCCGCATACAGCCCGGCGTAACTGTCCATTATTCGTTCCGACCGCCAAAAGAGGCCAGCGCCTGCCCATCGAGCCGGCAGATACGCCATTCGGGCATCACCCGGGCGCCCATTTTTTCGTAAAAACCGATCGCCTGCTGATTCCAGTCGAGCACGCTCCACTCGAAGCGGCCGTAGTCGCGCGACACCGCGGTCTCTGCCAGCCTTGTCAACAAGCGTCGGCCGACGCCTTTGCCGCGATGCGCCGGCTGCACATAAAGGTCTTCGAGGTACAGCCCCGGCTTGGCCAGGAAGGTGCTGAAGTTGGTGAAAAAGAGTGCGAAGGCGATCACTTCATCACCGAGCTCGCCGACCAGCGCCTCGACCACCGGTTTCGGGCCGAACAGATGCGGATGCAGCTTGTCGGCACTCAGCACGGCCAGGTGAGACAGCTGCTCGAATTCGGCCAGTTCCAGGATCAGTCCGGTGATGGCCGGCACATCGCGCGGCTCGGCTTGACGTAAAAGGTATTGGTTCATGGTCGCGATTTTGCGCCCAACTGGCCGGCGCGATGTCACCTCACCGACAGCCGCTGCAGCTTGCCTGACCTATATTGCAGGCCATGACCAATTTACGCTACAACACCCGCCGCGCCCACCAGAGCGAATTCATCCAATTGCGCGGCCTGCGCCACCATATCCTGCGTTGGGGTGACGCAAGCCTGATTACAGAGGCCAGGCCGATGCTGGTGATGCTGCATGGCTGGATGGATGTCGGTGCCTCGTTCCAGTTTGTCGTTGACGCCTTGCAGCAGGATCGGCAGGTGGTGGCGCTCGATTGGCGCGGCTTTGGCCTCAGCGAAGCCAGCGGTTCGGACAGCTACTGGTTCCCCGACTATCTGGGCGATCTCGATGCCCTGCTCGATGCGGTCAGTCCCCATGCCGCCGTCGACCTGCTGGGCCATAGCATGGGCGGCAATGTCGTGATGACTTATGCCGGCGTGCGGCCGCAGCGCGTGCGCCGCCTGGTCAACCTCGAAGGCTTCGGTCTGCCCGAATCCCAGCCCGAACAGGCCCCCGACCGATTGACAAAATGGCTCGACGAATTGAAGCAGCCGCAGCAGTTGAAACCCTACGCCAGCCTGGCCGCCGTGGCCGATCGCTTGATGAAGACCAATCCGCGGCTGACGCGTGCCAAGGCCGATTGGCTGGCGCCCCATTGGTCGCGCCCCATCGATGACCCGACCGGGACAGCATGGCAGATCCTTGGCGATCCGGCGCACAAGCGCAGCAATCCCGTCCTGTACCGCAAAGCCGAGATCCTGGCAGGTTGGGTTCGCATCGCGGCACCCACCCTGTGGGTTGAAGGCGACAGCACCAATATCGGCACGATCTGGGGCCAGCGTTTCCCTCGCTCCGATTTCGACGCGCGCTTGGCTGTGGTGCCGGATCTGGTTCGCGCGGTCCTGAAAGATGCCGGCCATATGCTGCACCATGACCAGGCCGAAACGCTGGCAGGACAGCTCGAGGCCTTTCTGGGCTGAGCAGCTTCAGAAGTCGCCGACGCGCAGAATCACCGGCGTTCGCGACCCCGCCTCGACCTTGCGGATCACTGCCGCATCGATGGCCGTACGGTTTTGCAGATAGATCTCGTGCAGGCTGGTTTGATCGTCCGACCCGCCATGGCGAGCCCGCCAGGAGCTTTCCGAAAAATAAGCTGGCACCATGTCAGGCCCGATCTGGACCATGAAGCAAAGGCTGCGAGTCGTCGGATTGAATTTCGGCGGCAAAATCATCTGGCCAGTCATCGGAGATTTCAACCCTTGCAAAGGCCGCAACAATAGTGCCGTTGACAGCCTCGGGCGTTGAGGCCTGTCAATCAAATTGCGCCGGCCGGGCCGATGTGCAGTGGTCGTCAATCTCATCGCCTTTGCTCCGCTGAGGGCGAATCTGCCCCGGCCGAAGCTTAAGAGCAGACCCGTAACAGGGCCGGCGGATACCTCGATAGCGCGTGAACAATGCACGCTTTTGAGCTTGCTGGTTTAGTTCTTGTCTGGCGCCTGGTACTGCTCATCAAGCTTGCGCATTGCGTAGGCATAAAAGGCCACGATCATGCAAAAAATCAGCAGCGCGCCTTGCGAGGCGACCCAGAAACTGAAGGGCCAGCCGAAGAAGCTGAAGTTGAGATCGCGGGCAAAATAAGTCAGGCCGAAACTGACCAACGCCCAGACCAAAAGCAGCCAGGCCGTCAAGCGCTTGACGCGCAGCCAATATTGCTGCAAGCGGATGGCATCGCGGGCAGCGTGATCTGCATCTGTGGTTTTCATCCGGTTCCGATCATTGGCAAAGTGCCACGCCGATGCGCAGGCAATAGCTGACCTTGAGGGCGGTGCTGAGCAGCCAGATCAGCAGCAGCGCCGCGCCTGCAGCCAGCCCCAGATGTCGCTCCAGCAAGAAACCCGGCATCACTGCGCGCGTGCCTCGCAGCAAGGGATCAGTCAGCCATTGCAGCAACCGGTAGACCGGATTGGCAGCCCTTGCCGGCCCGGCCAGCAGCGCCAGCAGGCCACGCCCGAGCAGCAGCATCAAGGCGGTCTCGGCCAGCATCTTGACGGCGGTGATGAACAGCAACATGGCCTGCAGTGTGCCCCAAATCAGCCTGGAGGCGCCGTTTCTCGAGGCCATGTGAAAATACGGGCTAACCAGGAACCAGCATGGACATCGAAAGAATCAATTTGATCGGCACAAGTCTGGCCGATCTGTCAGCGCGCACCGCCGCGCTAAGGGGGTATCTTTGACTACGACCGGAAAGCATTACGCCTGAACGAAGTCAATGCAGCGCTGGAAAATCCCAAGATCTGGGATGAGCCCAAGCGCGCACAAGAACTGGGCCGCGAAAAACGCACGCTGGAAAATGTCGTCTCGACCATCGACCACCTGACCAGCAACCTCTCTGACAACATCGAGTTGTACGAGATGGCCAAGGAAGAAGAAGATCTGGCCGGCCTGGAGGGCATCGAGGCCGATGCCGCCAAGTTGCAGGAAACGGTTGAACAGATGGAATTCCGTCGCATGTTCAACAAGCCTGAAGACCCGAGCAACTGCTTCATCGACATCCAGGCGGGTGCCGGCGGGACCGAAGCCTGCGACTGGGCCAGCATGCTGCTGCGCCAATACCTGAAATATTGCGAACGCAAGGGCTTCAAGGCCACGCTCGAAGACGAAACCTCCGGCGATGTCGCGGGCATCAAGAGCGCCACGATCAAGGTCGAGGGTGAATATGCGTTCGGCCTGCTGCGCACCGAAACCGGCGTGCATCGTTTGGTACGCAAGAGCCCGTTCGACTCGGCCGGCGGCCGCCACACCAGCTTCGCCTCGCTGTTCGTCTACCCGGAAGTCGATGATTCGATCGAGATCGACATCAACCCTGCTGATGTTCGCGTCGACACCTTCCGCGCCAGCGGCGCCGGCGGACAGCACATCAACAAGACCGACTCGGCCGTGCGGCTGACCCATTTGCCGACCGGTATTGTCGTGCAATGCCAGGACGGTCGCAGCCAGCATGGCAACCGCGATGTCGCCTGGAAGCGGCTGCGTTCGAGGCTCTATGACTTCGAAATGCGCAAGCGCATGGAAGAGCAGCAAAAACTCGAAGACACCAAGACCGATGTCGGTTGGGGTCATCAGATCCGCAGCTATGTGCTGGACCAGAGCCGCATCAAGGATTTGCGCACCAACTACGAAACGTCGGCCACGCAAAAAGTGCTCGACGGGGATCTTGACCCCTTCATCACGGCTAGCCTGAAACAAGGCGTTTGAAAGCCGACCCTCCCGGAGCCTGGCTCCGGGTCTCGATCTGAACCGAACAGGATGCACCCATGCATGAAGGCCAAGCCCCGCTGATTCGCCGCGCAGACTATCTGGCGCCAGCTTTCTGGATTCGCAACGTTGAGCTGACATTCGACCTCGACCCGGCCAAGACCATCGTCGCCTCGAAGATGAAGGTCGAGCGCAACCGCGACGTGCCGCATGGCCCGCTGCGCCTGCATGGCGAAGAGCTGAACCTGCTGCGCGTGCTGATCGATGGCGAAAGCGTCTCCTTCCGCGTCGAAGGCCATTTGCTGGTGATCGAAAGTGCGCCCGATGCCGACTTTCAGCTGGAAATCCGCAACACCTGCGCGCCGGAGAAAAACAGCTCGCTGACCGGCCTCTACACCTCGGGCGGCAGCTTCTTCACCCAATGCGAGGCCGAAGGCTTTCGCCGCATCACCTATTTCCTCGACCGTCCGGATGTGATGGCCGAATACACGGTGTTGCTGCGCGCCGACAAGGCCAAGTACCCGGTGCTGCTGTCAAACGGCAACCTGCTCGAGTCGGGTGATCTCGACAACGGCCGGCATTTCGCCAAATGGCATGACCCCTTCCCCAAGCCCAGCTATCTGTTCGCCCTGGTGGCGGGCGCCCTGGTGGCGCGCGAGCAGGCCATCCGCACCCGTGCGGGCAAAGACCATCTGCTGCAGGTCTATGTGCGCAGCGGCGATCTGGGCAAGACCGAGCATGCGATGAACTCGCTGATCGCATCGATCATCTGGGACGAAGCGCGCTTCAAGCTGCCGCTCGATCTGGAGCGCTTCATGATCGTCGGCGTGTCCGACTTCAATATGGGCGCGATGGAAAACAAGGGCCTGAACGTCTTCAACACCGCCGCCCTGCTGGCCAGCCCGGCGACCGCCACCGACGCCGATTTTTCGCGCATCGAAAGCACCGTTGCGCATGAGTATTTGCACAACTGGACCGGCAACCGCGTCACCTGCCGCGACTGGTTCCAGCTTTCGCTGAAAGAGGGCCTGACGGTGTTCCGCGACCAGGAATTCAGCATGGACATGGCCGGCAGCCCCTCGGCTCGCGCAGTCTGCCGGATTCAGGATGTACGCGGCTTGCGTGCCGGGCAGTTCACCGAGGACGCCGGCGCGATGGCACATCCGGTGCGGCCTGACAGCTATTCAGAGATCAACAACTTCTACACCGCCACCGTCTACGAAAAAGGCGCCGAAGTCGTGCGCATGATGCAGACGCTGGTCGGCCGCACCGGCTTCGAGGCCGGCATGGCCCTGTACTTCCAGCGCCATGACGGCCAAGCCGTGACCTGCGACGATTTCGCCCAGGCGATTGCCGATGCCAACCCTGGCTCGGCACTGACGATCCGTCTCGATGCCTTCAAACGCTGGTACTCGCAAGCCGGCACGCCACGCGTGCAAGCCCATGGCGCCTACGATGCCGCGGCGCAGACCTACACGCTCGGCCTGCAACAACACAACCCGGCCACCGCCGGGCAACCGGAGAAATTACCGCAGGTGATTCCGTTGGCCATCGGCCTGCTCGGTCGGGATGGGCAGGCCATGCCGCTGCAGTTGCAGGGCGACGCCGAGGTCGGTGGCACCGAGCGGGTGCTGGTGCTGGAATCAGCCGAGCAGCAGTTCACCTTCATCAATGTCGCTTCTGACCCTGTACCTTCCTTGCTGCGCGGCCTGTCGGCGCCGGTGGTGCTGGTCGATGCCCGGACAGACGCCGACCTGCTGGTGCAATTGCAGCATGACAGTGATGCCTTCAACCGGTGGGAAGCTGGCCAGCGCCTGGCGCTGAACCAGATACTGACCGCCTTGCGCGCCGGCTTGCCGCTGCAACTCGATCAAGCCTATATCGAGACCATGCGAGCGCTCTTGAACCACCAAGCGCTCGACCCGGCCTTCAAAGAAATGGCGCTGACCCTGCCCGGCGAGGCTTATGTCGCCGAGCAGATCGCAGCGATGGGCGTGGGCATCGACCCGCAAGCCATCCACAAGGCCTTGCTGGCAGCGCAGCAGCAACTGGCTGCAGCGCTGCATGCCGACTGGGTATCAGCCTTTGATGCCAACCAGATCATCGGCGGCTACCAGCCCGACCCGGTCTCGGCCGGCAAACGCGCGCTGGCCAACTTGGCCCTGAGCATGCTGGTGCAGGGCGCCAGCAGCAGCGCCGACAGCCTCTGGCCCGGTCGCGCCTATCAGCGCTTCAAGGATGCGGACAATATGACCGACCGCTTCGGCGCGCTGTCTGCACTGGTCAACGGCCATGCCGAACTGGCCGAACCCGCCCTGGCCCGCTTCCACGCCTTGTTCAAGGACGAGGCGCTGGTGATCGACAAATGGTTCGCCCTGCAAGGCCGCACCCCCGAGCTCGACGGCCGCAGCTTTGCGCGCGTCAAACAGCTGTTGCAGCACCCGGACTTCACACTGAAAAATCCGAACCGCGCGCGCAGCCTGATCTTTTCGCTCTGCCTGGCCAATCCGGCCGCCTTCCACCGCAGCGATGCGGCCGGTTATGTGTTCTGGGCCGAACAGGTACTCGCCATAGACGCCATCAACCCGCAACTGGCCAGTCGACTGGCCCGCGCGATGGACCGCTGGACGGCCTTGGCCGAGCCCTATCGCAGCGCCGCCGCAGAAGCGATCCGCCGGGTCGCGGCCAAGCCCGACCTGTCGGGTGATGTGCGCGAAATCATCAGCCGCGCGCTGGCTTCCTGACTGATCTTTTTTGACCTTTCAACCATCTGCCACGATATGAGCCAACGCATCAGCCTGACCCAATACCTGATCGAACAGCAGCGCGAGCATGGCAGCATTCCGCAGGAACTGCGCCTGCTGATCGAAGTCGTTGCGCGCGCCTGCAAGCGCATTGCCATCAGCGTCAATAAAGGTGCGCTCGGCGATGTGCTGGGCACGGCCGGCAGCGAGAATATCCAGGGCGAAGTGCAGAAAAAGCTCGACATCATCGCCAACGAAGTGCTGATCGAAGCCAACGAATGGGGCGGCCACCTCGCCGCGATGGCTTCCGAAGAAATGGAAGCCATTCACCTGGTGCCCAACCGCTATCCGAAGGGCGAATACCTGTTGATGTTCGATCCGCTGGACGGCTCATCGAACATCGACGTCAACGTCAGCATCGGCACGATCTTCTCGGTGCTGAAGAAGGCCGAGGGCCACAAAGGTGTATCCGAAGATGACTTCCTGCAACCCGGCAGCAGCCAGGTCGCCGCCGGCTATTGCGTCTATGGGCCGCAGACCACGCTGACGCTGAGCTTCGGCAACGGCGTCTCGATGTTCACGCTCGACCGCGAGCAGGGCTCCTTCGTGCTGACCGCTGAGAACGTACGGATTCCGGTCGATACTCAGGAATTCGCGATCAATATGTCGAACCAGCGCCATTGGGATACGCCAATGCAGCGCTATATCGACGAATGCCTGGCCGGCGTCACCGGGCCACGCGCGAAGGATTTCAATATGCGCTGGATCGCCTCGATGGTCGCCGATGTGCACCGCATCCTGACTCGCGGCGGCATCTTCATCTACCCCTGGGACAAGCGCGAACCGCACCGCGCCGGCAAGTTGCGCCTGCTTTACGAAGCCAACCCGCTGTCCTTCCTGGTCGAACAAGCCGGCGGCGCCGCTACCAACGGCCGTCAGCGCATCCTCGACCTGCAGCCCACGCAGTTGCACGAGCGGGTTGCCGTGATGCTCGGCTCCAAGCACGAAGTCGAGCGTGTCACTGCCTACCATCTGCAAGCCGAATGAATATCCTGGCTATAATTCTCGGCTTGATGCCGGTGTAGCTCAGTCGGTAGAGCAGCTCATTCGTAATGAGAAGGTCGGGTGTTCGATTCATCTCTCCGGCACCAATGAAATCAAGAAAAATCCGCTATCTAAACAGTAGCGGATTTTTTTTGGGCCGGCACCGGGACTGCAGCACCAGACTCTGAACGTCATGCCCTAGACAGCACTGCCAAAACCCATACCCTGCTCCCATTGCATGCGTCCGCATTTGCTAAAGACAAAAGTGCTGCGAATGGATGCGCTAAGCATCAGCCGGTTGTGGCCTTGAGTTTCGAGACATTGGCGTGGCCCACTCCGGCACAGGCTATTCGGGACGGTCATGCACTTTGCGACCGTGCTGGTTATGCTCAGAGCCCATGAGTAGTGATCTTGACCGACTGGCACAGGCCCGTGCGCAATGGCGCTGGCGCGGCCACAGCCGCCCCCCGTTTGCCGACAGGCCCAACCCGGGGCAGGTATCGGTGTGGGACTTCCCGCGCCCGCCGGAACTGGTGCGCGATACGCGCGAAATCGTGGTGTGCTGGGGCGCAGCACGCGCGGCGCCTGGGCGGTTCGGGAGACCGCCCACCCGCCCACTTTTTACCTGCCGCTGGCCGATGTGCAGCGCGCACTTCTAAGCCCCGCCGCCGGTGGCTCGTTTTGCGAGTGGAAGGGCCCAGCCCGCTACTGGGATCTGGTCGATGGCGCGCGCTGCTTGCCGCAGGTGGCTTGGACTTACCCGCAGCCCTTGGCCGGGGCCGAACCGCTGGCCGACTGCGTGGCCTTTTATGCCCATGAACTGGACTGCACCGTGGGTGGACAAAAGGTTGTCGCACAAGCGGGCGGTTTTTATGGCGGCTGGATCACACCTGATTTGGCCGGGCCCTTCAAGGGCGCGCCTGGCAGCGGTGCTTGGTAGCAAGACAGGATTTATGAAACATCAAACCCACAAAAATCTGACCGAAGGCGACATGGCGGCCCTGATTCAAATGGCCTGGGAGGATAGAACCACCTTCGAAACCATCGAGGAGCGCCTGGGAGTCTCCGAGGCCGAGGTCATACAGGTGATGCGCGCTGCGCTCGCACCGGGCTCCTTCAAGCGATGGCGCATGCGCGTCAAAGGCAGGACCACAAAGCACCGTGCGCTCAGAAACCCGCAGATGAAATTTGATGACCGTGCGATAGCAGACCATCGCCGTGCTAATTGCTAAAGCCTCGCTGTCCAAGCTCTCGTAAAAGTTCATGCCAATGCGACGCCTTCTCGGAGCCTGGACTTTCAGCAGGGTGGAGAGATTGCAGCGAATCATGATCATTTTTAGAAGCAGGGTGCTGCGTGGCATAGCAAAGTAATTTGCTGCGCATGACCCAAAGTCCATTGGATTGATTGGGAAATGCTGCACGGGTAAACGGGCAGTTCAAGGTCTTTGACTCTTCATGCCAGGCACCCATTCGTCATGAATCTGATGGCCGGGCCAATCAGGCCGACTGTTGGCGTTTTAAACGCGGGCAAGAATCAAAGGACTCAAATCCGCCCTTCGGTTGGCGGGCTTATCTGCGGCGAGTCGGGTCAGGCTGCCGCCGGCTCAGGCGCAGCAAGAGCGGCAATCACCGCATTCGGGTTGTGCTCGATGACGTTCAGGAGTACCAGCGCGGGGCCTTGTGGTGTACGGTCGCCGCGTTCCCAGTGGCGCAGAGTGGCGGTAGAAAATCCAAACCGTGCAGCGAATTGCTCTTGCGTCATGCTTACCTTGGCACGCAGCGCCTTCACGTCGACCGGACGAGGTCGGTGGATGCTGGTCTTTGGAGCGCGACCCTCGGCATGCTCAATGGCCTCCACCAGTCCACGTTTGATACTGTCGAATGCTGTGCTCATTTTGATTTTCTCTTCCAAATTTGGACCAGCAGGGTAACAAGGTCAGCCAATTCGTTGCGCTCCGCCTTGGAAAGGTTGGCTTGGTCACCTTTGCCGAATACCGTCAGCAAGTAGAGTGGCATGGCCTGATCATGGAAATAATAAACAACGCGAGCACCGCCACTTTTACCCTGCCCACCTCGGCCCCACCGAAGTTTTCTTACGCCGCCAGTACCTTCCATAAGGTTGCCGGCTTTAGGGCGCTCTGCCAGGTAGCGAATAATGTCCAGCCGCTCCGATTCGGTCAGCAGCTTGTCGGCATTGCGGATGAACTCGGGCAACTCGGCAACAGTTAGCATGCCCGCCATTGTAATCCATTGGGACGGCTAAGTGGCAACTGCGCTCTAAGTGCCGGGCGCATCCGATTGAACGGATAAAACTGCTGAGACGTTTTTTCTTGTCACGGCATTAGGCTAGAAACAGGGTAGCGCGCCGAATCTGAAGCTACTGAGCCTTGCATCGTTCGCAAGCCAAAAATGACAAGCCCGAATGTGAGTTCGTGACCACCCCGCAAGGATTGGAACGGCGCGAACGGGAGTGGCCTCACAACGGAACACTCAAAAAAATGAAACCCATCACGCTTTCCAATGACAGCTTTATGCCCTCTGCTGCTGACGCTGCGACTGCATCAACTCGCACAAAAACTCTGGCGCCAAATCCGCCCCATTCGCCCAGGCCACGGTGCGCATCACTGGGTGTTGGATCGCCGTGGCAAACAGCGCAGGGTCGCGGAGCGCGCCGAACACTTCGCCCTCCAGTTCGTCGGCCAAATTCACTTCACCTGAATCGCCATTGTTGAAACGTAAAAACAAGCGGAAGTTTGGCAGCGGAGCGACTTCGGTGGTGTGCAGGATCATGGTGTTACTCCAATGGGCCGATCGGTTTCAATGACTGCTTTTGCTTCGTAAGTTGCCAGTCCAATTCAATTTCACCACGGCGCAGATCGATCCATTCGCGCACCATTGAGGTCGCACGGCCAGGGTTACGAACGTCGGGCTCTGCTTACGAAATTACCGGTATCACCGGCAACTGTTCACGCAGGAACCGCTTCATCACTTTGCCATTGGCGTTGCGGGGAAAAGGGCTGTCGCTCCAGCTCAGCGACTCCGGCAGCTTGTAGTCGGCCAACCAGCGGGCGCAATGCGCAAGCAGCCCGGCGTCATCGGGCAACTGGCCGGGCGCGTACACAAAGGCGTGCACCCGCTCCCCCAGCACCGGGCAAGGCCGCGCCACCACGGCAGCTTCCACGATGCCGGGCCAGGCCATCAAGATGTTCTCGACCTCGACCGAGTAGACCTTGTATCCACCCCGATTGAGCATGTCTTTCTTGCGGTCGAGCACGCGCACATAGCCTCCAGCATCCTTGCTACCCAAGTCGCCCGAATGCCAGTAGCCTGCGGTAAACGCAGCCGCTGTTGCCTCCGGGTTGGCCCAGTAGCCGGGTACCACCATGGGGCCGCCAATCCACAACTCGCCGATCTCACCGGCGGGCAATTCATGCCCTGCATCATCCATCACGCGCACATCGGCAGCGGGAAGCGGCACGCCGACGCTGTCAGCGTGAGCGCGGGTATGGCCCATTGGCATCATGGTCACGGGCGAGGTGGTTTCGGTGGCGCCATAGGCATTGATCAGCACCAGACCCGGCAGACTTTGGATCAATGCATCGATGGTGGCCACCGGCATAGGCGCACCGCCATAACCGCCGATGCGCCAAGCTGACAGGTCGGCCTGCTCGAAGCCGGGCTGCATCAGACACAGCTTGTACATCGCGGGCACCATCAGCGTATGGGTGATCCGCTCGGCCGCCAGCAACTGGATAAAGCGGTCCGCCTTGAAGGCTGGCACAACCGCGATGGCCCCGCCCACATGCAGCATCGCAGCGATGACGGCGATCAAGCCTGTCACATGGCTGGCAGGAACGGCCAAGGCCGAGCGGTCGGTGTTGTGCAAGCGCATGCATGCCTGGTAATGCAGCACCGAGTGAACCACGTTCAGGTGAGTGAGCATGGCGCCCTTGGGGTTGCCCGTCGTGCCCGAGGTGTAAAGGATAAAGGCGATGTCAGTTTCGGCGACCCTGGCCGTCTCCGGCGGACCATCAAGGCAGGCCCGGATTAACTCCAGGGCGACGAAAGCCGCCGGGCTTCCTGCGCTTGCGCCCACAACGACCCGCAGGCGCAGGTCGGGCGCTTCCATGGCATCGGGCACGCGATCGACCAGATCAGCATCGACCACGATGGCGCAAGCGCCGCTCTGGCGAGCGATATAGGCCAGCCCCGGGCGCTGCTCACGCACGCCGACCGGCACGACGATGCAGGCCAGGTACTGCAAGGCCAGCAGCACCCAGATGAATTCGGGCCGGTTGTCGATGAACAGGATCACCCGTTCACCTCTTTGCAGCCCCTGGCCTGCAAAACCTGCGGCCATGCCCGCCACAATCTGCCGACATTCAGCGTAGGACCAATGCTGCCCTTCAAACAGTAGGGCCTCAGCGACCGGGCATTCAGCCGCCGATGAGTCAAACAGATCAAAGAAACTGTTCGGTCGAGGGCTGAAGCAAGGCACCAGGCGATCGCCGTAATGCGCTTCGTGGCGCTGGGCGGGCACTGGGTAGTCTTGCCAAAAATCCGCGGAGCTGGACGTCATGCCAAGTTGGCGCCGCGCTCCACCTCAAACTCGGCATCCACCAGCTTGCGTGAATGGTTGAGGTCGCTCTGGGCAATCAGCACCGACACATGGCTGCCTTTCAGCCCAGCGATCACATCGCCCAGGCGCTTCGAGAGCGCCGGCGCCACGCCTTCGAAGGGCTCGTCCAGCAACAGCAGGCGCGTACCCACGGCCATGGCACGCGCCAGCGCCACCAGCTTTTGCTGGCCACCGGACAGCAGCATGGCACGGCGATCGCGCATGTCTTTGAGCTCGGGCAGCACCTCGTAGATGAACTCCAGCCGCGCTTCGGATTTCAATGTCTTGCTGACCCACAGGGGGACCAGGATGTTTTCTTCCACGCTCAGCTCAGGCACCAGGCCGCGGTCTTCAGGCATATAGCCAATCCCCAAGGCCGCACGCTCATGCGCGTGCAAGCGCGTCAGCTCTTGCCCATCAAAGCTGATCCGGCCCTGCGTCGACTTGAGGTGACCCATGATCGTGCGCAGCATCGTGGTCTTGCCGGCGCCGTTGCGTCCGACCAGACCCACCATGCTGCCGTCCGCCACCTGCAACGACAAGCCGCGCAGCGCGACCACGGATTGGATCGAGACATGAATGTCTTGTGCGTGCAGCATGACTCAAGCCTCCTGTTTCAGCTCGCCAGTGACGTAGCGTCGCACATCGTCGGCTGCAAGGGCCAGGGCGGGTTTGTCATCGGCGATGATGCGCCCGCTATAGAAAGCGATCACACGGTCAGCGTAGCGCTCGACGATGTCCATGTCGTGCTCGACAAACAGCACGGTGGTTTCGCGCGCATCACCCAGCACGGTCATGATGGTTTCCATCATTGGGTATTTTTCGTCCGCAGATACACCGCTGGTCGGCTCATCCAGCAACAGCAGTTTGGGGGCAACCGTCAAGGCCATCGCGATGTCGAGCAGCTTGCGCACGCCGCCTGGCAACTCGGACACCCGGCGCTGCCCATACTCGGCCAGACGGAACCGCTCCAGCAGTGCTTCGGCCCTGTCGCGGGCTTCACGCCGCTGCGCCGATTGCCAGAAACTCAAACGCTGATCATGGCAAGCGTTGGCCACCATCATGTTGTCCATCACACTGAGCTGCCCGAACAATTGCGGCGTTTGAAACGACCGCACCACCCCGCTTTGGGTGATCGCGCGTGGATGCAGCAGCGTGATGTCAGCGCCGTCCAATTTGATGCTGCCGGTATCAGGCTTCATATAGCCGGTGACCATATTGACAAAGGTGGTCTTGCCGGCACCGTTGGAGCCGACCAGACTCACGCGCTCGCCCTGGCCAACACGGATGTTGATGTCGTCGGCCGCCACCACCGCACCAAAGCGCTTGTTCAGACCCACGGCCTCCAACATGCTGCTCATGAATGCCCCTTGTGGCTCCACAGCGAGCCGATGCCGTTGGGCAGGAAACGGATGATCACCAGCAGGAACAAGCCCAGAGCCAATTGCCAGCTGTTCGGAAAATACGATCCTGAAAATGAACGCACCACCTCGAGCACCATGCTGGCTACAAACACGGCAGAGACGCTTTGCCAGCCACCCAGGATGGCCACGAACACGAACTCGCCGGACGTCGTCCAGAAGCTGAACATGGGCTCCACATGACCCAGCGACATCACGCCCAATGCACCTCCGGTACCGCCTGCAAAGGCCGCCAGCACAAAATTGATCGCAATGGCCTGACGCACCGGGCCGCCAAGGTATTCCACGCGCAATTCATTGTCACGCATGGCCAGGGTCATCAGGCCACGCGTGCTGTCAAACACCATCCGGGCGATCATTGCCAAGACGGTGGCAACAAACAGCGTCAGCACATACATCACATAACCCGATGTGGCATCCGGCAGCTTCATGCCCAGCAGCGTAGGACGACTCAGGTTGAACCCGTCAGAGCCACCCAACCATTCCACTTTCATCAGCAGCCCATAGGTCACCATCGACAGCGCCAGGGTCAGCATGGCAAAAAATATCCCCCGGTAGCGCGACAGCAAGGGCGCAAACGGCAAGGACACCAGCACGGCAATCAGACCGCCAGTCAGGGCGAGCACCAGCGCATCGTTGACGCCCAGTTTGTTGGCCAGCAAGGCAGCCGAATAGCCGCCAACGGCAAACATCATGCCCTGACCGAAGGGCACCAAGCCCCCACGCATAAGGCCGACAATGCCCAGCGAGACGAGGCCGTTGGCCGCCGCCATGGTGAGCAAAAAAGTGAACCACTTGGGCATGAACCAACCCGCTATGCACAACACAGCGAAGGCGCCCAGGCCCAGAAAAATCGTCCGCCGTCGGCTGACTGGCGCAGAGGCCAAAGGTGTGGAAGTTGTAGCCGCCATCGGCTAGATTTTTCTGGCTTGAATGCGCTGGAACAGCCCTTCAGGCCGGAACGCCAGGACGACTGCCATCACCAGGTATACGGAGAACAGTTCAGCCACCGGTGCCAGATGAACCGCCATGGACCTGGCGAGGCCGACGGTCAATGCACCGATCGCCGCACCCTCGATGCTACCCAGGCCACCGATGATGACGACCGCAAACGACACGATGATCACGCCGACTGAAATGCCCGGTTGTACCGAGATCATCGGCGCCGTGAACGCACCGCCCAGCGCTGCCAGGAATACACCTACGGTGAACGCCAGCATGTACACCTTCGACACGTTGACGCCCATGCTGGAAGCCACTTCGGGACTGTGGATCACGGCCAGCACGATCTTGCCCTGGCGGGTGCGGTTGAGCCCCCACCAGACGGCAAACCCCACCAAGACAGCCAAACCGAACATCGCGAAGTCGTAACCCACATAACTTTGGGTGCCGATGTCTACATTGCCGAACAAGGCATAAGGCTCGGACACATAAAACGGCGTTGCCCCCCAAATCAGTTTGGTTGCGTCCTCCAAAATCAGGAACATCGCATAGGTCACCAGCACCAGCAGCACTTCATCACGCCCGTAGAAGGATCGAAGCAAGCTGCGTTCGGTCAAGGGCGCCAGGATCACGGCCACTGCTACGGCTGCCAGCAACATGGCCACCAGGGTAAAACCCGGTGCCCATTTGAGCGCAGCGCCCCAACTGACGAAGCTGGCCGCCATATAGGCGCCGATGGCGTAGAAGCTCCCATGCGCCATATTGAGGATCTTCAGCACGCCGAATACCAGCGTCAGCCCGAGGGCCACGATGAACAGCCAGGACGCGTAAGTCAGACCATCGATCAGGATGGTCAATGCGGCTGCCATGCGGTTCGCCGCCTTCTCTTAAGGGCAGCCCTTGGCGCCCGGGAAACCCGCCTTGATCCAGTCCTCGGACTTCATGTTGGCGGGTGGATTCACACATTCCGCTGGGAATCGCATGATGTCATCCAGCAGCACCATCTTCTTGCCTGCGTCATAGCGTGTGCGGCCAATGGCGGTTTCCTGCATGGCCTGATGGCCATTGCCCAGCGCCATCCGGATCTTGCCAGCGGGTGAATCCCATTCGCTATTGGCCAGCGCTGCCGCCAGTTGTTCGGCATTGGGCTTCTTGCCCCCGTTGGCCGCCATGGCTTTCTCCACCGCGAGCTTCAATCCCAGCAAGGACTGCACCATGCGGTAGGGAGCCTGCACCGGATAGACGTTATAGGCCTTGGAATAAAGGTCCCACCACCAGTCGTTGAGCGCGGACTTGGGTGACATCAACCCATAAGCACCACGTGCACCCAGAATCACACCGTCAGGCATCTTGTCACCAAGGCCTGGCAAAACATGGTCTGCCGCCGAAAACACCACCTGCGTGCGTTTGAACAGGCCACGCGGTGCGGCTTGCAGAATGAACGCCTGCAAGTCTCCGCCCCACAAGCTCGAATGGGTCACATCCGCTTGCTTACCCATCAGCGCAGAAATTTCAGTGCCGTACTGGCCTGCGCCAAACTTGGGCAACTGGTCTTCCCCGGCTTTGGCATTGGGGAAGAGTTTTTCCAGGGACCAAACAAAATCCTTTTTCGAATCGATACCCCAGGCGTAGTCCTGGTTGATCATGTTGAAGGTTTCAGTCTTGACGTTCTTGGCCTTCATGTAGCGGGCCAGTGCAACGTTGTCCATCGTCGCGTGCGATGCCGTGCGGAACACATAGTTGTACTTGCCATCCTCGAAGATCCGCGGCGTGCCGCAGTCATACAGGATCAGGAACTTCTTCATTTCCTCAGCGACCGGCGCCACGGCCAGACAGTCGCCGGAGCCAACATACCCCACGACGACGTCGACTTTGTCGCGGTCATACAGATTGCGAAGCTCCTGCACCTGTTTGGTCGCCCCACCGTTTTCATCCACGTAAATGGGCTCGATCTTCAGGCCGCCAAAACCCACCTTGTTGTAAGGCGCAGGGGCAGCGCCTTTGTTGAAGGCCTCGACCAGAACCTTGGCGCCGTTGACAGCCGGAATACCAAAGCTATCGGCTGCCTGTCCCGACAAAAAACTCACGATGCCGACCTTGAAGGTTTCCTGCGCTTGCGCTGAAGTTCCGCTGAGGGCTGCAACGGCGGTCACCGCAGTTGACGCCAGGATGTGGCAACCGGTTTGGATCCAGATATTCTGTTTCATCGACTTGTCTCCAGTAGGTTATGCCCGCGGATCCTGTGGATGGTTCATCTGCAGGCTGAATACGGCATGGCAGTTCGCGGATTATGTGCCGCGATGCGGCGGGGATTCACTAGGGTTACCCCAGGTCAGCTGTGACCGCTTTGCCCCGGGCCGATGCCTGCCTGCCGGGCTGCAGTCAGCTCTACAACCAGTAAGCCGAAGGCAAACTACTCGTTGGAATGGAGGGCGGCGAGGACAAATACCCCCTCAAGCCGCTGCGCCGCTTGTTGGGCTACGGGCGGATTCCAGCTCAATGCAAGGTGACCTGATAAAGCGCCTGGCTTGACCCTAGTGTGAAGTAAACGGTGTTGCCCGAAACCATCACCATCCCGGGCACAGTGTCGGCGAGCAGGCTCGAGCTTGCGGTGCTGGCGTTCCAGTCGTACAGCTTGCTTTGCAGGCCGTAGACCACATGGCCGCCGCCTGCGCCGTATAGCGTTGCGCTGCTGTTGGATGTGATGGTTGTGACCGTTCCACCGCTGTTCGATGCTTTCAGGCCGATGATCGTGGTCGTCGCAAGGCCCTGCGCATTGGTGCTTGCGGTGCATTCGATCCAGGCCAGTACGCCGCCAGCGAGCGTGAAACTATTCATGCAAGTCGACAGCAAAGTCTGTGCGCCACCGTTGACTGATTGCGCCACCAGCGAAGTGGTGCCCGACCCCGACGTCGGTGCTTGGCTCCAGGCCACGCGCTGACCGTCGGTCTGCGGGTAGATGCTGCGGGTGGTTCCTCCGCTCAGTTTGGTCGACGACCGGGTGGCCGAATTCCACTGGTACACGTCGTAACTGCTGGCGCCGGTGTTGGCCCAGTAAAAGAAATTGACGACGTTGTTGATGACCGCGAAGTCGACCGAGGTATTGCCGAGATAGTTGGCGCCGGCCGGTTGATTGATCACGCTGTAGCTCGCCTGCGCCACGTCGTAAAGCGTATAAGTGCCCGGGTTGGCACCCGCGGCATCAATCCAGATCACGTAGCCGCCATGGGCCCTGGGATATTGCTCATAGGCATAGCCTCCACCGACTCGGCTACTTGGACTGTTGGGACTAGCGTTGGAAATGTTGGTCTTCGCGCCTGCCGGGGTCCACTGGTAAATGCAATCCAAGGGACAGTCGGTATAGCCAGTGGTCGTCAAGCCTAGCCACCCGCCTTCCATGAAGACATAGCCGCCGTCCATGGTCCAGTTGTAGCGAAAAGGAATCGCGGCAGCGCCTTGCAAGATGACTTCCGAATTCAAGCTGTTGTTCCTGACGCGGTAGCTGCCGTCGCTGGCAACAAAGAGCAGCAGGGCCGGATTGCTGTTGTCCACGGTGATCAACTGCGCGCCAACACCCATCGCAAAGACCGGCGTGTAGGTCAGCGCATCGGACGAGGCGACGACGATCGAGGTCTGCAAGTTGGTCGTGACGGCTCCGCTGTCCTTGGCGTTGAGCGTCAAGGTGTAAGGCCCCGCCGGCAGGCCTGCCAGGCTGAAGGACCCGCTGAAAGTCGTGCCACCCTGCGTGAGGCCAATCGGCAGGCCACCCAGAAATGCCGTGACGGTGACCGCGCCGGTTTTGTCGCTGGACATGTTGCCGGAGATACTCAGTAAACCTGCCCCATTGATGAAGCCGCCATCGACCGGACTGCTCAGAACGAGTGAAGGCGGATTCGAGATCGTCAAAGCCAAAGTGGTAATTTTGCTCGAACCGGAATTGTCGGTCGCCGTGACGACAACGCTGTGAGCGCCTGATCCTGCGGATACGCTGTTGATGGTGAATTGGTAAAGGTTGTTGGTGCCGGAGCAATACTTTGAGCAGGCATTCGGTGCGGTCAGTACGCCCAGCGAGCTGCCGTCCAAGGTGGCCGAGACGGTGGTGATCGGGAAGTTCGAACTGGCCGTGACATTGATGGCGACGGTTCCGGTCGTTCCGCTGGCCGAGGCGCTGACCGCCAAATTGCTGTTGGAGACATTGACCGACTGGCGAACCGACAGGGTGGAACCACCCGCCAACGTGACCACCGCGAGGATCAGGTGCTGACCGTTGGCCGTCGTCGTTGTATTCCAGTTCAGGCCGTTGCCAACACCGGTGCCCGTGCCGATCTGCAAGGTGTCGCAGAACCAGGTCACGGAAGGATAGGCAACGTTGTTGTCGAGCTTCAACAACACCTCGCCGCTGAGGTTGGCGGCCACTGAAATTCCCGGCGCGGGGTTGGCTGCCATCGTCACCGTGGTCGTCTCTTTGTTGGAATTGGCGTCGGTGACGGTCAGCGTGGCAACATATGTTCCGACCACATCGGCTGTGAACTTCGGCACCGCTGATGTCGCGCCGGTCAAGGAGGCGGCACTGTTCGCCGGCTTGGAAGTCAGCGTCCAGGCATAGCTCAGCGCGCTGCCGACGACATCGCCGCGCAGCACTGCAGCCAGGCCGACATTCGCCACAGTCGACATACTGCTGACGGCGGCCGTCAATTCGGGCGGTTGGCCGGGATTGATGACGTTGCTGACCACCGGTGCTCCGCCAGCCTGGTTGAAAAACAGCCATGTCGCGGCAGGCGCCTCGAGTCCGACAACAACTTTCAAGACACCAATCGCATCAGCCAGTTCGACCTTGCCGTTGCCGTCGACATCGGCGGCGTACACCTGATAGGGCGTCAATGGCTGTCCTGCATTGTTGACATCCAGGCCCACGATCATCTTCAGGATCGCGATCGCATCCTGAAGAGTGACCGCTTGGCCGACCAGCGCAGAGTTGGTGGTTTCGACCACGCTGGTAACGGCCAGTGTCCTGGACATTGCCAGACTGGCGTCGTGCGCGACCGGCACAGAAGACTCAGTCTGCACCGAACTCAGCGCTGGCGCCTGATCGCCGCCGCCGCAGGCAGACAACCACAGGCCAAGAATTGTTGCTGCGAGCCAAGCCCTGGGCATCATCTGCATTGAGAATCCCCCCTCAAAATTGATTGTTAATATTACAGCCAAAGTTGCGATCATGACCCGGCCAGCTGCATTCTTCTTGCTGTCGATCAGCGCTCATGGACTGGACCAGCAATCCGGCCGGTTGATTGCTCCAGCCCGGCAAGCAGCAACGCCGATGAATGATCAGTTGATTCCCCAAGAGGCTCATGGCGTGATCCCGTCCGCCTGCAGTTAACTACAGCGGAACGGGTTGGTTCATGCGCCGGGCGAGCTCATGCTGTGAACCTGAGGCGGCGCAGGATTCGGCAAAAGACCACTGCAACGGCAATTGCCCGACCGTCTTTCAAGAATCATGGGGTCCCGAAACGACAGTTCAGTTTGGCGAAGTTCTGCACTGCAAAGTCGAGAAACATTCAGCCGGCTCAGGCGATGCCTTGCGGTCTCTTTCGGCCAGATCGTCTGGTATCTCGGGCCATGTCGAACTGCGTCTTGGCTCTGCGCGGGTCAACGGTAAAGCGATAGGCGGTTTCTTCTGACGACGTACGGATTCATCGCGCTTGGATCAAAGCCAGGAGGAGCGGTGTCAGACGCTATGACTGCTGGCCACGCGAGCCCTTGGCCGGAGGAACTTCCTTGATGACTGCGCTGCGCATCGAGTCCACGGCCTTACCCGCGCTGTCGAGGGAAAAGCGGCTGACCTGGAATTGCCCGCTTTGCATCGGGAATGCAATGCCAATCCGAGTTGAACTGCGAACGATCGCATCGATCATCGGAATTCCCGAGAAACCCCGTCATTCATGGCGGGGAGGTAGAGGGGCAGCCCATGAGGGCTGCTTACGGTGCAGAGCAAGCGCGCTGCGCCTCGACGTAAGCCTTGATGGTTTCCAGTGGCGCACCGCCTGCGCTGACGACGCAGTACGAAGGCGACCACAGCACGCCTTTCCAGTATTTCGACGCAATGTCGGGGCGATCTCGGCGCACAAGACCACTTGATGTGCCTTTCAACGCGTTGACCCTCACTGACACCGACAGCGTTGGCGGGCACTCGATCAACAGGTGGGCGTGATCGCGAGTTCAAGGTCTTCAAGAGTCGTGACCTTCCGGCGGGTGCCGAGATCAAGGACGGCACCAGCTTCTCGCAGGACCGCTTGGGGAACGGGTTCCTCAACGTGTGCGTCGAGGTCGAA